>JAGXIB010000191.1 GCA_024635865.1 Flavobacteriales bacterium
CAGTAATATTTATAAAACCATCACTGGAAGCGTTACATGTAGCGTCACCAAAATTATCAATTGTTAATGTGGGTCCATTGTCGTCTGAAATCGCAGCAGAAGATGTTTCAGTACATCCATTGTTATCAGTAACTAATAGGTTATATACTCCACTTGGTTGACCAGTTAATGTCGAGCTGTTCGTTCCAATTGGAGTATTACTTGAATTTGTCCAATTAAATGAATAACCAGGGGTTCCTCCACTTACAGTAGCTGAAATACTACCTGTATTACTATTACATTGAGAATTAACTGTTAATGTTGTAATTGTTATTGGGGTTGGATCAATAATTGAATAGCTTTCATTTATACTACAGTTATTATCATCAGTAATAGTAACTATATAACTACCATTAGATAATCCAGTTATGTCTTCGGAGGTGTTGGAGAATGAATTGCTTCCTACCCAGCTATAACTATAACTTCCACTAACAGTTCCACCAGAAGCTGTTATATTTATTGCCCCATCTGAACCATTACTACAAGAGATTTGTTGTGTAACATCAGTAACTGAGATAATGGGAGGTTCAGCAATGGTTACAGTTTGAGTAAAGGTACAGTTTGTAGCATCAGTTATTAATAAGGTGTAATCTGCAGCACAAAGTGTGAAAAGGTTATCTGTGCTAGGATCAACAAAACCAGGATCTGTTGAAGACCAGTTAGTAGTATAAGGAGTACTTACTCCAGTAGTATTAATCGTTATTGATCCATCACAAACACCATTACAGCTAGCATCAACTGGAGATAGTGTGGCGGTTGGAAGTGGAGTGTCGGTGATACAGATTTGTTGTGTAAAAGTACAGCTGTTGGCATCAGTAACTGTTAAGTCATAACAACCAGCAGGTAATCCTGAAGCAGTTGCTAGGGTTCCAACATTAGTTCCACTCGAATTTGCCCAAGAATAGTTGTAGGTTGGAGAGCCTCCTGAGACGATAACAGTTATAGCTCCATTTGATTGACCGCAATTGGGTTGAGTGATAGAGTTTGTTATACTTAAAGGAGCAGGATCTACAATTATAAATGCAGTATCTTTTTGACAACCGTTTACATCTCTAACCGATAGGTTGTATGTGTTTGGGCTTAATCCAGATTGGTTTTGTAAATCATCAAAGTCTCCACTACCGTCTATGTCCCAATCAAAGCTATAAGTTCCAGTGCCATTTACTGGGTTAATCGTTATTTGAGCATTATTGTCATTATTACATAGTATAGGAGTTTCTGTACCGTTAATGAAAATTTCTATTGGTTTACTAATGTTAATGGTTGTATCAATGAAACAATTACTAACGTCTGTTATTCTAACTGAGTATGACCCAGAGTCAAGACCATTTAAATCTTCAGTGCCAGGGTCAGTAAAGCTAACATCAGTACTAGTCCAAGTCCAAGTATATCCTCCGGCACCACCGGTCGTAGTAAGATCAATTGTACCATCTTGTAAGTTAAAACAAGTGAGATCTGTATGAATTCCATTTGCAAATATTGATGTTGGTTCTGCTATGATTATGGATAAAGAGTCTTGACAACCAACGTCATCTGTAACTAAAACTTGGTAAGTGCCACCTGATAATCCAGTCTGATTTTGATTACTAGGGTTTAAGCCAGCTCCATCGTTAGTGCTCCAAAAATAACTGTATGTCCCAGAAGAGGTGCCTCCAGTTGTGGTGATGTTTATCGTCCCACTGTTATCTCCAAAACAGCTATTGTCTGTATGCGTTTCTCCAATGTTTATTGCTGGGGGAGAAGCAAGTTGAGTTATTTGAAGACTATCTGAGCATCCGTCAGAATCTGTGACAACAACATAATAATTTGTAAATGGACATAACTGATTAACTGACTGACCAGAAAAGGATTGTAAGGTTCCGTTGCCTAAAGTACCTTGGTACCAATCAAAATTTGTGTATGGAGCTACGCCTCCAGTTACACTTAAAGTAACTTGACCATCACAATTGTTAATACATGTTGCGTCAATACTAGAAGCAGTAGTTATGGTCATTGGTATCTTATTTGCCATCGTAACAGCAGTATCAATAAAACATCCACTATTGTCTGTAAGGCGAAGGTTATAAGTCGTGTTTTCACAAAGGTTATTTGCTGAATTAGCACCACTTACTGAACTTCCAGAACTAGTATTTGTCCAGTTAAAAACATAAGGAGATCCTGTTCCACCAATAGGATTGCTTGTTAAAATTCCATCACATGCATTGTTACAGGTTACTTCACTTATATTGATGTTCGCGAAAATTGGGGGGGGAGTAATAATGTTAAGAGTAGTATCAAACTGGCATTGGTTTAAATCTGTTATAGTTAATGTCGTCGTCCCGATACATAATACACTAGCATTTTGTGTAGTTTCTCCATTTGTCCAATTAAAATTATAAGGAGGAACTCCAAAAACAGGCGAGTGAGTGGCAACACCATTACAAGAATTGTTACAAGTAGGTGGAGTTAATGTAAAGTTAATTGTTCTTAGCCTGTCAGGAACATTTAAGTTATGAGAAGCAGCGCAAGTAACTCCTTGTCCCACATCAGTAACGAAAACCTGGATAGAACTTTGATCACATACATTTGTCCAAGATTGAAATGTTTTTGTTGATACATCTCCAGCTCCTGTCCATTCAAAAGTAAAAGGACCAACTCCTCCAGTAACATTTACGGTGTAAAAACCTGTGCATCCATCAGCGCATTTTAAATCAAACCCGTTATAACTAGAGTCTGATACAATTTGAATTGTGAATTGGTTTGGAGAAGTACCACAACTTACAGCATTTCCTTTCTGAAGAGAAGGTGAGTTTTTTAAGTCTTTTTTGTGAAATTGGGGTAGTGGTGCAGTAGGGCCAGTTTGCCCAAAGCTAATATTAGAAGAGACTCCAATAAAAAAAAAGCTTAATAAGAGGTTTAAATATTTGTTCACTTAATATTTGATATTAATAAGGTTTGTCAGCTAATACAAAGGTGATAAAGTTAAGTAATTTTGGTTTAACTCTCAAAAAAGTAAGATTTTTTATTCAAGTAGCTTGTTTTTAGTGTCTAGTTTAATTGAAAATAGGACATTGATAGACTTCTCCTCTATTGTGAGGACAAGCACTTACAACTATAATTACTTCATGTGTATTAGAACTAGCAAACCTTAGGTTAGAAATAGTATAGTCATAGGAATAGCCTAGGGTGAAAAATCGGGCAAATTTAATTTTAACCATCGCCCCAATTTGATCTTGATTTCTCCATCCAATTCCAACATCGAATGAACGATTTAATTCTGCAATTAAATTAAGGTCTAAAGCAGCTTTAGACAAGGCAGCATATTTTAGCATAGCCGAAGGAATTAAGTTAATCCTTCCAATGTCAAATCTTTTTCCACCAACAACATAATGATGCCACCTATTTCTAGAATCGTTAGTTCCTATTATTTTCCATTTGTTTCTAGCTAATTGCTTAATGCTATATCCTGCAAACCAGTTCTTATGACTTAGGAATAGCCCTGGAGAAAAGTCAGGAACTAGTAATGTGTTACTTGAACCTCCAATTAAGGGGTCATTTGCATCTGCTAATTCTATTTTTGAAGCATCTAGTTTAAACTGATGTAACCCAACAAATATACCAAAAGAGGCATTTATTTCTCTAGTAATTGGAAGGTGAAAGGCATAGGCTAAATTTATAGAAGTTTTAGCTGTAGGACCGATTACGTCATTTTCAAGGTACATTCCTATTCCGTGTTTTGATCTATTTGTTGGCCTTTGTTTGAACTTTAATTCAGTACTAAAACTTCCAAAACTAGTTTTAGGTGCTCCTTCTAAGTTTAACCATTGATTTCGATGTCCTATTGAAAAGTTTAAACAACCTTGACTACCAGCCATAGCTGGGTTTATAGCGTAGTAATTAAAGATATATTGACTAAATTGAGGAGCTTGTTGAGCCACTAGCTTTGAAAAAGCAAAAACAATAAAGAGTATAAAGAGCTTTAGTTTCATTAATGGATGATTGTAATTGGACCAAAAAATAAGTTGTTCTCACTCCCAGTCTTTAAATCAATGGAGTAAAAATAAGTTCCTGAAGGAAGTCTATTTCCTTCTCTAGATCCATCCCATCTTCTTGAGTCGGTATATCCAATTGTGTTAAAAACAATTTGACCCCAACGATCATAGACTGTTACTTCAGCTCCAGGGTAATTATCTATTCTTCCAATTTTCCAAGTATCATTAATGCCGTCATTATTAGGTGTGATAGTATTAGGGATCGTTATAGGTTCAAAAACGGAAACAGTAATCTCATCTTGGTAAATACAACCATTACTTGCAGTGTATGAGAGGTAATAAGTTATTGTTTCTTGAGGTGTTGACACAGTTGTTAAACTAGTTGTGTTTGATAAGTAGTTTGGAGGAGACCATTCAAATCCAGCTGGAGCAGAGCCTTCTATAGTAGTGGATTCTCCATTTTCTACTGTAATATCTTCCCCAGCATAGACAGTGTTTGTTACGCCATTACCTGTAGTTGTAATATTGAAAAAGCATTCTGAAGGATTTGTTATTCCTGGGCCATTTAAGTCACCATCTACTAGAATATAATAAGTGGTGTTTGGGTCTAGTGCAGTTGCGATTAGCGTAAAATCAATGGCACTATTCGAAATACAATTAGAGACAGGAGTGTATGTAGATTCATCACAGGGAACACTTGCTGAAATTACTACTGCTTGAAGCTCATTGTCATAAGTCGGATCATTGGTGCAGTTAATATTTGAAAAATCTACATTAACATCTCCTCCAACTTCATTTGTTGTAAATTTAAACCATGTTGTATTATTTAATGCAAAGCAAAAGTTACCTGTAACGGAACTCCCATCAGAACAACCAGCACAAGCAGAAACTGTTGCTCCGTTATTATTTGCTAGTGTAGGTTGATTACCACAAAGAATAGTAGCGGAAGTACAGTTGTCATTTCCTGGTTGAGCCAAAATTAGCGTCGAGATTAAAATTGATATTAATATTACTAAAAACTTCACGAAAACAAATATAGTATAATTTATTTCGCGCTCTGTCCGAAATGCATACACTTTAACATTGAGTTTGATTTACTATTCATATTTAAGTGTTTATAAAATATACCTTGATTAATGAATAAGATTCGATAAATATTAAGATATTCGCAAGTTAGGAATGAATTTTGGTTCGAATAGTTTAGTGAAAAAATTGTGTCATATACTAATTGTTTTTATAGTTGTTTTTACTGTGGCATCTTGTGGCGGAAAGAAAGTAACTGTTGATGGAATAAAGTTAAGGAACTATAACTGGAAAGAGTTGGTAGATTCACTAAAAAATAATGAGTTCGAATACGAATGGATTCGCTCTAAAGCTAGCTCGAAGATTGTTTTTAAAGGCGAGGACAATACTGTAAAAGCAAATTTAAGAATAAGGAAAGATAGTGCAAGTTGGGTTAACTTATCGAAAGGAATCCAAATTATGACAGCTGTTACTTCTCATGACTCTATAAAAGTCCTAAAGAAAATAGGAGACAAAGAGTATTATATTGATGACTTCAATACCGTTAATAGGTTTTTAAATACAGAAGTTGACTACTCATTATTAGAAGACTTTTTTGCTGGAAATGCAATTGGTTTTGACTATGATTCTGTTAAATATAAATCAGGAATTGATGATGGTTTGTATGTGCTCAGTTCTGATAAAATTAAGAAGTTGGATAAAATGATTAAAAGAGGCTACAATAAACATAAGGAAATTCTTTATCGTTGTTGGATTAATCCAGGAAATTATAAATGCCAAAAAGTTAGAGTAGATTTATTATTAGATTCTGCCTCTTTAACTGTTGAGTATGGAGATTGGCAAAACATCGAGGGCGGAGGAGTATTTCCTTTTTCTTCATCAATCTCTTTAGAAACTCTTAATGATACTGTTCAACTAGATTTAGAGTATAGTAAGGTGATTATAAACGAACCCCAGACCATGCCGTTTAAGTTAACGGACTCTTATCAACCAATGACAATAAAATGATGTTACGTATTATAATATTGTTTTTTCTACTTTCTTACTCTGGTGGTTTTTTGGCTCAAGGAAGTAAAAAATTAAAGCAGCAGGAAGCAGATTTAAAGAAAAAAATAGCGGACACCAAAAACTTAATTCAACAAACTCGTAAGACTGAACAGTTAACAATGACTGAGTTGGCAATTATCAATCATCAAATTGCATATAGAGAATCTTTGATGGATAATATGAATTATCAGATGAAGCGATTAGATGATAACTTATTAGAGAATCAAAAAGAAATCCAACAGTTAGAGAATAACTTAAAAGAGCTAAAAGAAGAATATGCAAAAATGCTTCAGTATGCATTTAAAAATAGAGATGAGGATTATAAAATGCTCTATATTTTTTCTGCTAAATCTTATACAGAAGCATATCACCGATTAAAATACATTGAACAATATACTGATTTTAGACAAAAGCAAGTCGAAAGGATTATTCGAACGAAGACTTTGTTAGAAAGTAAAACGGTTGAAATCGGAGCAATAAAAGAGTCTAAAAAAGAATTAGTAACGATTCAAGCAAAAGAAAAAGAGCTTTTTTTAAAAGACAAACAAAACCAACAAGCTTCATTACATAAACTGCAACAGAACGAAGGGAAGTTAAAACAAGAGTTGCAGAAGCAGGAGAATAAAAGAAAGCAAATTGCTCGGGCCATCAGAAAAGCAATAGAAGATGAGATTGCTGCAGTAGCTAAAAAGAATAATTCGAAAGGATTTGTTTCTACTCCTGAAACCTCTGCATTGTCAAAAAACTTTGCGTCAAATAAAGGGAAGTTGCCTTGGCCAGTTTTTAAGGGCGAAATAACAGGTCGTTATGGGAAGCAACAACATGATGTTGTCAGTACAGCATATATAGAAAATAATGGAATAGATATTACAACTGAAAAAGGATCGAATGTGAGAGCTGTTTTTGGAGGAGAAGTCACTAGTGTTTTTGTTATTCCTGGTGCTGGTAAGGTTGTTATGGTCAGTCATGGAAGTTACCGAACAGTTTATTCTAACTTAGAAAGTCTCTATGTTAAAAAAGGAGATATTATTTCTATTAAACAAAAAATAGGAAAGCTTCTTCCTGCTGATTTAGGAAATGTTTCAGAAGCGCATTTTGAAATTTGGTCTATTTCTTCTTCTGGTATGAAAAGTCAAAATCCATCACTTTGGATATATAGGTGATGGATTTACTCAATCACTATTGCATCTTCTAAAATGTAACTCAACTGATAAATATCGTCAGGATTTAACCTTAATTTCCCTTCAAATGTAATAATTTGATCCATTCTCAACCCTTCATGTTTTCCTGAAATCTGAACTTCCATTACTGACTCTGGTCCAGCTCCTCCACAAAAGAAACATGAGCTGTATGGGTTTGCCGACAATACATAATAGTCTTGAATAACATCTACAGGGATAATATATCCTCTAATCTGAACCTTTTTTCCGTTCAGTGATGAAATCTTTTTTCCAAACTTTGGAACCTTGTAATACCCTTGGAACTCTTCAGAAAAGACCTCCTCGAAAGTAACATCTTTCATTACTTCCCAAGTAATAATGGTTTGACTGTAAGTAGAAGTCAATAGCCCAATAAGTAGTCCAAATGTTAATAGTATATTTTTCATAATTATTTATTTGATAATGTTTGTGAAATGTCTGTTCTATATGCTTTTATAGCAGGGTACAATGCAGAGATTATGCCAATAACAATCGCCCCAGCTAAAATATACCACTCTTCTTTTAGCCAAATCCAACCAGTAAAGTCGTAGTGGTAAGTTTCTGCTAAGTAACCCGAAAATAATTCCATTCCTAAGTGACTTATTCCAATTCCTAATAAATAGCCTAATATAGCTAATAAGAATCCCTCTAACAAAATCATAGTAAATACTTTAGTTGTTGAAGCTCCCATTGTTCGCATAATAGCAATCTCGTACTGTCTGTCTTTAAGAGAATTAAGCATGGCTATAAACATGCTAGCAGCAGCGATTATGACAATAACCATAGCCATTAAGCTAATAATGCTAATAGCTGGTTCAATTAATTCGAATAATTGTCTTATTTCTATCGCTGGTTCCGCAGCCATCATTCCATCTGTGTTATTTGCTATTCCTGGTAAGGTAAAACGAGCCCTAGTCGTTTTGTATTGAATAAGCATTGCTGTTATCTCTCTTGTTTTAAAATCAATACCTTTTAAAATAGCTTCATAGTCTTTAGGATTTGTTACTTCATGATCGTGGTGATGTTCATGACTGTTTTCTTCATGAACATGATGAACTTCTTCTTTCTTTAGAAGGTTAGCATCATGCTCTTCCTTAGAGATGATATCAAAACTGCCTCCAGAATCATGGTCATGTCCTGCGTGTAAAATCCATACGCTTTCCAATGAGGTTAGTAAAAGATTATCTAATACCGTATTGGATTTTTTTAGAATTCCCACAACTGTATATTGTTGGTCTTTGTGTTCTTCTATCGACTCTCCTAAACCATGACCTCCAGCAAAATTATCTCCAATTTTCAATCCAAACTTTGTAGCAACTTCACTACCAATTGTAGCTTCTAATGGAGTTTCCCAAAGTTTACCTTCTTGAATCTCTCCTCCATAAAGAGACAGGTAATCATGAGTTGTTGCTAATATTCGATAGGTTTTATAATTATCTCCAATAGAGATAGGAATTGCTTTTTCTACCATTGGGTGCATTCTTGCAAACCCTGTTCTAGCATAATTAATATTTCCAGTTGGTTTATCTATTTGGTATAAGTTGCATAAAACAGATTGTAAGCGACTTCCTTCTGCTGCAATGACTAAATCTACCCCTCCACTATTATTTTTAAACTTATCGCTTATTTGACGAGAGGTCAATAGGGTGATTAATATAATTGTTATACCTGAAGCTAATAATAATAAAGATAAACCGCTAGAAAGAGGTCTGTAGATAATGTTTTTCCAGCTTATTTTTAAGACATTCATAATGTGATTTTTATGTCGAATAAATTAGAAAGGCGATTGTCATGTGTCACTACTATAAGTGTAGCTTTAGATTTAGATGCTTGCTGTTTTAATAAAGAAATTACTGACTTACAGTTCTCGTCATCTAGTGCAGAAGTAGGTTCGTCAGCTAAGATTAATTGTGGAGAATTAATTAATGCTCTTGCAATAGATATTCGTTGTTTTTGTCCTTGACTTAATTCTTTAGTTTTTGAATTTAATTTTTCTAATACACCTAGTTCTGAAAGTAAACTTTGAACTTTGTCTAAATCTTTTGGATTCCCTGCTAATGTTTGAGCCAAGATTAGATTTTCTTTTACCGAAACAGAATCAATAAAATGAGGAGTTTGAAAAACGATCCCTATCTCTTGTCCCCTAAATTTATCGAGAGCATTACCGCTTATCAATCCTAATTCAGTATCATTTAACTTGATTGAACCTTTAGTCGGTTTTATAAGACCAGCTAATAAATGTAATAAGGTTGTTTTTCCACAGCCACTTTTTCCAAGAATTAAAGCTTGACTTTCATCTTCTAGACAGATGTCTTGAAAAGAAATATTGTTTCCATTTTTATAGTTAAATGCTATGTCTTTAGTCAGTAACATTATTCGTTATTGTTTGAAGGTAAATGCAAGAAATCGGTAATTACTTTTCCAATTTCTTTATATTTATTAATGATCATAGGGTGACCACCACCCTTAATAACATAACAATTACGTATATATTTAATAGGGAAAACAATGTCTTTGTCTCCATGTATATGCAGTAAGCTTTGGTGTTCATAATCACTATCCCAGCCACTAACTTGTTTCATTACCCATTTGTCAAAGCCTCCAGTGCTTTTTGCGACCATTGCTTTTGTTTCTGCATTGTAAATGGATTTATAAGATTTTTTTACAAAGGTAGAAATATGAAAGCCTCTATTAAAAATGTGTTTCATGATTCTATCAGGAACCATGGAAACAAAAAAGCTAGCTCCTTTTAACCTCATAATAGGACTAAGCTCCTCTCTGCTTTTTGCAGAGGAGATAATAACAATTTTTGTAGGATGCTTTATTTTGGCCATTTCCATCGCTAAAATTCCTCCAAAGGAGGTTCCTATAATTACAAATGGCTCAGAATCATCTACTTCTTCGCACATTTTTTTTGCGTAGTCATGCAACGAGTCATCGTTTTCTAGTAGTTTAAACTCAATGACTTCACAAGGAGCATCTAATTCGTTGATTAAATCTTTATAAATTAATTTGTCTGTTGCAAGACCAGGGATAAAGTATATTTTGTTGTATTTACTCATTCTTAGTTTCCTTATGAGGTAGCAAAAATACAGAAAATCGTTGACATAGCAAGAGTCTCGTTTACCAACCTGTAATGGCTACTGTAACAGAACGGTTGTATGGAGCTCCATTACTCCAATTTGGATGCTGAACATTTAGAAACATTGTTTTATTGTCTGGCGTGAAAATGGCTCCGGTAAATTCTGCACCCATTGGAGAAACAGCAAAACGATGTAGGTCATTTACAGTAGGTTTATCTATGGTTAAATCTAAAAAGTAGAGCTCGGTATACCAATGATTCTTTTTTTCTGCATGTAAAGGAACGCGTCCTTTGTTGTTGTTGTTAATATCCTCACAAATGACCAAATAGTCTATTCCTCCTTGTTTAGTTATAGTAATGCAATCTGGATTTGAAAAAACCGTAGCGCCATTACTGCCAATACCTCCTTCCAATAGAATACTCATTTTATTGGTTTCGGTATTAAAAACTAGGATTCTTCCATAAACGTCTTCAAAAATATTATTTCCTTTATTTAAATTATCTCTATAGTGCTTTGCTGGAACAGCTCCTTTTGTGATTGGTTTAGTCCAGTCAGAGTGGTCATGTCCCGTTTCTGCTATGTAAATGTTGTTTCCTTTTCTTACGACCCATTCATGACGCATGAAAACTGATGCTCCCATAGAGATAGCAATGTCCCTTATGTTTATCATAGATGCCGTATCTCTAGGTAATGTTAACCAGTCGCCAGACTCACCGTCTATAGACTGTTTGTAGGCATAAAGTTGTCCTTTAGAGTAATCATCTTCTTGATCTGCAATAAACTTGAACCAAACACCAGGTTCTTTATCATCTGTTAAATAAACTGTTTTTCGATCTTCCATAAACTCTAAATCTTCATGAAAATAGCAGCCCATTGCATATATTTTTTGAGTTGCTTTTCTTGTTTCAGGGTCTACCTCTACTATGTAACCAATGTTTTCGTGAAACTTTAAATTACCAACATCACTTGTGTCTAAATGCCCTTTGCCATTTCTATAAAAATAACTATTGGATTTACCTTGATGTTCTTCACATGTATAAATCATCCCGTTTGGTGCAACCGATCCTCCGCAATTTCGATCTGTTCCTCTTACAGCAGAAAAATCGACATGATGGTAAGGAGAAGTTACAGTCCAGCTCAAACTATCAGTCTCTACTTGAAACATGGTAGCTCCACCTCCATCGCCTAAAACAGGGTTGCTTCCTTTTAATTCGTGGCTTACAAATAGCCACCCATTGTATTCAGAATCTGGTAAAAAAGCTAACATATCATGGTTCCCTTTTGCAGGAGCAGAAACACTGTCGTTAACAATAACTTCATCTCTTTTCTCTGTAAATAAAATTTTTGCTGAAAACCCTTTTGGCAATAACAGTGTTTTATTTTGAAAGTTGGTATCTATTGACTCAAAAATACTATCTAGAGGGAGAGAAAAGTTAATAGTATCTAGTTCAGTCTCTAGTTTTGAAGAGTCTACTTCTGCTTTGGCTAATTCTTTGTTCTCTACTTGTTGAACATCTTTTGAGTTTTTAGTAGAACAAGAAAAGATGAGAAGTAATCCTAATAGGTAAAGAATATTATTCATGGTGTTATTTTTTCTTTTATAAAGGTAATTGATTTTTAAACTGACTAGAAATTTTAGGGCATAAAAAAAGCCTATCAAATTTGATAGGCTTTTTAAAAAAAATATTAATTAGTAGAATTAAACTACTTTCACATCAATTGCGTTTAATCCTTTTTTTCCTTCTTTTAGTTCGAATTCAACAAAGTCTCCTTCCTTAACTTCGTCAATTAATCCAGAAACATGAACGAAATGTTCTTTGTTTGTTTCTTCTTCTACTATGAAACCAAATCCTTTAGTTTCATTAAAAAATTTTACTGTACCTTTAATCATGTTGTTATTTAATAAATTATAGTACAAACATAAACTTTTTTTTTAAAAAAAATCAAAAAAGAGTAATTATACTTAAATATTTAATGGTTTTTTAACATTTAAAGCTAAACTTAACTCTTTCAATTGCTTTTCATCAATATGAGATGGTGCGTCTATCATCACATCTCTGCCGTTATTATTTTTAGGGAAAGCAATAAAATCTCTTATAGAATCAGTTCCTCCAAAAATAGAACAGATGCGGTCAAAACCAAAAGCTAAACCACCGTGTGGAGGTGCTCCATATTCAAAAGCATTCATTAAAAATCCAAATTGGTCTTCCGCTTCTTCTTTGGTAAATCCTAGTAAATCAAACATTCTAGATTGGATTGCTCTATCATGTATACGAATAGATCCTCCACCAACTTCAACCCCATTAATTGCTAAATCGTATGCGTTAGCTCTTACTGCTTTTGGATCGGAATCTATTAATTTCATGTCCTCTGGTTTAGGAGAAGTAAACGGATGGTGCATGGCATGGTAGCGTTCCGTTTCTTCATCCCATTCTAGTAATGGAAAGTCCATTACCCAAAGTGGTTTGAAAACTTTAGGGTCCCTCAACCCTAATTCCGTTCCCATGTGTAGCCTTAAGTCATTCATTTGACTTCTTACTTTATCTGTTTCTCCACTTAATACTAGGATTAAATCTCCAGCTTTAGCGTTGCATTTTTCAGCCCATTTCGCTAATTCTTCTTGATTGTAAAATTTATCTACAGAAGATTTAAAGGAACCGTCTTCGTTACATTTTACATAGATTAAACCTTTTGCACCAACTTGTGGACGTTGCACCCATTTAGTTAGGTTGTCTAATTGTTTTCTAGAGTAGTTAGCGGCACCTTCAGCATTAATTCCTATAATTAATTCCGCAGCATCGAAAATGGCAAAGTCCTTACCTTTAACAATATCATTCATTTCATTGAACTCCATTCCAAAACGAATATCGGGTTTATCAGATCCGTAAATTTCCATACACTTATCGTAAGTCATACGAGGAAATTCATTTTCGAATTCTAAACCTTTAACATTACTAAATAAATGTTTGATTAGACCTTCAAAAGTTTGAATTATATCTTCTTGTTCAACAAAAGCCATTTCACAATCTATTTGTGTAAACTCTGGTTGTCTGTCAGCTCTTAAATCTTCATCTCTAAAACACTTTACAATTTGGTAATAACGATCGTAACCACTCACCATCAATAATTGTTTGAATGTTTGAGGAGATTGAGGCAATGCGTAAAATTCTCCTTCATTCATTCTGCTTGGAACAACAAAGTCTCTAGCGCCTTCTGGAGTAGACTTAATTAAATAAGGAGTTTCTATTTCTATAAACTCTAAAGAATCTAAATATTTACGTGTCTCTAATCCGATTCTATGTCTTAGTAATAAATTGTTTTTTAATGGATTTCTTCTTAAATCTAAGAAGCGGTATTTCATTCTTAATTCATCACCACCATCAGTCTCATCTTCAATCGTAAAAGGAGGTAACTTAGCTTCCTTTAATATGGTTAATTCAGAAACATTAATTTCAATCTCTCCAGTTGGATTCTTCTTGTTTTTACTTTCTCTTTCAATAACAATACCTTTAGCTTGAATCACAAATTCTCTTCCTAAAGATCTTGCTTTAGTGCATAAGTCGGAATCAGTTTCCATGTTAAATACCAACTGAGTAATTCCGTAACGATCTCTAATGTTTACAAAAGTAACCCCTCCTAAATCGTTTGAGTTTTGAACCCAACCACATAACGTAACTTCTTTACTTATGTCTTCTATTCTTAATTCACCGTTTTTATGCGATCTATACATGTATTGTTGTATTGTGTACAAAGTATATTGTACAATATTTTGTTGAATTTATTAATCTAATTTAAGTACTGCTAAGAAAGCTTCTTGAGGGATGCTTACACTACCAACTTGACGCATTCTTTTCTTACCTTTCTTTTGCTTTTCTAGTAGTTTACGCTTACGAGAAATATCTCCACCATAACATTTAGCGGTAACATCTTTACGTAACGCTTTAATTGTTTCACGAGCTACAAATTTAGCTCCAATAGCTGCTTGAATAGGAATTTCAAACTGTTGTCTAGGAATCAATTCTTTTAGTTTTAAGCAGATTTTTTTTCCTAGTGTGAAAGCGTTACTTCTATGAACTAATGCAGATAATGCATCTACTTGTTCAGCGTTTAATAAAATATCTAATTTTACTAAATCTGACTGTCTATATTCTATAGGTGTATAATCAAAACTGGCATACCCTTTAGAAACTGTTTTCAATTTATCATAAAAATCAAAAACAACCTCTGCTAGTGGCATATCAAATGAAACTTCAACCCTATCTTGTGTTAAATAAACTTGATTGGTTAATTCTCCACGTTTCTCGATACAAAGTGTCATAATCTGCCCAACATAGTCAGACTTAGTTATAATTGAGGCTTTAATATAAGGCTCTTTTATATAGTTTAATTTTGATGTCTCAGGTAAGTCAGATGGGTTGTTAACTATTTTTAATTCGTCATTTTTATTCAGGAAAGCTTCATAAGATACGTTGGGAACAGTTGTAATCACTGTCATGTTAAACTCACGTTCTAAACGTTCTTGAATAATCTCCATGTGAAGCATTCCTAAGAATCCACATCTAAAACCAAAGCCTAAAGCAGCTGAGCTTTCAGGCTCAAAGACCAAAGAAGCATCGTTTAATTGCAATTTTTCCATTGAAGCTCTCAGCTCTTCATACTCATCAGTGTCTACAGGGTATATTCCAGCAAAAACCATTGGCTTCACATCTTCAAAACCATTTAAAGCTTTTAAACAAGGATTTACTTTCGAGGTGATCGTATCTCCAACTTTTACTTCAGATGCTTTTTTTATTCCTGAGACGATGTAACCTACATCTCCTGTTTTAACCTCTCCCTTAGGAAGCATTTCCATTTTTAAGACTCCAACTTCATCAGCAAAATAAGATTTACCTGTGTTAATGAATTTGATTTCTTCTCCCTTTTTTATTGATCCTTGAAAAATTCTATAGTAAGCAATAATCCCCCTAAAGGTATTGTATACTGAGTCAAAAATCATTGCTTGCAATGGGGCGTCAGGGTCGCCTACTGGAGCTGGAACTCTTTCAACTACGGCTTTTAAAATAGCTTCAATCCCCATTCCTGTCTTTCCACTCGCCGGGATAATATCAGAGGCTTCACATCCAATTAAATCCATGATTTGATCGGAAACAACTTCTGGGTTTGCACCAGGTAAATCCATTTTATTCAAAATCGGAATGATTTCTAAATCATTGTCAATCGCTAAGTATAGATTAGAAATTGTTTGAGCTTCAATTCCTTGAGAGGCATCAACAATTAATAAAGCACCTTCACAAGCTGCAATAGAACGAGAAACTTCGTAAGAAAAATCTACGTGACCTGGAGTGTCTATTAAATTTAAGATGTATTCTTCTCCATCAGTATGTTTGTAGTTCATCTGTATGGCGTGACTTTTAATTGTAATCCCACGTTCTCTTTCAATGTCCATATCATCAAGAGCCTGAGATTTCATGTCTCTATCAGAGATAGTTCCAGTGGTCTGTAACAAACGGTCAGCTAATGTACTTTTACCGTGGTCAATGTGTGCAATAATGCAAAAATTTCTAATGTTCTTCATCTTAAGAACAAAAATAAACAAATTCTTAAAGCAGACTAATGTTTAAGTCTAGTATGCTTAAAATATTATTAAAAAGTGCTTCTACAGTTGTTTTTAGTTCCTTTAAACGAATATTATTATGTGATATCTAGCAGATTGTCATAAGCTTTCTTATTTTTGAAGTAATTTCAATAAATGATATGAGAATCTATTTTAACTTAGTTTTAATTTTTAGTCTATTTTTCTTTTTTAGTTGTGAAACAGAAGAAGTAGAAATTCCTTCAGTAGATAATAAAATTGAGGAACCTAAAAAGCCAATAGTTATTACGCCAAGTTTTAATCAAGATTCCGCTTATTTGTATGTTCAAAAACAAGTTGATTTTGGACCCAGAGTTCCAAATACTAAAGCTCATGATGATTGCGGAGATTGGCTAGCTAGTGAATTGGTTAGGCATGGTTTTGATACAATTGTTCAACGTGGGAAAGTGTTAGCTTTTAATGGTAATGTATTAAACATGCAAAATATTATAGGTCAGTATAATAAAGAAGAAAAAGAAAGGGTCATGTTTTGCGCTCATTGGGATACAAGACCTTTTGCTGATAGAGATACTGTTAATAAAAATAGGCCTATAGATGGGGCTAACGACGGGGCTAGTGGAGTAGGAGTATTATTAGAAGTGGCTAGACAAATTAGTCTTCAACATCCAAGTTTAGGGATAGATATTATCTTTTTTGATGCAGAAGATTATGGTGCAGTTCAAGTGAGTGAAACAATGCAAGACCTGAGTAGTATTTCACATACCTGGTGTTTGGGGTCGCAGTTTTGGTGCAAAAACCCTCCAATTCCTAACTATAATCCTAAGTATGGAATATTATTAGATATGGTTGGAGCTGAAGATGCGATTTTCCCAAAAGATGCAGTTTCTAGGCATTATGCAGGAGGCTTGGTGAATAAAGTATGGAAAGCTGCTCAGAATATGGGGTATGGTAATTATTTTGTTAATCAATTGGCTGGAGCTATCACAGACGACCATACTTACATTAATGAAATGACAAATATTCCTGTTATAGACATTATTCATTATGTTCCTAATGGGAATTATGGTGATTTTGGAAAGTTTCACCACACGCATGCAGATAATATGGATATTGTAAATAAGGAAACATTAGGCGCTGTAGGGCAAGTAATGTTACATGTTATTTATCAAGAGTTATAAGAAAATAAAGCCTTATTAAAACTGAATGAATATTAGCGGTTTTAATTTGAATAATTAAATAAATATAAAAGCTTGTCTTTAAAAAATGAGATATGAATTTTAAAACATTAGGAGAGTTTATTATAGAAAAGCAACAAGATTTCCCTGGTTCAAGTGGTGATTTATCTAGAATATTAAGTGCAATTAGGCTTGCCTCTAAAATAGTTAGTCAACAAGTAAATAAAGCGGGATTAGCTCGACATATTTTAGGAGGAGCTGGAACAGATAATATACAAGGCGAAGCACAGCAAAAGCTGGATGTTTATGCTGATGAACGTTTTATAGAAGCATTAAATAATAGAGGGAATGTTTGTGGGATAGGATCGGAAGAAAATGATGAGTTTATAGAACTGAATAAAGAAGGGAAATACATTATACTAATGGATCCATTAGATGGGTCTTCTAACATAGATGTTAATGTTTCTGTTGGGACTATCTTTAGTGTTTTTAAGCGAGTTTCTGAAGTTGGTTCTTCAGTAGTGTTAAAAGATTTTCTTCAAAAAGGAACTGAACAGGTTGCTGCTGGTTATGTATTGTATGGTTCATCTACAATGATGGTTTATACAACAGGAAACGGAGTGAATGGATTTACATATGACCCAGGGATTGGAGTCTTCTTTTTGTCTCATCCAGATATGCTTTTTCCAAATAAGAATAAAATTTATTCTATGAATGAAGGAAATCTTCAGAGAAGCTCAAAAGGAGTTCAAGATTATATCAACTATTGTCAAGAAGTAGATAAAAAAACGAATCGTCCACATACGGGAAGGTATATTGGATCTTTAGTTGCTGATTTCCATCGAAATTTAATTAAAGGGGGGATTTATATTTATCCTGCAACGGATAAATCTCCCAAAGGAAAATTAAGATTGTTGTATGAATGTAATCCGTTAGCCTTTTTAACAGAACAAGCGGGAGGGAAAGCTTCTGACGGCAGAAATAGAATTATGGAGATAAAACCGACAGAGCTTCACCAAAGAGTTCCTTACTTTGTCGGGAATACGGATATGGTAGAGAAGGCAGAAGAATTTATAGCTAAAGAATAATTAATTATGAAAAATATATTTTTAATATCAGCTCTATTTATTTGGACTAATTTTTTTTCACAAAGTCCTCAAATAAAGTTTGAAGAATATGAATTGGAAAATGGACTGCATGTAATTTTACATGAAGATCGATCTACTCCAATTGTAGGTGTTTCTGTCATGTATCATGTTGGAGCCAAAAATGAAGATACAAATAGAACAGGTTTTGCTCACTTTTTTGAACACTTGTTGTTTGAAGGGACGGAAAATATTAAACGTGGAGAGTTTTTCAAGTACATAGAAAATGCAGGAGGTAAAAACAATGCAAACACCTCTAAAGATCGAACTTTTTATTATGAAGTATTACCATCGAACCAATTAGAATTAGGGCTATGGTTAGAATCTGAAAGAATGCTACATGCGGTTATAGATCAGGAAGGGATTGATACTCAAAGAGAAGTTGTAAAAGAAGAAAAAAGATTAAGGGTAGATAATAAACCTTATGGGAGTTGGTTAGGCGAGATTTCTAAAAGAGCCTATACAGAGCATCCATATAGATGGCTTCCAATTGGTTCTATGGATCATTTAAATGCAGCAAAAAAAGAAGAATTTTTAGCGTTTTACAATAAGTTTTATGTTCCCAATAATGCCGTTTTATCTATTGCAGGAGATTTTGATACGAAAGAGTTGAAAAAACAGATCAAGTCTTATTTTGGACCTATTCCAAAGGGAGAAATGGAGATACCTACAGTTACTATAGTAGAACCTCCCTTAGCAAAAGAAGTTCGAGATACTATTTATGATAATATTCAATTACCAGGTCTATTTCAAGCCTATAGAATACCAAAACAAGGGACGTCAGATTTTTATGCGCTTTCTATGTTAAGTGATTTACTTTCTGGGGGAGAAAGTTCTCGATTAACTAAAAAATGTGTTCAAGATTCTGAAAAAGCAATGTATGTTGGTTCGTTTCCTTATCCAACTGAAGATGCTGGATTAAGTTTAGTATTTGCAATAGTGAATGGACAAACTAAGTTGGAAGATTTAGAAGCGGAGATACAAGCAGAAATAGAGAAAGTAAAAAATGAATTAATTTCTGAAAATGAATATCAAAAATTAAGAAATACTATCGAAAGTGATTATGTCTATAATTTTACTTCAATGATAGGAATAGCCGAGAATTTAGCAAATTACCACATGTATTTTGGAGATGCTAATTTGATTAACACAGAGTTGGAGCGTTATTTAAAAGTAACCAAAGAAGACATACAAAGAGTTGCTAAGAAGTACTTTGTAAAAGAGAATAGAGTAGTCTTATATTACTTACCAAAAGAAGAAAATTAATAGAGATGAAGATTAAAATAAATATATTGTGGGCTTTATTAGGAGTGTTTTTTATAGGGTGCTCCAATACAGCAAAAATAGATAGAACTTCTGCACCTAAACCAAGTGCAGCACCAACCATAAATATTCCAAAACCAGTTTCATTTACACTAGAAAATGGACTAAAAGTGTTTTTAGTAGAAGATCACAAGTTACCTAAGGTTAGTTTTCAATTATCGGTAGATACGGATCCAATTTTAGAGAAAGAAAAGGTTGGGTTAAGCGATTTAACTGCTGAGTTAATGGGAGAAGGGACAATTTCTAGAACAAAAGAAGAAATAGACAACGAAATAGATTTTATAGGAGCGAGTTTAAATACTTATGCTGGAGGAATTTATGTTTCTTCATTAACTAAACACTCCGATAAAGTATTAGAAATAGCAAGTGAAATTATGACGCAGCCTTCTTTCCCCGAAGAGCAATTAGAGAAGAAAAAACGAAAATTAATTTCTAACCTTAAAAGCATATCAACAAACCCTAACGCTATTGCTGATAGAGTAGGACGTGTTGTTAGTTATGGAAAGGGTCATCCTTATGGAGAGGTTCAACTTAAAGAGCACATCGACAACATTACAATAGAAGATTGTAAAGAACATTATGAAACTTATTTTAGACCAAATATTTCTTATTTAGTTATTGTTGGTGACATTACTGCTACTTCTGCGAAAGAGAAAGCTCAAAAATATTTTGGAAGTTGGGAGAACAAAGAAGTGCCTTCTCATCAGTATGATTTACCTGAGTTAGTAAAAGAGAATAGGGTTGTTTTTGTTGAGAAATCAGGGGCTGTTCAATCCTTGATTCAAATTATTTATCCGATAGAATATAAGTATGGGTCTGAAGATGCTTCAGCTGTAAGTTTAATGACTGGGGTTTTTGGAGGTGCATTTTCTAGTTATTTAAATGCTAATCTTAGAGAAGACAAGGGATATACCTATGGAGCTAGAGGAGGGATTAGACCTGATAGATTAATAGGGAAGTTTACCGCTTCTGCTAGTGTTAGAAACGAAGTTACTGATAGTTCAATTGTTGAGTTTCTTGCAGAGATGAA
>JAGXIB010000192.1 GCA_024635865.1 Flavobacteriales bacterium
ATTGTACCCCCTAGCTATCTCTGAATTACGATTCGTTAATAGCTCATTTATTATTTAATAAAGCTATTACAAACCACTAATAATCACCAGCGATCCTTTCTTTTGGCTAAAATTCTGCTATATAAATACATCAACTAAACTATAATATCGAAAAATGGCTCTGTATTAAAAAACATGAATAGTTAAAT
This sequence comes from Flavobacteriales bacterium, assembly GCA_024635865.1. Classification (GTDB taxonomy): domain Bacteria; phylum Bacteroidota; class Bacteroidia; order Flavobacteriales_D; family Parvicellaceae; genus S010-51. The sequence goes on from JAGXIB010000192.1 coordinate 189, forward strand.
TTAGTACTTTTATACTAATTCGTTGAATCATTAGACAATATAGTTTAGAACAAAAAGGTTAGTCTTAAAAAACACAAATAATTAAATGAGTTCCTTACAAAATATAGTAGATCCATCCCTTAACACTGAAAAAAAGAACTTTAAGTTGATGCTATTTATTCAAAACTCAAAAAAACATATCTTGAATTCATTAATACCTAATAAAAATAAAAAGTGAACATAGCCATACTTTCTAGAGACGCAAACATCTATTCTACCTTTCGCTTAATACAAGAAGGGAGAGAAAGAGGGCACAACGTATTTGTAATCGACCATACTCAGTGTAATTTAGTGATTGAGAACAATCGACCAAACGTCTATTTTAAAGGTTTGAAAATAAAAAACATAGATGCTATAATTCCAAGAATTGGGTCAAATGTGACGGATTATGGATCTTCTGTGATTCAACATTTTGAAAGCATGGGAGTTTTTACTACGTTATCTTCTAGAAGCTTAGTTAACTCCAGAAACAAAATTAAGAGTTTGCAAATTCTGGTTAAAGAGAATATTGCTGTACCCAATAGTTGTTACATTAACCGACTCTCCGACCTACCTTTATTGGAAAGGACTGTAGGTAAACCTCCTTGGATCATTAAAATTCCAGAAGGAACACAAGGAATTGGAGTGATCCTTTGCGAATCTATTACTTCTGCAGAGTCTACCATAGAAGCACTAACAAAATTAAACACTAAAGTAATTGTACAAGAATTCATAAAGGAAAGTAAAGCCACAGACATTCGCATATTTATTGTCAACGGAAAGATTTTAGGCGCAATGAAACGTTCTGCAAATAAAGGGTTTAGATCTAATTTACATAGAGGAGCAGTTGGAGAACCAATTGAACTAACTCCTAAGGAAGCCCGATTGGCACTTGAAACAGTTAAGGCGTTAGACTTAAATATAGCAGGGGTAGATTTATTACAAAGTAACAAAGGCCCACTAATTATGGAAGTAAACTCTTCACCTGGGTTAGAAGGAATAGAGCAAAATACCCCTGTAAACATTGCTAAAGAAATCATTATAGCGACCGAAAACTTATTCAAAAGCAATTAACCCCCTGAAAAATTAAATAAAATAATTTTTTTTTGAATTAATTTAACTCAACACCCCTTCTATTTTCATATATTTACAAAAAAATTCAAAAAAAATGTCAACAAATAGATTTAAAGCGTTAGATGAGTCTCAAAAAAGACAACCTCAAATCGTGAATTACCCATCAGATAAAATTTCTGATTATTATGGTAAAAATGTTTTTAACATTAGTACAATGCGCTCTTATTTGACAGAAGAAGCATTTAAAAGTGTAAAAAAAGCAATGCTAGAGGGACATAGAATCGAGCGAAACATTGCAGATCAAATTGCTACAGCAATGAAGGACTGGGCCATGTCTAAAAAAGTAACCCACTATACTCATTGGTTTCAACCATTAACAGGTTCTACTGCTGAGAAACATGACTCTTTTTTCAAACCAATTGAAGACGGGAGGGCTATAGAGCAATTTGAAGGAAGTTTATTGATACAACAAGAACCAGATGCTTCTTCTTTTCCAAATGGAGGAATAAGAAATACATTTGAGGCTAGAGGATACAGTGCTTGGGACCCTACTTCCCCAGCATTTATTATGGGAAGAACATTATGTATTCCTACCATCTTTATTTCTTATACAGGAGAAGCACTAGATTATAAAGCCCCATTATTAAAAGCATTAGATTCTGTTGATAAAGCAGCGACTTCTGTTTGTCAATATTTTGACAAGAACATTACAAGAGTAAGAGCAACATTAGGCTGGGAACAAGAGTACTTTTTAGTTGATACCGCTCTATTTAAAGCTAGACCAGATTTAATCATGTCTGGAAGAGCATTAGTAGGACATTCTCCTGCAAAAGGACAACAATTAGACGACCATTATTTTGGCTCTATTCCTGCAAGAGCAACAGCTTTTATGCAAGACTTTGAAAACGAATCTTATCTTTTAGGCATTCCAGTTATGACGCGTCATAATGAAGTTGCTCCTAACCAATTTGAGTGCGCTCCTATGTTTGAAGAAGCAGATATAGCAGTCGACCACAATCTATTATTGATGGACCTATTGGACAAAGTTGCTGCACGTCACCATTTTAAAGTTCTATTACACGAAAAACCATTTGCAGGGCTAAATGGATCTGGAAAGCATAACAACTGGTCTTTAGGAACAAATACTAAAGTTAACTTACTACAACCAGGGAAAAATCCTAAAACAAATTTACGTTTCTTAACTTTCTTAGTCAATACAATAAAAGGAATTCATGATTACGCTGATGTGTTACGTTCTAGTATCGCCTCTGCATCTAACGACCACCGTTTAGGAGGACACGAAGCACCTCCTGCAATCATGTCTATATTTATTGGATCTCAGTTAACTGAAATGTTAAACAAAATAGAAAAATCCATTAAGGCTGGAAAAATGACTCCAGAAGATAAGACTTCTTTAAAGTTAGACATCGGGAAGATTCCACAAATCATGTTGGACAATACGGACAGAAACAGAACTTCTCCGTTTGCATTTACTGGGAACAAGTTTGAATTTAGAGCGGTAGGTTCTACCGCAAATTGTTCCCAAGCAATGATAGCGATCAACACGATAATGGCTAAACAGCTAAAAACGTTTAAGAAAGCTGTTGATGCTAGAATTGAAAAAGGAGACAAAAAAGACGAAGCAATCTTAAAAGAGTTACAAGATTTAATTAAAGCCTCTAAAAAGATACGTTTTGAAGGAAACGGATATGGAGATGAATGGGTAAAAGAAGCCGAAAAAAGAGGACTTTCTAACTTTAAAGACACTCCAAGAGCTTTAACTCCAATGAAAACTAAAGCCTACATTGACTTATTTGAAGGTGAAGGGGTTTTGTCTAAAAGAGAAATTGAAGCGCGTCACGAAATTGAACTAGAGGGTTACACTTTAAAAATTCAAATTGAAGCTAGAATTTTAGGGGACCTTTGTCAAACATACATCATTCCAGCTGTAATTCGTTACCAAACAGAGTTATTAGATAATGTAAGAGGATTACAGGATGTACTAGGTTCAACTGAAGCTAAAAAAGCTGGAAAAGTTCAGTTAGAAATCATTAAAGAAATTAGTGAGCACTTAGCGATTATAAAAACAAATGTAGACGAGATGGTTGAGGCTAGAAAAAAAGCCAATACAATCGAGGATACAGAGGAAAAAGCCTATGCTTATTGTGACGATGTAAAACCTTACCTAGAGGACATTCGTTACCACTCAGATAAATTAGAGCAATTGATTGATGACAGTTACTGGCCATTGCCAAAATTAAGAGAATTGCTATTTACAGTATAATAAAATAAGTACTCATAACTAAAAGACCTTAATCTATGATTAGGGTCTTTTTTTTTATTATATTTATTAAAAAATAAAAACTATGCAAGGAGAATACACGACGATGGCGGTTGGAATAATTATTCTAGCCGTACTGGTATTTAAATCAGTTGTTATTGTTGAAGAAAAAACATTTTATGTCATTCAACGACTAGGTAAGTTTAATAGAATGGCTGGAGCAGGTCTTGGATTAATTATTCCATTTATAGACTCTAAAGCAGGAGTAATCAACATGAGGGTTCAGCAGTTAGATGTAGATATTGAAACCAAAACACATGATGATGTATTTGTACAAGTAAGGGTTTCTGTTCAATATAAAGTAATGGACGGCAAACTAAAAGATTCTTTCTATGCTTTAGAAAATGCCAAACACCAAATTTCATCTTATATTTTTGATGACGTAAGAGCTGAAGTTCCTAAAATGGAATTGGATGATGTATTTGCTAAGAAAGATGACATCGCAAACGCGGTAAGGCTAAACCTTTCTGAATCTATGTATGAGTATGGCTATATTATAGTAAAAGCCTTAATTACAGATATAGACCCTGATGCTCATGTAAAAGAATCAATGAATAAAATTAATGCGGCCAAAAGAGATAAAGAAGCTGCTGTGGAAGAGGCTGAAGCATTAAAAATAAGAGTTGTTAAAGCTGCTGAAGCTGACGCAGAATCTAAGCGATTATCTGGAGCTGGTATCGCTCAACAACGTTTAGAAATTGTTAGAGGGTTTAAAGAGTCCGTAGAAGACTTCCAAAAATCACTGAAAGACATTACACATGAAGAGGTGATGCAGTTTGTCTTATTGACTCAGTATTTTGACACCTTAAATAATATTGGCCAAAATGGAAAAAATACTTCTATTTTAATTCCTCATTCACCGAGCTCAATGAAAGACTTCCAACAGCAAATAGTTGAAGGAACTTTGATTGGAAAAAAACTAGAAAGTGCTTCTGAAGGTGATGATGATTAAAAGTCAATACTCCCTATAGTTTCTGACAAATCAGAAAAAGCTATTCGCAAAGAAGTAATTTATATAAACAAAAAGCTAATTGACATTGACTGTTAATTAGCTTTTTTTATTTCTCAACTTTTTAATCTCTGAATTTCTTTTTTTATCTTTTAGCCTCTTCTCTTTTACAGACCTTGGAACTTTAGTTGCTCTTCTTTTTTTCTGAACAAAGAAAGCTTTTTCTATCAGTTCTTTGAACTTAGCTAAAACTGCTTTCTTATTTTTTAATTGACTTCGTTCTTTTTGAGAGACAATTTGTAACACTCCTTCATTATTTATTCTTGCAGCAAGTTTTAATAAAATGATTTCTTTTTGTTCTGCATTAAGAATTAAGGAGCTTTGAACGTCTAAGTTTAACTCTACTTTAGTAGAGACTTTATTTACGTTCTGACCTCCCTTACCTCCACTTCGAGAGGTTTTAAACTTTATCTCATTTTGAAGTTGAAGCACATCAGGTTTCATTTTATTAGATTATTTTACTTATCTACCCATTCTTTTATCTTAATTCCAATGTCGGTTACCTCTTGCAATATTGGTTCACGCATTCCATGAGTAATCGCTATCTTATAGTCTCCTGAAAGTGGAAATTTACGATGTTGCATAAAGATGGCTGAAGTAGTTACTAAAGTTCCAGAGTTATTACCTAACCATTTTCCATATTTATCTGCCAAAACAACCTCTATTGTATCTCTACGTGTTTTCCCATTTGGAAAGGTCAAGTCAGAAAACAAATAAATGTTACTCCATTGATAATTTTCTGTATTCCTAATAAAAACAGAGAAGTCGAAATAATTGACCGTGTCTTTTATGTTAAAATCATACAACAAGGAATCTGAACTTGTCCACTTTGAATCTTGAACTGGTAAACTCTGGTTTACAATCACACCAGACTCACTACAAGAACTCAAGAGCAGCGAAATTATTACTAATAAAAAATTAATCTTTATTACCTTCTGAAGCATTGGGATTTTCTTTCGGTTTGTTATTATTACGGTTTGGGTTAGGCTTTCTATTTTTATTATTTGACCTGTTGTTATTTCTAGGCTTTTGCCCCTCTTCTTTTCCTTCTCCTTTAGGCTTGTTCGTGTTTGGCTTACGATTGCCCCCACTTTGATTAACCTTATTATTGGAAGGCGATTTATTGGAATCATTTTCCCCTTCAGTTTTACGATTCTTATTATTGCGGTTTTTATTGTTTCTATTGTTCCGCTTTTTCTTGTTAAACTCTTTATCAAAACGAGTTAAATCATCTTGTCCAACAACATTTTCGTATGCTGGTTCAACTTCCACAGCCTCAACAACTGTAAAGCCTTTTAGGTCTTTAGGAATCGTTCCTTTTTTATTTAATTCTAATAATTCAAACACCTTATCTATTTCTAAAGGAACGATTGCGTTTTGCCCTTTTTCTTTCTGCACTAAGTACCACATCATCCTCCTAAAAACATCAGTTTTTATATGAACTGCACCACCTTCTTTAGTTTGAATAACTTTACGAGTATCCGGAAACATTTTTAGTGCATCGGCATATTGATCTAACTCATAATTTAAACAACATTTTAGCTTACCACATTGCCCTGCTAACTTCTGAGGATTCAATGATAGTTGCTGATATCTCGCTGCACTTGTAGAGACGGTTCTAAAATCTGTTAGCCAGGTAGAACAACATAGTTCACGTCCACAAGACCCAATACCTCCTAAGCGACCAGCTTCTTGCCTAGAACCTATTTGCTTCATTTCTACACGAACTTTAAAACGGTCAGCTATAACTTTAATTAGCTCTCTAAAATCAACACGTTGTTCTGCAGTATAATAAAATGTAGCTTTCTTTCCATCAGCTTGATACTCTACATCACTAATCTTCATTTGAAGATTTAGTTTTATTGCCATTTCACGTGCTTTGTGCATGGTTTCGTACTCTTTACCTCTTGCTTCCTTCCAAACTTCTAAATCTTGCTCTGAGGGCTTACGATAAATCTTTTTTAAATCTCTCGGCTTAGAAAACTCTTTTTTACGTTTCATTTGGTGTTTCACTAACTCTCCAGTTAACATCACCAATCCAACATCTACTCCTGGGTTTCCTTCCACAACAACAGAATCTCCTTTATATAAGGAATACCCTTTGGCATTTCTAAAAAACTCTTTTCGTCCGTTTTTAAAACTAACCTCAACTACGTCAAATTCCTTTTTCCCATTAGGAGAAGGAAGGTCTGACAGCCAGTTAAACACTGACATCCTTTCGCAACCTCCAGAAGCACAGTTTCCATTGCTTTTGCAACCGTTAGGAACTCCGTCTTCCGATTTATTATTTGAACATGAACTACATCCCATGATTTTATTTCTATTTTTTTATGTGCTGTTTTATAGCAAACAACCAAACTTTATTAACTTACTGCTTATTACTTCAACTCAATGAAATGCAATAAATTTCAATCTTCTATCCTAAAAAGATTTGTATGCTAAGGTACTAAATTATCCGGCAATCATTCCCATCCCTCTTAAAATATCTAAGCCATTTGAATACAAAAATAAACATAATACAACGACCAAGCCTACCATTTGGGCGTTCATTAAAAACTTATCGCTTGGGGGGCGCCCTGCAATAATTTCATAAACTAAAAAAGTTATGTGCCCTCCGTCTAGCATAGGAATAGGTAATAGG
>JAGXIB010000193.1 GCA_024635865.1 Flavobacteriales bacterium
CAATATTTAATCCTGTTGTGACCACAAAACCTCCGATATAATCTTTAATTCCTGAATCTTTAGGAGCTATAAAATCTGTTAAACAATTATTGGGAGCTCCTTTTACTTTCTTTAATTGTTGACGCATTTGACAAGACAATAGGGCAACTTCATTTCTATTTTCATCGGTGTAAATTTCTATATCATCGTCCTGAACGGAGTTGGCAGGAAACAAACCATACACTGCATTGGCTGTTAACCATTTTTCATCAACAATTGTTTTTAACAACTCTTGGGCATCAGCAAATAACTTAGTTGCTGTTTCTCCTACTACTTTATCTTCTAAAATCTTTGGGTACCTCCCATGCAGTTCCCACGTTTGGAAAAATGGAGTCCAATCGATAAAATCAACCAATAGACTTAAATCTAATTCTTTTATTACTTGTACACCCAGTTTATTGGGGGTTTTAATGTCTTCTTGTTTCCAATCTATTTGAATTTTATTGGCACGAGCTTCCTCTAATCTTAAAAACGATTTTTGACCTTGTTTTTTCTGATGATTGACTCTTACTTTTTCATATTCTTCTTGTAAATTAGCAACGTAATTGTCTTTTTTATGTCCTAGCAAACTTTCGACAACAGTTACCGAACGAGAAGCATCTAAAACATGTACTACCTGAGCATTTTTTAAATGTGGTTCTATCTTTACAGCGGTATGAACTCTAGAAGTTGTCGCTCCGCCGATCATTAATGGAATGTTTAACCCGGCTAACTCTAACTCTTTTGCTACATCTACCATTTCGTCTAACGATGGAGTAATTAACCCACTTAACCCAATAATGTCTGCACCTTCTTCTTTGGCTCTTCTTATGATTTCGTTTCCAGGAACCATAACACCAATATCAATCACCTCATAATTATTACAGCCTAAAACAACACCTACAATATTTTTCCCAATATCGTGAACATCACCTTTTACAGTTGCCATTAATATTTTACCTGCACTTGAGCTTACTCCACCTTTCTCTTTTTCGATAAAAGGAAGCAAGTATGCAACAGCTTTTTTCATCACACGAGCAGATTTAACTACTTGAGGCAAAAACATTTTCCCTTCACCAAATAAGTCTCCTACTATGTTCATTCCAGCCATTAATGGACCTTCGATAACTTCTATCGGTCGAGCAAATTGTTGGCGGCACTCTTCTGTATCCTCTTCTATAAACTCTGTAATTCCTTTAACTAGCGAATGAGAAAGACGTTCTTGAATGGGCCTTGTTCTCCATTCTAATGTTTTTTCTTCTTTCTTAACCGAACCCACAACAGATTCTGCTAAATCTAATAAATGTTCAGTGGCATCGTCTCTTCTATTTAACAGAACATCTTCAACAGCATCTAATAAATCTTTAGGGATATCATCGTAAACTTCCAACATTGCTGGGTTTACTATCCCCATATCCATTCCTTCTTTTATTGCGTGATATAAGAATGCCGAATGCATCGCTTCTCTTACCGTATTGTTCCCTCTAAACGAAAAAGAAACATTACTCACTCCTCCACTTACGTGTGCTCCTGGCAAATTTTCTCTTATCCAACGTGTAGCTCTAAAAAAGTCTAAGGCATTATTATTATGCTCTTCAATTCCTGTTGCCACAGGAAATATATTAGGATCAAAAATAATATCTTGAGGAGGAAAACCAACTTTATCGACCAATACACGATAAGAACGCTCACACATTTCAATTCTTTTCTCATAAGAATCTGCTTGACCATCTTCATCAAAAGCCATCACAATAGTTGCAGCGCCATATTTCTTAATCAGTTTTGCTTGACGAATAAATTCTTCTTCTCCACCTTTTAAACTTATCGAATTAACAATACATTTTCCTTGTACACACTTAAGTCCTGCTTCAATAATCTCCCATTTAGAGGAGTCAATCATAATCGGAACCTTTGAAATATCTGGCTCAGAAGCAATCAAATTTAAAAATGTTCGCATCGCTTCCACACCATCCAACATTCCCTCATCCATATTGACATCTATAATTTGAGCCCCTCCTTCTACCTGATCTATCGCTACTTGCAAAGCTTCTTCATATGCTCCTGTCTTTATTAAGCGTAAGAATTTACGAGATCCTGTCACATTGGTTCTTTCTCCAATGTTCACAAAATTTAATGCAGGAGATATGGTCAATGGTTCTAAACCACTTAACTTTAGGTAAGGTAAATCATTCCATTTATATTCATATCTTCCACTATAGTCTTTATGTAAACTCATTTTATGATGTATTATGTACTAAGTAATTTGTATTTAGTTTTTCTTTGGGCAAACCTCCAATAAAATTGGAGTCAGGTCATCCGCTGTTTCTTTTTTGCCTAGCTCTTGATACATTTTTATTTTTATCAAAAAAAATAAAACCACTCGAACTGACTAAAAAAAGGATGTCGCTTCTACCCTTTTTGCAGCTAATCTTGGTATTCTCTTGGCTTGTATTCTGCAGCAATATCTGCGATTACTTTTATATGAGCAGGAGAAGTACCACAACAACCACCTACAATATTTAGTAAATTATGATCTAGAAAATCACGTATTTGCTCTCCCATCATTTCTGGAGTTTCTTCATACTCTCCAAACTCGTTTGGTAAGCCAGCATTTGGGTGTGCACTAACTCCAAAATGACTTTCTTTTGCTAAAATAGTTAAGTAAGGCTTCATGTCTTTTGCACCAAGAGCACAATTTAAACCAATAGTTAACAAAGGTGCGTGTTGCATAGAAATATGAAATGCCTCTGTTGTTTGCCCTGTCAATGTTCTTCCACTTGCATCAGTAATTGTACCTGAAACCATAATAGGAAGCACAACCCCCATTTCTTCATAGACTGTCTGGATAGCAAACAATGCAGCTTTAGCATTTAACGTATCAAAAACTGTTTCTACAAGTAAAACATCTGCTCCTCCATCAATCAATCCTTTTGTTTGTTCTTTATAGGCGTCAACTAATTCATCGTAAGAAATATTTCTAAAAGCAGGGTCATTTACATCTGGAGATATAGAAGCAGTTCTGTTTGTAGGACCAATAGATCCGGCAACAAAACGAGGTTTACTAGGGTTCTTAGCAGTATATTCATCAGCAGCTTCTCGAGCTAACTTCGCTCCATGGAAGTTAATATCATATGCATACTTTTCTAATCCATAATCTGCTTGCGCAATCCAAGTTCCACTAAAAGTATTGGTCTCTACTATATCAGCTCCAGCTTCAAAATACTTCCCATGAATTGTTTTAATTATTTCTGGTCGTGTTAAAGAGAGTAAATCATTATTTCCTTTTAGTGGACTCTTATGGTCTTCAAACCATCCTTTACGAAAATCTTCTTCTTCTAGCTTGTATTGCTGAATCATGGTGCCCATTGCCCCATCTAATACTAAGATTCGTTTCTTTATTTCTTCTAATATATTTGCCATTCTATTTAGATTAAAAGACTCAAGACAGTAAGCCTCAAGCCTAAATTCAATAGCTCCTAAACAAAAAAATCTCTTCCTATAGATTGAAAGAGATTTTTATTATTAATAATATATATATCTACTTATCTAGTTGGAATTGGCACCTTCATTGATTTAATAATGGGTTGCCAAGGTTTCTAAGGGCCAATCCCTCCACCTTTCTTAATAAGACTAATTTCTGTAAGAACGTTTTAACAAATATACTGCTTAGGTTTGTATCTAACAAACTATTTTAAGAGGGAGTTGTTTCAAAATACCCTTTTACAAAGCGAACAATAGGTTTTCTAAAAATTAAAAAAAGAATAACGTATGGGACTCCCATCAAAATGAAAATTCCGGTATTTAGACCATTCCCAACACTTAAAGAAGAACCGTCAGCACTTTCAATTTGTGCTCTACAAGTAGAACAACCTTGACCAATACTTTCTAGTACTCCCAATAAAATAAAAATTCCGATTAATAATTTCTTAGCCATAGTAGAGTAAATTAAGACTTTAACACTTTTGGTATTTTAAAGTAAGTAGAATCTCTGCTAGGAGCATTTTTTAAAGCCTCTGCTTGAGAAATGGTATACTCAACAACATCTGGACGTAAAACATTCACCTCATCAGACATATGAATTAAAGGCTCCACACCTGCTGTATCGACTTCTTCTAGCTTACCAACAAAGTCTAACATCTTATTCATGTCATTTTTTATCGCTTCTTTTTCCTCACCAGAAAAAAGTAATTTAGATAGACTCGCAATTTTGTCAACTATTTCATTATTGATTTCCATAATTCTTTAATTCTTTATCTATAATACGGTAAGTTTCTTGTTGCAAAGATAATAAATCTTGAAAATCTTTGGGGTATAAAGGTCGGTGAACTTTAACTAAAGATTTCCCAGGCTTTGCAGGACCAAAAAAGTCTGTATGATCACTAAACAACCTCCAGTTATTATAAAAAGTAATGGGAACTACTGGAACTCCAGTAGCAAAAGCGAGAGAAAAAGCTCCTCTTTTAAATGGAGCTAAGTCTGGAACATGATCTGGAATTTTACCTTCTGGAAAAATAACTAAAGACCTTCCTCTTTTTAGTTCATCAGCAGCTGGAATTAAACAATCTGAAGCTTTGGTTTTACTGTCTCTAAACACAGGAATATCTACTCCTCTTTTGAAAAACAAACTAATAATTGGCCATTTTAATATCTCAGACTTACCCAGAAAAGCAATGTTGTGAGGCAAAATAACATACATCAAAACAATGTCTAAGTAAGATGTATGATTGGGGCAAAAAACAAAAGCCTGATTTTTAGGTAAATCGACTTCAAAATCTGTTTGCACTCTAATAAAAACTAAAGCACACAAAATTCTTGACCATATTTGCTTCATTCTTATTCCTCTTATAACCCCTTTTTCTCCTCGGATTAACAAAAACATGAAAGGGTAGAGCAATAAGCCCAGAATAATATAGGTTATTCCAAAGTAAAGTTTATATAAAAACCTAAATAGGCCGTATTGCTTTCTCATAAGATAAAACAAAGTTACTTAATTTCTCTAATTTGCATCCCTAAAAGTAAGCTAGTTAAAATAAGACTGTTATTTTTGCTATTCAAAATAAATTACCATGCCAAGAATACTAACAGGAATACAGAGTACGGGAACACCACATTTAGGAAACATTTTAGGAGCTATTTTACCAGCGATAGAAATGGCTAATGAAAAAGAGAATGAATCTTTATTATTCATTGCGAACCTACATACACTAACACAAATAAAAGATGCAGCATTACTAAAGGAAAATACTTATTCAACTGCTGCTGCCTGGTTAGCACTTGGGTTAAACCCAGAAAACACTATTTTCTATCGCCAATCTGATGTTCCAGAAGTAACAGAACTTACTTGGTATTTAAATTGCTACTTTCCTTACCAACGTCTTACTTTAGCGCATTCTTTTAAAGATAAAGCCGATCGTTTAGAAGATGTAAACGCAGGACTTTTTACCTACCCCATGTTAATGGCTGCAGACATTTTACTTTACGATGCTGCTATTGTACCAGTAGGTAAAGATCAATTGCAACATATTGAAATAGCAAGAGATGTTGCTAGTCGTTTTAACCATCAAATGGGAGAAACATTTGTTTTACCTGAACCTAAGATCAGTACAGATACTCAATTAGTAATGGGTACAGATGGTGAGAAGATGAGTAAATCTAGAGATAACTTCATTAATATTTTCTTACCTAAAAATGAATTAAAGAAAGTCATTAATAAGAAAATAATTACAGATGACACCCCTTTAGAAGAGCCTAAAGACGCTGACAATTCTACTGTTTATCAAATCTATAAATTAATCGCAACAAAAGAAGAGGCTTTAGCTATGAAAACTCAGCTTGAAGCTGGGGGTTATGGTTGGGGCCATGCAAAAAAAGACTTGCTATCTGCAATTTTAACTCATTTTGAGGAAGCTCGAGAACGTTATGATTATTATATGAGTAATAAAGATGAAATAGACAAAGCATTAGAAGTTGGAGCTAAAAAAGCTAAAAAAATTGCACAAAAAACATTAGGGAGAGTTAGACAAAAATGCGGGTATTAATTTCTTTTATTAATGCACAAACCTTAAATTAACTAACTGTTCTAAAACAGTTGAAAATGGACTTAAGAAAGTAACATTAACTTTCTATAATCTTTGATTTTATAGCTGCTTTACGAGTTCTTTTTTTTAAAAATTATCCTTCTATTTTTTTAATTGCTCTATTTATTAAAAAAATAGAATATATTCACAGCTTCTAAAAAAAAACTATGTTAAAAGAATTTAAAAGCTTTATAATGACAGGAAATGTTATTGATTTAGCAATTGCAGTTATTCTTGCAGGAGCAGTTAGCGCTGTAGTAAAAGGATTTGTAAGTATGATTATGATGCCAATTATAGGACTATTTACAGGTGGAGCTAGTTTTGCTGACAAGGTTATTGAACTTTCTCCTGCAGTTGTAGGAGTTGAAGAAGTTAAAAATGAAGCAGGAGAAGTAATTGTTGCTGCTGTTAAAGCAATACCTGCTAACAATTTACAGTATGGAGCGTGGATTGACACAATCATTAGCTTAGTAATTGTTGGTTTTGTTCTATTTATGATGGTAAAAGCTTATAATAAAACAAAGAAGAAAGAAGCAGCTGCGGCGGCGCCTGCACCTCCCGTTCCTTCTAAGGAAGAGATTTTATTAACTGAAATCAGAGATTTATTGAAAAAGTAATAAAACTTAATACAGTCTATAAAAAAAGCCCAACTTCAAATGAAGTTGGGCTTTTTTTATAGACTAAACTACGATCTCATTACAAGGCTATTTTATCCACCCTTTTTTGGTGTCTTCCTCCTTCAAATTCTGAATCGAAAAAAGCATTAGTTATTTCAATTGCTAATGCTTCACTAATAAAACGGGCAGGTAAAGAAAGTATATTTGCATCATTATGTTGTCTTGCTAAAGATGCTATTTCTGGAGTCCAGCTTAAGCCAGCTCTAATCCCTTGATGCTTGTTGGCGGTCATTGTAATTCCATTTCCACTACCGCAAATGAGAACTCCTAATTCAGATTCTTTACTTTCTATACTCTCACAAACAGGATGAGCAGCATCAGGATAATCCATACTATCTTTTGAGTAAGTTCCAAAATCTTTTACTTCAAATCCTTTTTTCTCTAATAAATGGATTAACACCTTTTTTAATTCAAATCCAGCATGATCACTTCCTATAGCAACTTTCATTTTTCTGATCTTTATATTAATTTTCTTGACAGGCTCTAAGCTCTTCCATAAAAATAGATTTTTGTTCTTCATCAGTCCCAAAAGAGCCTAATTTAGAACTTAACATGTCGTTACAAACAGTTACTTTTTGTTGAAGTTCGGTCTCACTATCAGCTCTCGCACTTTCGCTATGAATTTGATCATAACAATCACAAATGCGACTAGCTTCACTATCGCCCCCTCCTCTTCTACAAGAAAAAAGTACAAGAACTAAAACAGCAACATAAACACTAATCCTTAACATTATGCAAAGTGTTCTTTTACTCTATCAAAAAAACTCTTTGCTTTGTTTAAGTTAGGCTTAAAATTTTCACTGTCTTTTAATTTCTCTAATAGCTTTTTTTCTTCTTTCGTTAAATTCTGAGGAGTCCATATTTGAATGTTAATCAGCTGATCTCCTCTACCATATCCATTTAACTCAGGAATTCCTTTTCCTCTCAATCTTAAAATCTTTCCACTTTGAGTTCCTGGAGTTACCTTAATCTTAGCTTTACCTTCTACAAGGGGAACTTCTAATTCTGTTCCTATTGCTGCGTCAACAAAATTTAAGTGAAGGTCATAATGAACATCGACACCATTCCTCCTTAGGTTTTCATGTTCAACTTCTTCTATTACAACAATTAAATCTCCTGGTATTCCTCCTCCTGGAGCATCGTTCCCTTTGCCTTGTACATTTAGTTGCATTCCTTCTTCAACTCCAGCTGGAATTTCTATAGGAATTACAACTTCTTTTCTTTCTAATCCGCTAGCATCAACACCATCTGGTCTTTTGCTCACTGTTTGACCAGCACCTTGGCAAGTAGGACAAGTAGAAGCTGTTTGCATGGCTCCAAGTATCGTATTGGTAACTCTTGTCACTTGACCAGCACCTCCACAAGTACTACAAGAAGAAAACTCTACTCCTTCTGCTGCAACTTGCTTGTTAACTTTTATTTTTTTCTCAACACCATTAACGATGTCTTCAAGTGTTAGTTTTAGTTTGACTCTTAAGTTAGTTCCTTTTCTTCTTCTAGGACCTCTTCTTTGTTGTCTGCCGCCACCAAAGCCACCGC
>JAGXIB010000194.1 GCA_024635865.1 Flavobacteriales bacterium
GAAAAATTAAACAATAGACCAAGAAAAATTATTGGATATAAAACTCCTACAGAAATGATGAATTTTGAATTAAAAAATGTAGCTTAGTATCTTAATTAAATAGCAACGGTTTGTTGCGTTAGAACCTTGAATGCAGCAAATGATGAAGAATTGTCTATTTTTAGGAATAAAGAAGTAGGATTTGTATTTCAGACGTTTAATTTACTACCAAAATTAAATGCAATAGAGAACGTTGCGTTGCCACTATTATATGCAGATGTTCCAGCAAAAGAGCGAAAAGAAAGAGCAATTTTAATGTTGAATAAAGTAGGTCTTTCTGATCAGTTAGAGAGTAAGCCTAATGAAATGAGTGGAGGTCAAAGACAGCGAGTAGCCATTGCTAGAGCACTAATTAATGAGCCTTCAATTATTTTGGCAGATGAACCAACAGGTAATTTAGACTCTAAAACTTCAAGTGAAATAATGACTTTTTTTAAATCTTTGCACGAAGCTGGAAATACGATAATATTGGTCACGCATGAATTAGAAATAGCGGAATATGCCCAGAAAACAATTGTTTTAAAAGACGGAGAAATAATAAAAGAATGAAAAAAACAGGATTAATAATTATAGGGGTATCGATAGTAGTTGGAGTATATTTTTTATTCTTTGACTCAACAAGTGCAGATGAGGTAACTCCAATAAAAACGGTTGCTCTAAAAGGTGATTTTTTAGTTTCAGTAATTACAACTGGGGAGCTACAAGCTAAAAACTCGGTAGATATTTATGCTCCTACAAATCTTCGAAAGATGGGAATTAACCAAATCAAGGTTTCTGATATGGTAGATGAAGGAACAATATTAAACGAAGGAGATTATGTTGCTACCTTAGATCCTTCTGAAATAGGAACAGAAATAAGAAGTTTATACTCAGAGCTTTCTCAGAAAGAGTCAGATTTAAAAGCAGCAAAGCTAGATACTAGTTTAACGATGAGAAGTGAAAGAGAAGCTTTGTTAAATTTAAAGGTAGAGTTGGAGCAAAATCAATTAGAATTGGAGCAATCAAAGTATGAACCACCAGCTACACAGCGTAAAGTTCAGATTGAATTAGAAAAAACCGAACGAAATTTCATCCAATCTACCAGCAATATAAAATTAAAAGAACAGCAAGCGGTGGCTAAAGTTTTTAAAGTTCAATCAGACGTTTCCTTAATTCAGGACAAAATAAATAGAATGCAGGAAGTCATGGATGGATTAAAAATTACTGCTCCTCAGAATGGAATGCTAGTGTATTATGAGAGTTGGAATGGTAAAGTGAAGGCAGGTTCTTCTATTAATACCTGGAATCCTGTTGTCGCTAAAATACCTGACTTAACAGAAATGATCTCTAAAACTTATGTCAATGAAATAGATATTAGTAAAATAGCAAAAAATCAAAAAGTAGCTATTAAAGTAGATGCTTTTCCTGATTTATTGTTAGAAGGAGAAGTGGTTAACGTAGCAAACATTGGCCAACAAGAAAAGGATGGAGATGCTAAAGTTTTTGAAGTTAAAGTTAAACTAACTAAAATTGACAGTGTTTTAAAGCCCGCGATGACTACGACAAATGAGATTATGATAGAAACTTATAAAGAGGTTATATACGTTCCAATTGAAGCAGTTTTTGCGACAGACAGTTCTCTTTATATTTACAAAGAAAATAAAGGGGAGGTAATAAAGCAAGAAATTATTTCAGGGGTATCTAACTCTAGTTCAATTATCATACAGAAAGGATTGGAAGAAGGCGAACATGTTTATTTAGTCCCAAGTAAAGAAAATGAAGATCTGCCGCTAACAAAGCTTTCAAAATAAAATGATGCAACGTAATATTCTAATAGCAATAGAGTCAATTCTAGCAAATAAACTAAGAGCTGTTTTAACAACTCTTGGGATTATTTTTGGGGTGGCAGCTGTTATTGCAATGCTTGCCATTGGGAATGGAGCGCAGCAGAAAATATTAGATCAATTAAAGATTGTTGGAGCAAATAATGTGTTTGTGAATGCTACATTTTCTATTGAAGTAGAGGAAGAGGACTCAAAAGAGCAGAAAACTTTTTCTCCAGGCTTAACACTTGAAGATTATCAAAATATAAAGGCAATTTTACCAGCTATAAAATATGCAACACCAGAGGTAGCTTTTGACTGCTATGCTAGTAGTGCAACAAAAAGGCAGAAAACAAAATTGGTGGGAGTAAGTGAGGACTACTTTAAATTGTTTTCATTAGAATTATTAAATGGGAGCTTTTTCAATGAGACACACGATATTTATTATAAAGATGTATGTGTGTTGGGAGGGAAAATAAGTAAACAATTATTTCCTAACTCTTCTCCAATAGGAAAGACTATTAGAGTAAAGAATTTAAACTTAAAAGTAATAGGAGTTCTTAAAAATTTAAACGGTATAGGAGACAATTTACAGGACATGGGAATCAATAATTATAATAATGAAATTTATATGCCCATAAATTCAATGCTTAGTCGATATAGAGATAGAAGTAGTATTAAGGTAAAAGATGCTGCTATGGGGTGGAATGATGAAACAGATGAGAAAGTTAAGAAAAACCACAATCAGTTAGATAAAATAGCGATTCAGTTTTATGAAGCAAGTGAACTTAAAAGTGGAGTAGTTTTAATGAATAGAGTTTTAAATAGACGTCATAATAATTCAGGAGATTTTAGCATGGTAATTCCGGAACAGCTATTAAAGCAACAGAAAGAAACAGACGACCTGTTTAATTTATTGTTGGGAGCAATAGCTAGTATCTCTCTCATCGTTGGAGGAATTGGAATTATGAATATTATGTTGGCCTCTGTAATGGAAAGAATAAAAGAAATAGGATTGAGAATGGCAATAGGAGCAACCAAAAAAGACATAAAAGCTCAATTTGTTTTCGAAGCATTATTTATTAGCCTAAGTGGAGGAGTTATTGGGATATTCTTAGGGGTTTTATTGAGTTACCTAATTGAAGTTTTTTTATTAATGCCTGTTAAGATTTCAAACTTTTCTATTTTTATTTCTTTCTTTATTTCTGTCTTAGTAGGAATAGTTTTTGGTTATTTACCAGCAAAAAAAGCAGCAGAACAAAACCCAGTAACTTCATTAAGATATGAATAAAAAATATAAGTTAATTTTCTTGACATTTTTCTTTGTTAATATTTTATTTGCTCAGAAAAACTATACCTTGACCGATGTCATTTCATTGGCACACGGACAATCTTTATCTAAGAAAAGAGTTGAGAATTCTTTCGAAAATAAATACTGGCGGTATAACTCTTTCAAAAAGTCTTTTCTACCTACAATCAATTTTGAAGGAGCATTACCTAATCTTAATATTGGTCTAACTGAGGTCACTCAACCAGATGGGACAGTAACCTTTCAACGAACCAGTCAAATTAACTCTAATGCTAGTGTCTCAATTAATCAGCCAATTAGGTGGACAGGAGGAAATATTTTTGTCTCCTCAGAGCTCGTACGTCTAGATTGGTTAGGGAACTCTCCGTTTACCTCTTACAGAACTAATCCTTTTTATATAGGAATAAACCAACCCTTATTTAAACACAATAGGTTTAAGTGGTCATCTAAAGTAGAACCTTTAGTTTACGAAGAAGCCAAACGTTTAAGTGTAGAACAATCTGAAGATGTTTCTATAGAGGCAGTTCGTTTGTTTTTTGATGTTTTGAATAAATCTTCACAATACGAAGTAGCAAAATTAAATAAAGAGAATAGTGATACTTTGTATAAAATATCTAAAGGGAGATATAGTTTGGGTAAAATTGCTGAAAATGAATTACTTCAGATTGAATTAACTTCTCTAAATGCTGAAAAATCTTTAGCTCAATCCGCTTTAGATATTCAAGTAAGTGAACAAGCATTAAAAACGTTCTTAAAAACAACGTACGATGAAGAGCTTATCCTAGAAATAGATACTGTTTTGCCACTTCGAAATATTAATGTTAAAAAAGCCGTTATGCTGGCAAAAGAACATCGTTCAGAATACATTGCTTATGAAAGAAGAAAAATTGAAAGTGAAAGAGACTTAGATAAAGTAGAAAAAGACAATCGCTTTAATGCAGATTTATTTTTAGCTTATGGAGTGACCCAAACTGCCCCTTCATTAGAAGGGAGTTACCAAAACCCATTAGATCAGGAAACAGTTCGTTTAGGGGTGCGTGTTCCTATTTATAATTGGGGTTTATCGAAATCTAACATAAAACAACAACAAGCAAATACAGAATTAATACAGAACCAAGTAGAACAAGACCAAAAGAATTTTGAGCAAGATGTTTTTATAATAGCTTCTCAGTTTAATATAATGTCACAGCAAGTGATAATTGCAGAAAAAGCTATGGTAGTAGCAAAGAAAAGGTATGAAGTTTCTAAGCAGCGTTATTTAATTGGAAAAAGTGATCTTCTGACCTTTAATAATTCATTACAAGAACGTAACCTAGCAATAAATTCATATTATACTACAATAGCTTCTTATTGGATGTCTTATTATAACATAAGAAAATTAACACATTACGATTTTGTAAATCAAAAGGTAATTGAAGGGGAAGAATTTAAAGGAGAGTAGTTTAATGTTAAGCAATTTTAAACTTAGCAGAAAACTGGTGTAATAAATTATTTTTAAAGTGATTTGATTTGAAATAAGTGGCTGTATTATTTATTAAAAGCTAAAAATGCCTTATAGACTAAACTTTCTAGGTCTGTAATATAACTTGGTGTTCCGTTAAAAAGTACTGTATCGTACAATTCTATTCCAAAATCTGCGGCTTCAGCAGTAGTAACTTCTACCTCCATTCCTCTTTTTCGAGCAATTTCTGCCATACCTTCTGAAGGTTCAAGTCCTATTCTAATATCAATATTAAAATCTCTTTTCAAGATCGATTCAAATAAACCACTTCCACAGCCTACAGATAATACTTTATTAGCATCTTTTAAAAAGTAAGCGACTAAATTCACTTCAGACGTCAATAAGTTAGTATTATCAAAAAACCAAGAATCGTAAGCACTTGCATACTGATCAAAACTACTATTTTCACTCATTTTATTTATTCTTTTAATCTTACTTCTCTCACTTTAAGAGGGGGAGGTTAATATGAAAGTTTTATGTATTTTTTTTAACTATACCCCTAAATTCAATTAAAAATTCCCAAAGAGAGTTTCAAGTATTCTTAATACTAGTAAATAAAGAAGAAGCCTCAAAATAATCATCTTTTCAAAGATAAAAAAAATAAGGTTGAAAGAAAGGTTAACGACCAACAATCATTTTTAGAATTACTTATAATTAGTTAGAGGGGAGGTTATTTAATAGTCAAGCATAAACAAGTGAAAAGCAGTGGTTTTAAAAACTTGCTAGCATATAATGTAAGAAGTTATTTTAAGCTTTATAAGCTGTTAAATAAATAGAGCTAAAGTGATTGGGATATCTTTGATCTATGTATTATTTACTTCCCATACTTCTATCATTCTGTCGTCACCAGCAGAAATTAAATAGTCTTTATAATTACTCCAGAGCAATTTGTTTACGGAGTGTGTATGAGCTCCAGTAACATTTTTTTTACTTATTCGTTTTAATAATTGAAATGTTTTAGCGTCCCAAATTTTCACGGTTTTATCTCGGCTAGCGGTAGCAAATAAGGTAGCTTTGGGGTTAAATACAATGTCGTAAATAGCCCAGTTGTGTGCAGGAATTGATTTTACTAACTCGTAATCCTCTACTTGCCAAACTTTCAAATGAGCATCTCTTCCGCCTGTCAGCAGTAACTTTCCATCAGGACTATATTTCACTACATTTGCTGCTAGTTTATGAGCAATAAAACTTTTTTTATGTTCTAAGGTGTGTAAATCAAGGATAAGAATGTTACAATCACCTAAAGCAATAGCTATTTCGGAAGTAGTGTAATTAAAATCAATGTCACGTACTTTTTGGCTAGACAGTTGGTTTAATTTAACCAGCGATAAGGTCTCAAGTGAACAAACGGCGAGAATTCCATCGCCAGCTGCGGTATAAAAGCAGTTCGTTTTTAATGAGTATTTAATGTCGAAAATTGCTTCGGTATGATGTTGTAAAATTTTTAATTCTACTTTTTTATCTAAGTCAATGATATGAACACTTCCTTTTGTTGTCCCAGCAAGTAATATTTTTTTTTCAGGAATATGACAAATTGTGTAAACAGAAGCAGGCAATGATGCAGCAAATTTCTCAGCTTGAAGAGTTTCAATATTCCATGAAGCAACAAACTTATCGCTTCCTCCAGAAAAAATAATATTTTCAGAAGTACCTTTACACATCGTATAAACACAACCACTATGTCCACTTAATGTTGCTATGTGTTTAATGTTCATTTTAGTGTTCTCCTTTTTACCGTAAAGTTAGATAATATTTATCGCAATGCTATACGTTTCAATAAACTACTCTTATTTGATTGTTGTAACTATTTGCAAAGAACTTTCTTAGTGTTTTAGTGTAATTAAAACTAAACAAATACGATATCTAAAAGTACAACCTTTCCCAAATCTTCGTTTATCATTTTTATAATTTTAGACTTTCCCATAGATAACTCTTCTCTTATCACAGAAGAAGTTAGTTTTATGTACATTCGTTTGTTTTTCAGTTTGATGTCTTTTGTGTATTTTACTATAGGCTCGCCCATTATCTTTTTATAAGAGTTGATGGCTTCATACTCGTCAAAATTCTTGGTCAAACCATAAGCTTTCAACAGTTTAGTTACGACATCATCTATGCTTTCTTCGTTGGAAGTTCGGTTGGCAGGACGTTTATGGTTATAATAAGACATGACTCAAAGGTAGGTTTAATTATTTAGCTCTTTAATAATCCCTTCTTTTACTTCAAAACTTTGATAATCGACAGAGAGTTTACTTAATATTTCAGGAGTCTTATTCAAACTAGTGTCTGTAATAAATGTTTGTCCAAGTTTATTACTGGCAATCATTTTTAAAATATAATTAACTCTGTTTTCATCCAGTTTATCAAAAATATCGTCTAACAATAGAATAGGGGGGAAGCCTTTCTTTTGTTTTATGTATTCAAATTGAGCCAATTTTAAAGCAATTAGAAAAGACTTTTGTTGTCCTTGAGAAGCAAATTTCTTTAATGAGTAATCACTCATGATTTTAAAGTCTAAATCATCTTTATGTATGCCTTTAGAAGTATAGGTTAACATTCGGTCTTTGTTAATGTTTTCTTTTAAAAGTTGCTCAAAATCATTATCATTTAATGAAGAATTATAGATTAAATCTACGACTTCGTTATTGTTGGCTATTTCTGCGTAAAAACGATTAAAGACAGGGATAAACTCTTTTAAAAATTGTTTTCTCTCCCGGTGTACATCGTTTCCCTTTTCAACTAATTGAATATCAATAACCGAAAGTAGATCTGCATTATAATTTTGGCGTTCTGCCATTTGTTTTAATGTTGCGTTTCTATTCAATAATAACTTATTGTAAGCTATTAAGTTATCTAAGTAGTTTTTATTGAACTGAGAAATTAGGC
>JAGXIB010000195.1 GCA_024635865.1 Flavobacteriales bacterium
TCCTGACTTAATTGAACGTGTAAGAAAAGGATCTTGGGATGCTCTAGAAAACGAAACCGATAGACAACAGAAAGATGCAATGGCTGCTAGAGGATATTGGCAAGCATTTAATGCCGTAAAAGATAGTGTTGTTAAGATTTTGAAGGGAGATAATGCAGGCGAAGTAGCAGATAGTGAGCATAGAGATTGGTATAGAGAGTTGTTTGCCCCTAGTGTTAATGTAGGGATTTTAAGAGTATCTGATTTAGCAGGATACAGAACCAATCAAGTGTATATAGGTAAATCTAAACATACTCCTTTAAATAAAGATGGGGTTCGAGATGTTATGCCTTTATTATTTGAATTATTGCAAACAGAAGAACATGCTGGTGTACGAGCCGTTTTAGGACATTTTATCTTTGTTTATATTCATCCCTATATGGATGGAAATGGACGAATGGGACGTTTTTTAATGAATACAATGTTGGCTTCAGGTGGTTACCCATGGACAGTTATTCCTGTAGAAGAAAGAGATCGCTATATGGAAGCTTTAGAAACTGCAAGTGTAGATCAAAACATTAAGCCTTTTGCAGAATTTATTAGTTGGCTAGTTGAAGAAGGGATGAAGGGGAAGCCTGTAGCTAAGATTATTGGCAAGTGATATATAAGTTTAATATAAAATGTTTTTTCATAAGATTATCAGATGTATAATAATCACAAAATCAACAAACCCTGTCTTATACTGAAATAGGTCTACATCAATTCATACTTTGGTGTAAACCTATTTCAGCATAAGACAATAAATGGAGTACAAATAGCAAATGATGTACCTAGAAAATATAAAGTATATTTAGTTTCAAGCCCTTCAAACTTAGGTAAGCGGAAAATATGGTACTTCCTTTGTCCAAATACTAACAAAAAATGTAGGAAGTTATATTTAAAAGGAGGTTATTTTTTGCATCGTGAAGCCTTTAAAGGGTGTATGTATGATTCGCAAACTCAAAGTAAAAAGACTAGGGAATTAAACCGAATGTTAGAACCTTGTTTTAATTTAGATTGGCTATACAGACAAATTTATAAAAAGAACTTTAAAAAGACTTATGCAGGAAAGCCAACTAAAAGGTATTTAAAACTATTGGAACAGATACGAAAAGCCGAAAAGATAAGTCCCGAAGAACTGACAAAAATGATATTAATGTAGCTTATTTAGTTACTCCTAGAACATTACAAAACCCACGCAAGGGGGATGCGACCGCATAAAAGAACGTCGCTGTCATTTTTTATGTTGAGGTGTGAACATAAACTTACAAAACATTACAGTTAACTTCTGTAGAATAGAAAAAAGTATCAAATATTAAACCCGTTAGTCCAGTCAACTTTTACCTCTATAGATTTGATACACTCAAACTCATTATTGACTATAATTTTGAATCCATGATCAAACTAAAATTTGAAAATTTTAGAATGATTAACCTTGTTAGTTTGATTAATATCTGCTCCAATGTTATCATCTTCTGTTTCATTTATAGCATTAACAACTTTATCAAAACAGAGATTTGAAACAGCTATAAATGTGTCTTTTAGTTTTTTTTTGGCTACTTTTTTCCCAGTTATCTGATCGTTGTTGTATGTTGTTAACTTTAGGTTATTATAATATATTTTATCAATTCTATATTTATGTTTATTCCAAATAACTTTATCCCCCTCAACATCACCCTTTTCGGAAATAGATACATTTATATTTCCTTCTTCACTTAGGTAATTGTATTTGACTTTAATAATCGACTTAGGAACTATTTGTTTACTATTAACTACAGAAGTAGGAAAAGCAAAGTTGATCCCATTGTTTTTACCTTCTTGTGAAGGATACATTATCACAGGTTTTTGTAAAATAACAGAATCTAATCTGTAAAGAATTTCATGAGCATAAACACTTGTTAAGTGATAATAATCCAAGCCTTCTAAAGCGAATAAATCACCAAATTTTTGGTTCATGTAGAGTATACTATCACGATAATTTTCTGGTAAGCTTTTAAGTCCAAAGGAGAACTTATTTATCTGATTTATTAATGATTCAGCTATAGATTTTCTAAATCCTTCTTCTTGAATTATTTTATTATTCTGCATTAAGCTATGTAAGAAAAGTTTACTTTTAGGATCTAACTCCCAGCAAGAGATATAGAATTCATCTCCTACAGTCAAATTATCCTTCATCTCTTTTATAGCAGTTTCTTTTATAGCAGAACAATACAAGACAGGAAAGCCTTTTATGTTTGCTCTTCCTAATGTAGAGATTCCTACAGTAGGAAATGAAAAACAGGACATTTTAGTTTGATCAAACTCATCGAAAGAAGGTATAGTAACACGAAAAAATTCAAGTGATTTAGGAAGTTCACTCCCAAATATCATTCTGTTTATCGTGTGACGACGTATAATCTCAGCAATTTGTTTTGGTGTTTTTTCAGAAGTTGCCTCTTTCTTAATCTTTTCGAATCGAATATCTAATTCTTCTTTTGTTAGAATTGTGAAGTCAAATGAGTTAGTTTTATCCATAGTTAATTAATTGAAAATAAATAATTCATGAATAATTTATTTGTTAGATGCTTGTTTAAATCTCTTAAGGTTAGTAGGTACAATTAAAATAGGTTCAGAAGTTTTCATTCTTTTAATAAATTGGATTCGAATATTTAATTTAAAATATATTTTGGGGTGTTACTTTTATTGAAATGTCGACACAATGTCGGGAAACAAAAAACCCAATCTACTGATTTACAATAGATTGGGTTTTAAACTTGTGAGCCAGAAAGGATTCGAACCTTTGACCGCCTCCTTAGAAGGGAGGTGCTCTATCCAGCTGAGCTACTGGCCCATTTGTTTAGCGATGGCAAAAATAAGTAATTTTTTATAATAAACAATAAAATAAAAAATATTTATTGAGGTGATTTGTTTTTTAACAAGTTGACTGGGTAAAATTAATGGGTTATGTGATGTTAATTTGTAAATAATGTATATTTTTAAATTATGAAATTTTATTTGTGGCTTTCTTTATTCTTACTACCATTAATTGGAGTAGGACAATACTCTAATTTAGATTCGTTAAGAACTGTTTTAGAGACTGCCAAAACCGATTCTGCCAAAATGGTGAATTTGTATTGGATAAACAGATATTATAGGGATGCTAAAGAATACAACAAGGCACTAGAGACTAGTTATGATTTGTTAAGTCTTGCCGAAAAAGGAAAAGATCAAAAGAAAATTACCTGGGGGAAAAGAGTTGTTGGAACCAATTTAAGCTTTTTAGAAGGAAAAGAAGAGTATATAAAATACATCGAGAGTTATATTCAGACATTAAAAACAAAAGATACGGCAGATATTGCAATTTTATATGAAGATATAGGAGCTCAGCTTACAAGAGAAGAAAATTATTCTGAGGCGTTAAAGTACTATTTTAAAGCAGCTCATTATTATCAGTTAATGGATAATACCTTATGGATTACAAAAAGAATATCCAGTACTTATTCTAGCTTGAATGATGAAGCCAATGCTTCTAAATATAATTTAAAATTTATAGAAATAGCAAAGAAAGATAGTAACTATTTAGCTCTAGGAAGTGGTTATTTAGCAGAAGGATATCTTAACCTAATGTTAATAAAGCATGAAACTTCTTATAAATATTCTCAAAAAGCAGTAGACTTATATCTAAACATACTAAAGGAGCCTAAAAGTGGAAACTTGGGTGTTGTCTACGGTAATATTGCTGACGTTTATATTTATTATTATAAGAATTATCCAGATAGTATTTTAAT
This sequence comes from Flavobacteriales bacterium, assembly GCA_024635865.1. Lineage (GTDB taxonomy): Bacteria > Bacteroidota > Bacteroidia > Flavobacteriales_D > Parvicellaceae > S010-51. The sequence continues at coordinate 3,786 of JAGXIB010000195.1, forward strand.
CATTAACCCATCTTTTAAAAACTTGAAAGACATAAAAAAAGGGATGTTAGATACAGCTGAGTATTATATAGATAAGTCATATGAAATTGCAAAAGGAAATAACAAGAATTTGTTCTATATTTATTATGGCTATGGGGACTTGTATTATTATCAGGGGAAAATTAAAGCGTCTGAGAAGGAGTTTTTAAAATGTTATGAGCTTGCTAAAGAAAATGAAGGAATGTTGTTTGACCAGAAAAAGGTTTCTGAGCAATTATATAAAGTCTATAAAAAGTTAAACGATGAAGACAAAGCGCTTAGATATTACGAAGAATTTGTTGCGTTAAGAGATACTTTTTTTAGTCAAGATAAACAGCGAGAAGTAGGGAAGCAGGAAGCAAAATTTGAATTTGAAAAAGAGAAAGCTAAAGAAGAGGCACAACGAGCTAAGCAAAAAGCCATAGAAGATGCAAAATTAGAGCAAGAAAAAGCAGTAGCAAGAGAACAAGAAAAGAATCAAAGAATCATAACCTATGCTATTGCGATTGGGTTAATTTTAATTAGTGCTTTTACTATACTAATCCTAAAGAGACTTAAAGTAGCCAGAGCTCAACAAGTGCTGATACAGTCTCAGAAGAAAACAATTGAAAAAAATAGGAATCAGATGTTGGAGAGTATAGAGTACTCAAAAAACATACAACAAAGAATATTTCCTACGCTAGAAGAAGTAAAAAGACTTCTTCCTAATTCGTTTTTATACTTTAGACCAAAGGATGTGGTTAGTGGAGATTTTTATTGGGCGCATAGAAAAGGAAATAAAACATTTTTCTCTGTTGCAGACTGTACGGGGCATGGTGTTCCAGGAGCCTTTATGACACTGATTAGTTTAAACTTAATTAATTCTATTATTTTAGAAAAAGGAATAGACTCTACAGACACCATATTAGAGCGGTTACATGTAAAGTTAAAAGAGCGTTTAACTTCATCAGAAGAAGAGCAAATGAAACATGGATTAGATATCGCTATGTGTGCTTATGATCATGACACGAATGAGTTAGAATATTCAGGACTTCATAATCCTATTTATATTATTAATAAAGAAAATGAGTTACGAGAAATTAAAGGAGACAATCTGTTTCTAGGAATCTCTTCTAATTTCGATGTAACAAAGCATATTATCAAAATTCAACCAGGAGACTCAGTCTATATGAGCACAGATGGTTTTCCTGACCAAAAAGGAGGAGAAAAAGGTAAGAAATATTATTACTCTAGATTAAGAAACTCGATAAGGTCAGTAAATACTAAACCTGTAAATGAGAGAAGGTTAATGCTAGATCAAAAGTTTGTAGCTTGGAAAGGAGAGCTAGAACAAATAGATGATGTTTGTATCATGGGGGTTAGCTTTTAATATGATGACGATAAACAAACTGTTTAAAGTTATAGCCTTAATTTTACTTTTTCATTTTGGCTATTCTCAATCAGAAGTGATTGACTCTTTAAATGCTGAGTTGAATAAAAACCAGCACGATACTTTAAGGTTTGAGCTCATTAAACTTAAAGTATTTGAATTTAGGAAATTAGATCAATTTGATAGTGCGATTCAATTAAATACTAATTTATACGCCATAGCGAATAGAAGTGATGATTTAAGCCTACTTAATAAAGCCTATAAAATAGAATTTAGAACCTTATATTTAAATAAGTCTTATAAAGAAGCTAAAGAATTATATCAGAAATATATAAAACTTTTAATTTCAAATAAAGACACAATAAACCTAGAAGATGCTTATTTTCAATTAGGAGCGAATGAGCATGGTGCTGGAAACGCTGTTGGGTCCATTGAGTATTTTTTTAAGAGTGCTATTTATGCCAAAGCTCTGGGAAACCCTATAAAGGCATACAGAGCTCTAGCAATAACTTATGGTTCTATAGATGACTTAGAAAAAGCTTATGAATACAATCAAAAGGTAATTGATTTAGCGATTGAGAAAAAAGATTATGCCTCTCTTGCTAGAGGGTATTTAAGTAAAGGATACCAGTTAAAAGAGATGGGGAAAAAAGCGGAGTCTTTTAAGGCATCAAAAAAAGCAGTTGAGGTCTATTTAAATGAGTTGAATACTCCAGAGGAAAATAGACTGAGCTTGATCTATGGGAACATATCTGAAGTATACCTATATTACCATGCAAATCATATAGACAGTGTTGTTTTTCTGGATACAAATTTCAAATACGCTAAAGATCTAAATAGTGATGTATTAGACTCGGCGAAGCTTTATATTGATAAGTCTTTAGAAATAAGTAAATTAAGTAGTTTTGACCATCATATTTATAATGCTAAAGTAAGGTATGCTAACTATTATTATTATTTAAAAAAGTACAATAAAGCATTGGAACTATACCATGAATGTTATGAGATGTGTAAAGGGGAAAGCAATATGTTATCTAATGAAATAGGCATAACTGCTAAGCTATATCAAACCTATAAGACGATAAAAAAGTTTGATAAATCTCTCGAGTTTTATGAATACAATTTAACCTTACAAGACAGTTTATACAATAAAGATAAGCAAAGAGATTTAGGGAAACAGGAAGCTAAGTTTGAATTTGAGAAACAAAAAGTTATTGATGAGGTGGAACGTGGTAAATTAAAAGTGATACAAGAAGCATTAGTCAAAAAAGAAAAAGCCATAGCCATTGAACAAAAGAAAAAGCAAAATATAATTACTTATTCTATAGCATTAGGAGTTCTTGTAATCAGCATATTCAGTGTCTTAATATTTAAACGGTTAAGAATAGCTAGAGCGCAACAATTACTCATTGAAAGTCAGAAGGTTACATTAGAAAAAAATAGAAATAAGATATTAGAAAGTATAGAATATTCTAAAAACATTCAACAGCGTGTTTTCATTCCTGTTGATGAAGTGAAGCAGTTACTTCCTAGTTCTTTTCTCTTTTTTAAACCAAAAGACGTCGTAAGTGGAGATTTTTATTGGGTACATCGTAAAGGAAATAAAACTTATTTTTCAGTTGCAGATTGCACTGGACATGGTGTCCCTGGTGCATTTATGACTTTAATTAGTTTAAATTTAATTAACTCAATTATTTTAGAAGATGATATTCATTCAACTGCTGCAATTTTAGAGCGTTTACATATTAGGTTAAAAGAGCGTTTATCATCTTCTGAAGAAGAGCAAATGAAGCATGGGTTAGACATAGCTATGTGTGCTTATAATCACGATACAAATGAATTAGAATATTCAGGACTTCATAATCCAATATATATTATTAATAAAGACAATGAGTTACGAGAAATTAAAGGCGATAATTTATTCTTAGGAATATCTTCTAACTTTAATGTGAAAAATCATATCATTGATCTTCTACCCGGAGACTCTGTTTATTTGAGTACAGATGGTTTTCCAGATCAAAAAGGAGGAAAGAAAGGTAAAAAATACTATTCTTCTAGATTAAGAGATACGCTAAGAGAAGTAGATCTTAAACCTCTAGAAGAAAGGAAGCAACTGTTAGATAAAAAGCTCCAAGAGTGGAAAGGAGAAAAAGAACAAATTGATGACATCTGTATTATGGGGGTTAGCTTTTAAGTTTGAAAACAACTTCAGTTTTCTTTGACTATTATTGAAATTATCTACTCATTACTAATGCTATTTTTATTAATCATTAAAAATAAATAAGTTCTAATTTACAGCTATATATTTTAAATTATAATTAGTTTTATTAAATGAAACTAATATTGCTATTGATTTTATCAATTAGTTTATCTATCTCTGCTCAATTCTCGAATTTAGATTCTTTGAAATTAGTGTTAGAGACTTCTGTTACAGATTCAGCAAAACTGAGAAATCTTTATTGGATTAATAGATACCATAGACAAAATGATAGTCTTGATGAGGCTTTGAAGGTAGCTTATAAGATGTTGAGCCTTTCTAAAGTAAGTAAAGATCAGAAGAACATTACTTGGAGCAATAGAATTATTGCATATAACTTAAACTTACTAGATCGAAGAGAGGAGTCTTTAAAATTAATTACTGATTACATAGCGTCTTTAAAGATTAAAGACACTGCTGATATAGCCATTCTCTATCAGGATTTAGGAAGAGAGTTCGATAGGCGAGAAAATTACTCCGAAGCATTAAAATACTTTTTTGAAGCTGCTAAATTCTATGAGTTAATGGGGAATCAAATGGGAATTCTTAAAGACATTTCTAGTGCTTACTCTAGACTAAATGATGAAGCAAATGCTTCCAAATACAATCAAAAGTTAATAGAAATTGCGAATAAAAATAATGACACACTAGCTCTGGCCAGTGCATATATAAATGAAGGTTATTATAACTTAATGTTGATTAATCACGAAGCTTCTTATAATTACACGAAAAAAGCTCAACATATATACGAGAATGAATTAAAAAATCCTAATAGTAATAGCTTATTTGCTGTCTATAGTAATATTGCAGATGTCTACATTTATTATTACAAGAACGCACCAGATAGTATATTGATTGTTAATCCATCTTTTAGTCAATTGAAAGATATAAAACAGGGAATGCTTGATACAGCAAAATATTATATTGATAAAGCATATGAAATAGGTAAGTATCATAATAGAAACCTGCTATATGTTTATTATGGATATGGGGACCTATATTATTACCAAGGGAAAATTAAAGCATCTGAAAAAGAGTTTTTAAAAAGTTATGAGTTATCTCTTGAAAATACAGGTAGAATTTTTGATCGTAAAAAAGTTTCGGAGCAGCTTTACAAGATTTATAAAAAATTAGGAGAAAGGGAAAAGGCATTAAAGTTTTATGAAGAATTTGTAGCACTCAGAGACACTTTGTTTAATCAAGACAAGCAAAGAGAGGTGGGTAAACAAGAAGCTAAATTTGAGTTTGCAAAAGAAAAAGCAGTAGAAGAAGCTGAAAGGGCGAAGCAAAAAGTAATAAACGACGCAAAGTTAGCGCAAGAAAAAGCAGTTGCTAAAGAACAAGAAAAGAATCAAAGAATAGTAACTTACTCTATAGCATTAGGTTTGATTATCATAAGTATTTTTACTCTGTTAATTCTTAAGCGCCTAAAAGTTGCACGGGCGCAACAAGTTTTAATTGAGAATCAAAAAATTACGATAGAAAAGAATAGAAATCAGATGTTAGAGAGTATAGAGTACTCTAAAAACATACAACAACGTATTTTTCCAACTTTCCAAAAAGTTAAATCATTGTTGCCTAATTCTTTTTTATATTTCAGACCAAAAGACGTCGTAAGTGGAGATTTTTACTGGGTACATCATAAGGGGAATAAAACTTATTTTTCTGTAGCAGATTGTACTGGACATGGAGTTCCTGGAGCTTTTATGACTTTGATTAGTTTAAACTTAATTAATGCTATTATATTAGAAGATGACATTAATACAACTTCTGAGATCTTAGAAAGACTTCATGTTAGGTTAAAAGAACGATTAACATCATCTGAAGAAGAACAGATGAAACATGGATTAGACATAGCGATGTGTGCTTATAATCACAATACAAATGAATTAGAATATTCCGGTTTGCATAACCCTATTTATATCATTAACAAAGAAAATGTACTAAAAGAGGTAAAAGGTGATAACTTATTCTTAGGAATTTCTTCTAACTTCAAGGTTACAAAACATATTATTGATATTCAGCCTGGAGATTCAGTTTATATGAGTACAGATGGTTTTCCTGACCAGAAAGGAGGAGAGAAAGGGAAGAAGTACTATTATTCTCGATTGCGAAATACATTAAGAATAGTAGATATAAAACCTTTGGAAGAGAGAGAGAAAGCTTTAGATCAAAAATTTTCTGATTGGAAAGGAGAATTAGAGCAAATAGATGATGTCTGTATAATGGGAGTTAGTTTTTAATTAATGAGAATAACCTGTTTCGCCATACTATTTTTTAACTTGTTTATCATTAACCTTGTTTATACTCAAGTTGAGTTAGACTCAGTTAATACCCTTATTAGTGAGTCAAAAAATGACTCGTTAACGTTTGAACACTTATACTCAAAAATTAAAATATTAAGATCGTTAGAACAATTAGATAGTGCATTAATAACAGCTGATGAAATGATTCATCTTTATATTGTAGATAAAGAAAATGAATTAAAAGAGTTAAAAGGAGACCGGCTATATTTGGGTATTTCTGAAGACTTTAATGTCACCAATTATTTATTTAAGATAAACTCTGGGGATACTATTTATCTATGTACCGATGGTTTTGCGGAGAAAAGGGGTGGAGAAAAGGGTAAAAAGTATTATTATTCTCAACTGAGAAAAACAATTCAGTTGACCAATAAGAAGCCATTAGTTGAACGTAGCTTGTTTTTGAAGGAAAAATTCTTGAATTGGAAAGGAAGTCAAGAGCAAATAGATGATGTTTGTATCATAGGTGTTACCTTATTAAATTCATAAGGAGGGCAACAATAGTAGGGAATTAGTGTAACTATTACGTCTAAAATAGTATATTTGGAGATGATTAAGTTTTAGCATAAAAAGAATAATGCTTAAATAAGTCTTATTTATATATGAATGATTTTTTTACAATATACAATATTTCAGTTGTTGTTATCGCATACCTTATTGGTTCGGTGCCATCATCTATTTGGGTAGGTAAATGGTTTTTTGGGATAGATGTCAGAGATTTTGGAAGTAAAAATGCTGGAGCAACAAATACATTTAGAACCATAGGTAAAAGAGCTGGTTTTCCCGTTTTGTTTTTTGATATTTTTAAAGGCTGGGCAGCTGTTTACTTCTTATCTAAATACTCCATAGAATCCATAGAATCCAATGCTTATATTAATCTACAAATAGCCATAGGTATTGCTGCTGTATTGGGGCATATCTTTCCAATTTATGAACGTTTTAAAGGAGGGAAAGGAGTTGCAACCTTATTGGGTATTGTCTTAGCGATTAATTTTCCAGCTGCTGCAATTTGTTTCTTTATATTTCTGGTTGTTTACTTAATAAGTCATTATGTTTCTTTAGGAGCAATTATTTCTGCCTCTGCATTTCCTATAGTCACTGTATTTGTTTTAAAAGTAGAATCCACGTCATTGATATACTTTTCTATAGCATTGGCAGTTCTTGTAGTGGTTAGGCATCGAAAAAATATAGAACGATTACTGAATAATGAAGAAGGTAAAATGCCTTTTAATGTAAAGGAAGAATGAACTTTTTAATAAGATACCTGTATAAGTAATTAAGAACTTGAGAAATTTTATAAAATATAGCCTTTTAGTTTCGTTTTTTTTCTTTTCTTTTTTTGGGATTACCCAAGAAGAATTTAAAAATGAAGAAGATAGAAAAAAACATGCGGATAAGTTATTCGACAAAGGAAAGTATGTTGAAGCTTCTCCTCATGTATTACACTTTTTAAGCTTAAATCAAACAAGTCCAGAATACAACTTTAAATATGGAGTGTGCTTAATGTACTCAGATGAGGACAAAGAAAAAAGTCTTCGTTACTTAAAGTTTTCTGCAAGTAAAGGTGGAGGAGGGGATAATAGAGTCTACTTTTTTTTAGGGAAAGCTTATCATTTAAATTATAACTTTAAAGAAGCTTTAAAAAATTACCAAAAGTTTAAAGAAGTTGGAGAAGACGATTACAAAGAGAGCTTACAAGTAGATTTACATATACAAATGTGTAAGAATGGAAAAGATCTCCTTAACAATTTAACAGAGTTAGTGGTTTACGAGAAGACAGAGTCAAGTTTTGATCGTTTTCAGTATTCTTATGACTTAAAAGAAATAGGAGGAACAATTTTAGTCTCATCTGAGTTTCAATCTAAACATGATAAGAAAGTTGGTTACAAATCTGTCGTTTACTTTCCTCCATTGAACCAAGATATTTTATTTTTCTCTAGTTATGGTAAAGATGGAAGTACTGGTTTAGACTTATATATAGTAAAACGAGGGGCCTCTGGTGATTTTGGTAGCCCTCAAAAGCTTCCAGAATCTATTAATACTCCATATGATGATGCTTATGGGTTTTTACATGCCGATGGTAGGACCTTTTACTTTAGTTCTAAAGGACTAACAAGTATGGGAGGGTATGATGTTTTTAAAGTTGATTATGAACCACAAACAAATCAGTTTGGCACTCCTAAAAACTTAGATTATAAGATAAATACTCCAGACGATGATATCATGTATATCGTGGATCCTAATTTTGAAAACGCCTACTTTTCTTCTTCTCGAGCAGCAAAAGGCGGCTATTTAGATGTTTATAAAGTTAAAGTAGAAACCTTTCCAATCGTTAATGTTATACTAGCTGGTAAGTTTGAAAATAAAATTAACCCAGAAGATGCTGCTGCAAGCATTAAGGTTGAAAATATGCAATCTGGTCAAATAGAAGGAATTTATAATCCTGATAATGCTGGTAATTACGTGATTGTTTTACCTAGAAGTGGAAAGTATAAGTTTATTGTAGAGACTCCGGAAAGTAATAAGATACATACAGGAATAGTAGAAATTCCAGCACAAAAAGTAATGAAACCTTTAAAACAATCGCTTGCTTTGGTAGAGGATGCTGGAGTTGAAAAATTAGTGATTAACAATTTATTTAATCAAGAGGTTGCAAATGCTGATGAAATAATGGCTAAAGTCTTAAAAGGAATGTCTGACCCAGATCCTAATGCAGAAGATTTTCCTGATTCATTGTATAATAACGAAGATCTAGTTACAGAAGCACTAGACAAAAATTATAGTGTCGATGATTTAATTGGACTAAGTGCTGATAAAGCTAAGGAAGTACAAGAAGAAGCTGACGAATTGAAAAAAAGAATGGAAGCTGCTTATACTGTAGCTAATAATAAAAGTAAATCAGCAAAAGAATTAACAAAACAAGCAGATCAAACATTAAAAGAAATAGAAACGATTTCTAATCCATTAGATAAACAGGAAAAGATTCAATTAGCTAAGAAAGCACATGCTCAGTCTAAAGATTTAAATATGTTGGCTACTACAGCTTTAAATTTAGCCAACTCATTAAAAACAGAGTATGATAAAAAACAAGCTGAAGCTACTGATGCTAAAAAGGTTGCCATTGAAATAGAAAAAGCGGTGAATGAAAATTCACACGATAAAGCGATTGCAGCATTAACAGAATTACAAAGTAGGATAGATGACTTAATTAAAGATAAATCAGATTATAAGTCAGGCTTTGATGAGATTGTAGAGAAAGCAAAACTAAAACAAGAGGAGGCGGATAAAGCCAATAGAGAAGCGCAAGAATATAGAGAAGCAGACGATGAATTAAACTTGAGGTTAAGTGAATTAGGTAGAGAGCTTGAAAAATCTAAAGAGAAAGATAAGCCATTGGTTCAACGTCAAATAGATGAAATTAACGAGCAACTCCTGTTAAATGATGAGTTAGCAAAAGAGAGTTTCAAAAGGTCTATCGTTATACAAAAGGAAGCAGACATTTTAAATCACCAAGTAGATTTAATGTCTAATTTATATGATGACATTGATGCAGGAACAACTGTTGAGTTAACAGAGGAGGAGAAGCAACAAGTAAAAGATTATTTAGATTCTAATGAACTAGCAGATAATATTTCTAAGAATGAAAATAACTTAAATAAACATAACGAAGAAAGTGCCTCTACAGAAGTAGCTAATACTACGACATCTGAAGTCAGTCCATCTGAAGAGTTGACAATCGCTGAAAAAGAATTAATTATTACAAAAGCAAAAGATGAGTTTGTAGATTATGAAGAAGAGTTAGCTAGCATCCCAATTGATAGTGAAAATAATGTCGAAGAACAAGAAAAGAAAAAAAGAATTACAACGAATTGGGTAAAGGAATTAGACCTTAAAATAAATGAGACTACTAATAAAATAGAAAGCTCGTCTAATCCTAAAGAGAAGTTAGAGTTAGAAGAAAAGTTAGCGTGGCTTAAAACCGAAAAATCGGACAAAGAAAATGAACTCTCAGATATATCTGAGTCGATTGCAAGTTTAAATAATTCATCAAATGTCAATGATTCTCAAACAAACACTACTTCAGACACAGAAGAATTTGAATTGACAGAAGAAGATAAGAGTTCATTAATAGCTGAAGAAAAGAAAAACTATAAAAGTTATGAAGAGGAGTTAAATAACATTGATGAGTCTGGTGACGATGAAGAAGTTGCTATAGCAAAAAAGAAAATAAATGAAGATTGGGTAACTGCTATAGATGGCGAAATAATGGATACCGAGGACAAAATCGCTTTAGCATCAGATCCAAAAAAGAAAAAGCTAGCAGAGGAAAAGTTAGCTTGGCTAAACGAGCAAAAAGCTGAGAGAGTAATAGATCTAAATTTTATTGAGGAAGAGTTAGCTTCATATAATGAGACGAATGAAAATGTTGAAAACCAACAAGGCAATTCTGCTAGTAACGAAAACATAGTCCTTACTTCTGAAGATAAGATGATCATCATCGAACAAGAGGAGAAAAAGTACGAATCTTTTGAGCGTAGAATTTCAGCTGTTAAAAATGAAGAAAACAACCAAAGTATAGAAGAGAAAACAACAATTACTCAGGAATGGGTTTCCGAAATCGAAAGTCAAATAAATACAACGGAACAAAACATTGGGAATGCCTCAGACACTAAAGAAAAGTTGGAATTAGAAACTAAACTAACCTGGCTTAATAAGCAAAAAGCTGAAAAAGAAAATCAGTTAGAGGAATATGAATTAGCAACTAAAAACCTATTGGCAGAAAACAATGTTACTGAAGAAAATGAAATTATCAAAGAAAATATAAAAGCAGAGGATTGGTTAACAATTATTGATAATGATATTAATGAATTGAGTAACAAAATAGCAAATGAAGTTGATGAGTCTAGAAAAAATGAATTAATTACTCAAAGAGATAACCTAATTCAATTAAAAGAAGAGAAACAAAATATTGTTGAAACGAATTCTGATATCATTAAAAAGTCAAATGAACAAAAAGAAATTGAAAAAACGGAAGATTATAAGGAGCTTGCTAAAGAGCTAGAGAATACCTCTTATAATCCTAAAGATTTTGAAGATTCATTTTCGACTAAGTTAGACTATAAAAGTGAAGATTCGAAACAGTTAATCGCGGAGAACTCAACGAAGGTTGACGAGATCATTGTGATGGAACAGGAATTAAGTGAATTAGAGAATCAATTAGCTGAAACTAATAGAGAGAAGAAGAAAGTAGGTATTCAAAAACAAATTGATAAGAAAATTGAAAATAAGGTAGCTTTAGAGTTAGCAGTCAGTGAAAATATAAAAGCGATTGATGAAGCAGAGTACAAAACGAACGAGGAAAATCTAAAAACGTTGGTTACAGAAGCTAAACTGGTCAATAATCCAATCATTAACGATGAAAACTACCAATCTGCTAAAATTTTAGAAGAAAAATATATTTCTCAAAGTAATCAAGCAAATCAATTATTAGAAGAAGCAGTTTTTATTGAAAATGAAACTAAGAAAGCCGAAAAAGTAAAAGAAGCACATTCGATTCAACAAGCAGCAATTAAAAACCAAGAAGAAGCGATTACTTTACTAGAGCAAATGGTTGAATCCGATTACGAGCCGAGTATAATTAGAGATGGTAGTAATTTATTGGTAGACGAAAATATAGAAGTAATTAATCCACAAGATGAATTTATTAGTACTGATTATTTATCAAATCAAAAAAGTAGTGCTCAGAAATTATCAACTGATTTTGAAGCTGTTCCAGAGGAAGAGAAAGAAGAGTTTTTAGCTAAATGGAAGTCTGATATAGATGTTGAATTTAATGAAAATATGAGGTTATTGACATCTAATATTCCAGATAAGGATAAAGAAGTGATTAATAAAAACTTAATCTATTTAAGAAGTGAAAAACAGAAGATTGAAGAGAAGCAAGCTGAACTAGTTAATTTAGCTAATGTTACTGATGTAAATAACCAAACAGATATTAACCAGGTAGAAAATACCCAAACAGAAGGAACCCAAGCAGAAGACAATCAAACTGTAAACACCCAAACTGGAGAGGATTCAACTACTAATAACAATGATATAGTAGAGCGTACAAATGTTACGGAAGCCAATACAGACTTGACATCAGAGGAAACTTTAACGACGGATAATAATCAGAATGAAACAAATGAAGTTGTTGATAACACGACAACTGATAACACGACAACTGATAATACTTCTGAACTTGCTAGTTTATCAAATCAAAAAGAAATATTTAACAATTTTGAAAATGAGTTAGGAAATACTACTACAAAAGAAGAGAAAGAGTCACTATACAATGATTGGATTGCAAAAATAGACAACCAACTGAAAGAAAACCAAACGGCTATAGAAGGAAATATAACAGTAGACGAAGAAGCTATTATCCAATCGAAAATAGATTGGTTAGAAGAAGAAAAAATAGCAAAGCAAGAGTTGTTAAATGAACTTGAAAGTGAAAATATAGTTGCGAGTACAAATTCAAATCAAACAGATATTAATTCACCTAAAGTCTCTAAAGAGGTCATAGAGAAATCTAAACTAAAAAATGAAGTAGAAGGAATTACTTTTTACTCAGCAAATGAAGAATTAACGACTTATAATGTTTCAACAAATGTTCCAACAGAAACTCTAACCGATCAGTTAGAGTTTAATAGTTCGAATGGAAATGAAATTGTACAGGAAAACGAATCTAAAATAAACAAAGTTAAGAAGCATGAATCAACTATAGAAGAGTTAGGGGACCAGAAAAACGAAACAAGCAATGAAAAACAACTTAAGTCTATTGACAAAAAAATAGATAAAGCCATTGAGAAAAAATCAAAAGCCGAATTAAAACTATCCGAAGACTTTAAAAATGCTACAGAAAAAGACGATGCTTTGGTAACGAGTAGCTTAATAGAAGTTAAAACTCTTTTGTCGGATGAGGTGGATGAAAAAGAGTTTGCTTATCAACAAGCAAAAGAATATGAAGAAAAAGCAGAGCGTCTTAAAAATGAAGCAAATCAGTTAAGAAATGAAGCTGCAGGGTTAAAGTCAGTTGCCGAAAAAAGTAAAATGATAAATGAAGCTTTGTCTAAAGAAAAAGCAAGCATAGCATATAAGAAAAAGGCTAGTAAACTATATTCTGAAGCGATAGTGAATAGTTATACTGTTCAAGAAGATGAGATCGTAACTGTTTCTGAAAACAGTGATGAAAGGACTTCTAATAAAATTATTGAAGCTGCTAACCAAGCAGATAATTTAGCCTATGAATATTCTACTAGGGCGACAGAATTAAGAGACAGCGCAGCAATGGTTAAGAAAAAGAATAGAAGTAAAGTGATTCAAGAAGCTGAGGTTTATACGCAAAAGGCAGAAGCTCAAGAATTAATCGCTAAAGCGCTTAATGCTGAAGGGAAAAGAGTTGAA
>JAGXIB010000196.1 GCA_024635865.1 Flavobacteriales bacterium
GCTAATTTCTTGTCGATTTCTGTAATTCGTCCGGTTGGATGTGCTTCGCCAGCTTTGATTCCCAAGGCTTCTTGGTAAGTCGATTTTGCGTTTTCTAAATCATCTCCATCAAATTGACCATCCGCTTTTGCTATTAAATCATTGTACTGCTTCTCTTTTTCTGCCTCTGCAGCTGCATCCGCTAATTTCTTGTCGATTTCTGTAATTCGTCCGGTTGGATGTGCTTCGCCAGCTTTGATTCCCAAGGCTTCTTGATAAGTCGCTTTTGCATTTTCTAAATCATCTCCATCAAATTGACCATCTGCTTTTGCTATTAAATCATTGTACTGTTTCTCTTTCTGAGCTTCAGCTTCAGAATCAGCTTTTAATTTCTTCGCTTTTTCTAACTGATCTTTAGGTAACTGTTCTTGTGGCTTTAAAGTTAAAGCTTCACTATAATTTGTGATTGCTGCATCAAAATCTTTTGCTAAAAGAGCCTTTTCTCCGTCAGCTAATAACTTATTATATTTTTGTTCATCCTCTAATTGCTTTTTTATAATACCATCTATTTCTGCTATTTTATCTTTTGGAGCTTGTTCATCTGGCTTAATTTGTAAAGCTGCTTGATATTGTGTTTTTGCAAAAGCATAATCTTTTTCTCCAAGTGACTTGGCAGCCGCAGCTATCTTTTCATTATACACTTTATCTCTTGCTTCAGCCTCTTTCTGTTTTTCTAAAAAATACTTTGCTTTAGTAATTTTTTCTTTCACCAAAGCATCATCTTTCACCCCAAGAGCTTCCGTATAATTAGCTATTGCAGACTCAAAATTCTTACCAGCAACTGCATCGTCTCCATCTTTGACTAATTTAGCAAACAACTCTTCTTCCTTCTTTGCTTTATTTGCTATTTCTTCAAGGAACTTAGAGATCTCCTTTCCTCTTTTACTTATGTAATCTCTATCATAATCTAACCCTCCGGTTTTAGGGTCAATTTTTACCTTTGCTACTGGACTATTTGAAATAATACTATAATCTACGTTTGGGTCAGATTCGAGCATTGTAATATCAGCTGGAAAAACAGACAAAGATTCAACATCCTCAGCATAATAATCATTCTTAGCATCAATGTTAATTGATTTTGTTATGTAACCAGATTTTGAATAAGTAATCGTATAAACAAAACCATACTTAAGCTCTAAATCTTGAAACTTACCACTTGAAGAAGTTTTTGTTGTCTTTACTACAGTGCCTCCTTTTTTTACAGTAACAGTAACTCCTTCAATCTTTTTAGAGCTTGCGTCAATAGACCTCCCTTCTATAATAAAAATAGGCCCATCTTGCGCAAGAACGCAGTTAGCACTCCCTAAAAAAGAGACTAATAGTATAACCACTGATATTATCTTAAATATTCTACTCACTGTTTTTTAACAATTTAACTCACAAATATCGTTTTTTAAAACGACTTATAAAAATGAATGAACAATCACTTCAAATTTTCAACATATCTATCTATACACTCCACTGCTAGAAAAGTTCATTCTTGCGACAAATTGAATGACCTATACTGAAAAAACACTCAAAAGGTTCTATTTAAAGCAAGTTTTATTCCATTAGTGTAAAAAACGAAAGAGATAATCAATACATTTGCAACCTTATTTTAATATAAAGACATAGAAGATGAGCTTACAACTTTCTGAACAAGAATTAGTCCGTAGAGAAAAACTTACAAAACTAAGAGTACTAGGGATCAACCCTTATCCAGCAGATTTATTTCCAGTAAATCATTTATCTGACGAAATAAAGAACAATTATAAAGAAGACAAAAAAGTAATTATAGCTGGAAGGTTAATGGCAATTAACATTCAAGGGAAAGCTTCTTTTGCTCAATTACAAGATTCAGCTGGTCGTATTCAAGTTTACTTTAATAGAGACGTACTTTGTGAAGGTGAAGATAAAACGATGTACAACGATGTCTTTAAAAAACTACTTGATCTTGGAGATTTTGTAGGAATTGAAGGAGACCTTTTTACAACTCAGGTTGGAGAAAAAACGGTTAGAGTTACAAAATTCACTTTATTAAGTAAAGCACTAAAACCACTACCTGTACCGAAAACGGATAGAGAAGGGAACACTTATGATGGGTTTACCGACCCTGAAATGCGCTATAGGCAACGTTATGCAGATTTGACAGTAAATCCTCATGTAAAAGAAGTTTTTGTAAAAAGAACAAAGTTGTTTACTGCTATGCGTAACTTCTTTAATGAAGCTGGTTACTTTGAAGTTGAGACTCCAATTTTACAACCTATAGCTGGAGGAGCTGCTGCAAGACCATTTATGACGCATCATAACTCGTTAGACATTCCATTATACATGAGGATTGCCAATGAATTATATTTAAAAAGATTAATAGTTGGTGGTTTTGACGGTGTTTATGAGTTTTCTAAAAACTTCAGAAATGAAGGGATGGACAGAACGCACAATCCTGAGTTTACAGCTATGGAAATATACGTAGCGTATAAAGACTATAATTGGATGATGGATTTCACTGAGCAATTGTTAGAGCATTGTGCCATTGCCGTGAACGGGACAAGCAAATCGACGTTTGGGGAGCACAAAATAGATTTTAAAGCTCCGTACAAACGTGTTACTATGCGCCAGTCAATTATAGATTTCACAGGCTTTGACATTAAAGGAAAAACAGAAGACGAATTAAGAGCTGCTGCGAAATCGATGAACATTGAAGTGAATGATACAATGGGAGTTGGAAAATTAATTGATGAAATTTTCGGGGAAAAATGTGAAGGGAATTACATTCAACCTACATTTATTACAGATTATCCAAAAGAAATGAGTCCATTATGTAAAGAACATAGAGGAGACCCTTCTTTAACAGAACGTTTTGAGCTAATGGTCTGTGGCAAAGAAATAGCAAATGCTTATTCTGAATTAAACGACCCAATAGATCAACGCGAACGTTTCGAAGAACAATTAAAACTAGCTGCTAAAGGTGACGATGAAGCTGGAGAGTTTATAGACAATGACTTTTTGAGAGCATTAGAATATGGAATGCCTCCAACCTCTGGGTTAGGAATAGGAATGGATCGTTTAATTATGTTCTTAACTAATAATCCATCGATACAAGAAGTTTTATTCTTTCCTCAAATGAAGCCAGAAAATTTTGAGACAAAGAAAGGTCCAGAATTAAGCGACAATGAAAAAGTGATTTACGATATCTTAATCAAAGAAAAATCGATGGAACTTAACACGCTAAAAGAACAAACTGGATTAAGTAACAAACAATGGGACAAAGGTATTAAATCCTTAGGTAAATTAGAATTAACTAAAGTAACTAAAACTGATGATGTCTTAACGGTTGACATCCTTTAAACAAAACACAAACCAATAAGAAAGGCTGTCGACTAGATAGCCTTTCTTGTTCAAAATACTTAATAAACTATGAACAACCCATTCTTACAACCATACAACACCCCTTTTGACGCTGTTCCTTTTGACAAAATAAAACTAGAGCATTACAAGCCCGCTTTTGAAGAGGCAATGAAACAAGGGAAAGCGGATATAGAAGCAATAAAAAAAAGCAAGCCTTCTTTTACAAACACAATTGAAAAACTAGAAAGAGCGGGAGAATTATTAAGTAAAGTTTCTAGTGTGTTTTTTAACTTAAATAGCTCTGAAACTTCAGACGAAATGCAACAGTTAGCGCAAGAGCTTTCTCCACTATTAACTGCATACTCAAGTGAAATAGCCTTAGATGAGGACTTATTCAAAGCTGTAAAAGCTGTTTTTAAAAATGAAGATAGAACTCCACTAAATGAGGAACAAATTTATTTGCTAGATAAAACTTACAAAGGATTTGTTAGAAGTGGAGCTAACCTTAGTAAAGAAGATAAAGAGAAGTTAAAAGAAATCAGCACTAAACTTTCTAAGCTAACATTAACGTTCTCTGAGAATGTAATGAAAGATTCTCAAGAATTTGAATTATACCTAACAGACGAGCAAGATTTAGCTGGCTTACCAGAGGGAACAAAAGAAGCAGCTAAGCTAATGGCTAAGAACAAAGGAAAAGAAAATGGATGGTTAATCACTTTAGATTATCCTTCTTATATTCCTTTTATGAAATATGCTGACAATCGTGAATTAAGAAAACAATTAAACGAAGCCTTTGGTGCTAGAGGTTTTAATAATAACAAATTTAATAACGAATCTATTATAGCAGAAATTGTTTCTTTACGGTTAGCAAAGGCAAAATTACTAGGCTACAAAACTTATGCTGAATTTGGTTTAGAAGAACGAATGGCAGAAACCCCTGCTAAAGTTTTTCAATTATGGGATGAATTACTAGAAGTAGCCTTACCAAAAGCGAAAGAAGAAATTGAAGAAATAAAAGCATTAGTTTCTAGACTGGGGAATGCTATAGAATTAGAAGCTTGGGATTTCTCTTATTATGCCGAAAAATTAAAGAATGAAAAGTTCGCGATAAATGATGAGCTATTAAAGCCTTATTTTAAATTAGAAAATGTCTTGGATGGTGCTTTTCAAGCTGCAGACAGACTATATGACATTACTTTTCACGAAAGAAAAGACATTCCGACCTATCATAAGGATGTTGTTACTTATGAAGTCAAAGATAAAGACCATAATTTTGTAGCTTTGTTTTATGCCGATTTTTTTCCTAGAGAAGGAAAAAGAAGCGGTGCTTGGATGACTTCGTTTAGGGGGCAAAATAAATACGACAATAAAAACAATAGACCTTTAGTTTCTATTGTCTGCAACTTTACTAACCCTACAGAAACTAAACCTTCTTTATTAACATTTAACGAAGTAACTACTTTATTTCATGAGTTTGGACATGCGCTACATGGGATGCTAGCAGACGGACATTATGAGAGTCTTTCTGGAACCTCTGTATTTTGGGATTTTGTAGAATTACCTTCTCAATTAATGGAAAACTGGTGTTATGAAGAAGAATCGTTAAACCTTTTTGCTAAACATTATGAAACTGGAGAAACGATTCCAATGGAGTATGTGCAAAAAATAAAAGATAGTGCTCAATTCTTAAGTGCTTACCAAACAGTAAGACAAACAAGCTTAGGTCAGCTAGATATGTCTTGGCATAACCAAGAAGAAATTAAACCAATTTCTGTAATAGATTTTGAAAAGAAGGCTGGAGAAAAGACAAGCTTATTTCCTTTTAATGATAAGACGAGTACTTCCTCTGCTTTCTCTCATATTTTTGCAGGAGGATATGCAGCAGGTTATTATAGTTATAAGTGGGCAGAAGTTTTAGAAGCCGATGCATTTGAATACTTTCGAGAAAAAGGAATTTTTAATAAAGAAGTAGCAAAAGCTTTTAAAGACAATGTGCTAAGCCAAGGAGGAAGTAAACATCCAATGGAACTTTACAAACAGTTTAGAGGTGCAGAACCTTCTTCAGCAGCATTATTAAAGAAAAGTGGATTAGTTAAATAATCTAACGTATCAACCCAAAAAAACCTCTTGCATTTAATTATTCAAGAGGTTTTTTATTGGTTTTTTTATCCTTAGTCTTTAAAACTCCTTTCTTAAAGACTTTAACGGCACCAACTTCTCCTGTTTCTTTAAAATAAAAAATCTTGCCGTGCAATTTGTTTTTTTTCCAATTTTCTAATCGTTGTAATTTTCCTTCTTCACTCCAATACTTCCACTCTCCACTTTGTTGTCCATAACAAAAGAACCCTTTTAGCTTAAGCTGTCCAGTAGGGTAACTTTCAATATAATGACCATGCAACAATTGACCTTGATACCCTCCTACTGTTTGAACGATTTGGTTAGATTTATACCAGAAGTAAGTTGATGTTAAATTAACTTTTCTTTCTTTTTTCTCATTATCAACTTCAATCGAAGTTGGAACACCATTAATATTAAGAGATAATTCTAATGTGTTTTTTTGGCCAAAAAGCGAAAAAGCAGCACTTAATAAAAGGAGTGAAAATCTAAACTTTAATCCCATAAAACTAATTATTAACGTATTGTTTAGTCTTAATTTTTTGCTCTAAAAATTCCGACTTACTACCTTTTTCTTGAGCTTTTTTCCAATACTCAACAGCAATTGGAATGTTCCCTAGAAAAAAATTTACATCACCATAATGCTCTAGAACTACAGAAGAATTATTCCCTCCATACAGTAAAGCTTTATCTAATTGTTCTTCTGCTTCTATATATTTTTTTTGTTTAAATAAAACCCATGCATAAGTATCTAAAAAATTAGTATTTTGTGGGCTCAGTTGGTTAGCCAACTTGGTCATTTCTTCAGCTTTTTCTAACTGCTCCTCTCTTTCAGAAAGATAATAGCTATAGTTATTTAACAATGAAGCATTCTGAGGGTATAGGACTAATGACTGATCATAGTTTTCATCTGATAATGCATGTTCTTTTTTGCTATGATAAGCATCTCCTAAGCGTTGATAAAACTCAGATAGCATTTGATTATTTTCTAACACTAATTCTTTACCAATGTTTAAACTTTCTATTGCTTGATCGTAATCTCCTTTTTGAATTCTAGCTAAACCACTAAAAAAATAATACAAGGGTTGAGTTGGAAATAAACCTATTGCTTTTTCACTGTCTACGATCAAAGAATCATATAAAAGCATATCTGCTTCTAAGAAAACAATTTGATTCCAGACTAAATACTGGTTACCATCAAGTGACACCGATTTTTTATAAGCTTTTAAAGCTTCGGTGTTTTTTTCCTGTTGTAAATAAATTTCTGCAATTGCAGTATAACTTTTAGAGTCGTTTGGATGAGCTTGAACTAAGATTTCTGCTAACGTCTCTCCCTGTTCCTTTACTTCTGGTATTTCTGTCTTTAAATACCCTAATAAAATCTGAACCTTAGTATCTATTGGCGCATTTGGGTTTTCAAATGCTTTAGTTAACTCATAAAAAGATTTTTCTACCTCTCCTTTATCTTTATAATAAGCATATAAGGCAAATCTTATATTTTCATTATCTGGTTCTATTTCCAGCACTTTTTTATAAAGTGCTAACGATTTTTCTGACGCTCCTTTCTCTTCATAGAGCTCTGCCAGCAAACCATAATAAGCAGCATTTCTGGGCTGATCTTTAACTAAATTTTCTATTTCTAAAATAGCTTTATCTATCTCTCCTAGTTGCAAGTATAAATTTTGCTTTTGCATTGCCAACTCCTCACTATTCCCTACTAAATTCTGAATTTTATCATAAACAACTAATGCTTCCTCTTTCCTTTCCAAGATTAAGTAATTCTCTGCTAAAATAAAAAGATACTCATGTTTCTCCGGATGTTTTTCTGACAAGTCTTTGTATAATGCTAACGACTTTTCATACATTCCATACTTTTGATAAATAACAGCTAAATTAGTCTTATACCAATCGTTTTCTTGATTCAGTTCAACTGCTTTTTCTGCACTACCTACAGCCGAATTACCTTCTTTTTTATAATCATAAATTCCTGAAAGTTCAAAATAAGTAACGGCACTTTTAGGCTCAATTTTTAATCCTTCTAAAAATAGTTCTTGGGCTAGGTCATAATTACCAATAATTTTTTGAGTAGTAGCCTCTATCAGGTTAGAAGAAAACTCATTTTCCTTCTTCTGACTTAATTGATTTCCTTCAGATTTCCCTCCCAATTTTTTTTTCGAACTACAGCTCGAAAAAAAACTAAGAATAAGGATGATGTAAACTATTCTATTCAACAAGGTTATTCATTAATTTCTGTAAAGTCTCCAATGCTAAGTTCTTTACTTCTGCCATTGTACTTTACTTTGTTACCTACCATACTATCAGCAATATTTGCATTGTCAATTGTAGAGTCCAATTGAATAATAGAATTCTTAATTATACTATTCTTAACAACACTATTTGCACCTATAGAGACGTGAGGGCCAATAATACTATTTTCAACAACAACATTCTCTCCAATAAAACAAGGCTCTATTATGATTGCATCTTCTAACGTTGCAATGGGAGAAATATTATCTTTTTCAGCTTCAAATTCTAACACTCTTTGGTTAGAATGAATGGTAGCTTTATAATTCCCACAATCTAACCACTCCTTAACTTCTCCTGTTTTAAACTGAAGTCCCTTTTGCTTCATGTTTTCTAGCGCATCAGTTAACTGATACTCTCCTTTACCCATTATCTTGTTGTCGATAAGGTATTGCAACTCGTTCCCAAGGTTTTCTCCATCTCTAAAATAGTAAATCCCAATGATAGCTAGATCAGAAACAAAATCTTTCGGTTTTTCTACAAAGTCTGTAATGATATTATTGTCATCAAGTTTAACAACACCAAATGCACTTGGATCGTCTATTTGGTTGACCCAAATAATTCCATCAGCCTCGTTATCTAATTTAAAATCAGCTTGAAAAAGTGTATCAGCAAAACCTACCACTACATTACCTTTTAAAGAATCTTTAGCACATAAAATTGCATGAGCAGTACCTAACGCTTCTTCTTGGTGATAAATAGACCCCTTAGCCCCAAGATCTTCAGCGATTTTAATCAAATCTTCTTCTACTTGAGTTCCGAAGTCTCCTATTATAAATGCAATTTCATCTACTTTTTCTGCACAAACTTTAGTAATGTCTTCAACTAGACGTTGAACGATCGGTTTTCCTGCAACAGGAACTAATGGTTTTGGAGTTGTTAATGTATGAGGTCTCAATCTTGATCCTCTTCCTGCCATTGGTACTATAATCTTCATATTAAAATATTGTAATGTCTTGTTTTTAGTTTAAG
Organism: Flavobacteriales bacterium; assembly: GCA_024635865.1. Lineage (GTDB taxonomy): Bacteria > Bacteroidota > Bacteroidia > Flavobacteriales_D > Parvicellaceae > S010-51. The sequence continues at coordinate 8,758 of JAGXIB010000196.1, forward strand.
TGGGTAGTTTAGTACAAATAAACAAATAAATTTTTAGTTAGTTGCGCTGTCTTCAATTATTGACTATTATTTAACACCTGTACTCCCAAATCCTCCAGCTCCTCTTATGGTCTCTGAAAGCTCCTTTACTTCTTCCCATTTAGCTACTTCATGACGAGCTATTACTAGCTGAGCAATTCGTTCTCCATCCTCTACAACAAAATCATCATTAGACAGGTTTACCAAAAGCACTCCTATTTCTCCTCTATAGTCAGCATCTATTGTGCCTGGAGAGTTTAAGACTGTTATCCCTTTTTTATAAGCCAATCCGCTTCTAGGTCTAACTTGAGCTTCTGTCCCTTCTGGTAAAGCAATAAACAATCCTGTTTTTACTAAAGTTCGCTCAAGTGGTTTTAGTGTAAATGACTCTTCTATATTTGCTCTTAAATCAACTCCTGCCGATAAGGGCGTGGCATATTCAGGAGTTTTATGCTTTGACTTATTTATTATTTCTACCTTCATTTAAATCTTTTTTGATAAAATACGTTTTAATGTTTTCTGTTCTAAAAATATAACTACTGCTATAAACCCAAGTAATAGTAAAAAATGATATCCTAATACTGTAAAACTAAATTCTCCAGTTAAGTCCTGCCTATACCTGGCAAAAAATAGACCTAAAGCTACAAAAACATAAATTCCAATTTTCCTTAAATTGTAAGGAATTGGATAGTGTTTTCTTCCAAGAAAATAAGAAATTAGCATCATACTAACATAACAAATTAGCGTTGCCCAAGCAGAAGCTATATAGCCGTATTTTGGAATATACAAGTAATTAATAACCACTGTAATTGTTGCTCCTATTAATGCAATGAAAGCACCATAAATTGTTTTATTAGATAACTTATACCACACCGACTGATTAAAGTAAACGCCTAAAGATAAGTTAGCAAACAATAAGATAGGCACTATAGAAAGCCCTACCCAATAAGCCTTATTAGGCGTAAAATACCTAAACACTTGAAGGTTTAAAGAAATCCCTAAAAACATAATGCAAACTACAATTACAAAGTAATTCATAATTAAAGCATACGTTTTATTGGCATTGCCACTTTTAGCCTCTTTAAAAAAGAAGGGTTCGGCAGCATACCGATAGGCTTGAATAGCCATTGCTATAATCATTGTTATTTTATAATTAGCCCCATAAATCCCTAATTGTGTTTGAGCAGAAACTAAAGCTTTTGTATGAGATAACCCATTCTCGATATTTTGACTGTAAAGTAGTTCTTTTAACATGGTCCTGTCTAATGTTTCATTTATAATTCCTGCTAAGCCAGCCAAAAGTAAAGGGCCAGTATACCATAGCATTTTAGACAATAATTGCTTATCTATTCCTAACTTAATATTCAACTGAGGAATTAGCATCGAGAATTTTATAACACTTGCCAATAAGTTTGAAATAAAGACATAGCCCACCCCGATATTTGGATTGTAAACTAAATCTATTAACCAATTAGAATTGTTATCGTAATTTATTCGACAATAAACTAAAAAGAATAAATTCATTGAAATAAAAACTCCAATATTCACTAAGTTCACCATTGCAAACTTCTTCGCTTTATTTTCTTTTCTTAATCGTGCTAAAGGAATACTTCCAAGCGCATCTAGCCCAACAATTAGAGCGAACCAAACAACATACTCAGCGTGTTCAGGGTACTTTAACCAGTTAGCGATTGTTTGAGAAAAGAAAATTGCTAAAAAAATAAATAGTCCTGTAGAAGAAATTAAACTTGTTAAAACACTCTTGTAAACTATATTTTCATTATTCTCCTCTTGATTTGAAAACCGGAAATAGGTAGTTTCCATACCATAAGTTAATAAGACCACTAAAAAAGCAACATAGGCATACATTTCAGTAATGATACCAAACTGATCTGGGGAAAAAATAGCAGCAGAAGTAAAAAGAGGGGTTAATAAGTAGTTCAAAAAACGACCAACAATGCTACTCGCACCATAGATTACTGTTTGACCTAA
>JAGXIB010000197.1 GCA_024635865.1 Flavobacteriales bacterium
CTCCTATAGGAGTAACTGGAATTGAATTTGAAAAAGCTATTTTCATGATTTCACTAACTTCTTTAGCATCTTTAGGAATTATAACGACTTCTGGAGGGAAATTGAAATCTTCAGTTTCATCACTTCCATAACGTTTTCTATCTTCTTTACTAGAGAAAACAAACTGTTTCCCTACAACAGAAATTAACTCATCTAAAATTGAATTGGTAACTTTATTGAAATGCATTGTTATCTTTACATTTGCAGGAACAAAAATAATGTTTTAATCGATAATACATGTCTAAACTAACTATTTTACATATCCCTACTTGGTATCCCAACCAAGATGATGTCCAATTAGGAGTTTTTATCGAAAACCAAGTTGAGCTATTGATTGAAGACTGTCATAACATCGTGTTCTACCTTCAAAGTAGGAAAGAAAGTAAAAAAATAGAAAGTAGTGTTTCGACCCATAACAAGGTAACTAAAATTCACATTACCTATCCTTCAGGAAAAAATATTTTTTCTAAAACTAGAAACTTTTTAAACAGTGTAACAACTGGTCTATCCAAACTTATTGAATTAAATCAAAAAATTGATTTAGTTCATTGCCATGTAGCTGGTAAAAACTTATGGATTGCTCAAAAATACTTTAAAGAAACTCCTTGTTTATTATCTGAACATTGGTCTGGTTTTTTAAACGGGAATTTTGAAAATCAACCCTCTTGGAAACAAAAAACAATGATTAAAAGAATGAATAATTGTGATAAAATTATTGCGGTTAGTTCTCATTTAAAATTAGCATTAACAAATAAAAACATTACTACAGACATTGAAATCGTTGGAAATTTAATTCAAAAAACATTACCTAAATTAAAGCTTAATAAAGAGTTAACCAAAATATTGATTGTAAGTGACTTAGTTGAAAATATTAAAAATATATCAGGAGCTATTCATGCAATTAAAAAAGTAGTAAACGAGCTCCCTGATTTAACTTTGACTATTATTGGGGATGGTCCCGACAAAGAAAAAATAATAGCACTTATAAATGAATTTGCACTATCAAAGAAAGTCTTTTTAAAAGGCAGGTTAAGTCAAGAAGATGTTTTAGCATCTTATGCTAATTATGATGCATTAATCGTAAATAGCTTTACCGAAACATTTTCTATGGTTACTCTAGAAGCCTTAAGTTCCGGGATTCCTGTCGTTGCGACAAAATGTAAAGGTCCTGAACAATTTATAACTGAAGAGAATGGACTATTAATTCCTGTTGATAATTCAGAAGCTTTAGTTGAGGCTATAATAAGTTTACAGCAAAATTATGCTAACTACCAACCTGAGAAATTAAGAGCTTCTGTACAACATTTTATTTCTCCTGATGAGATTAAAAAATCTATCTTAACAAATTATTTAAACCTTACTAATTAACCTCTAAAATGAAGAACTTTTTAATCTTATTATTTATTTCATTCAGTTATTTTACTCTAGCTCAAAATGAGGTAAAAGTTAAAAAGAAATTTTCATTTTTTTGGGGCTATAATTCCAGTGCATTTACTAAAAGTGATTTACAAATTGAAGGAGAAGGCTATAATTATACCTTATACAATATTACTGCAAAAGATAGACCTAGTCATTTTAATGCCAACACCTATTTTAACATAAAAAAGTTCAGTATTCCTCAATATAACGCTAGAATTGGTTATCAATGGAAAGAAAAGTGGGCTTTATCTTTTGGCTACGATCACATGAAGTATGTTGTTGATCAAAATCAGGTTGTTCCAATTCTTGGCAGTATTAAAACAGATAGAGCAGGTAAATATAAAGGTTACTATAGCACAGGAGATTCTATAAGTATAGCTAAAGACTTCCTAGAGTTTGAGCATACAGATGGCTTAAATTACATAACTTTTGGTATTGATAATGTAAATCAACTTTTTAACCTCAAGCAAGGGTTATTCATATTAACGTTAAGAACTGGATTTGAAATTGGCATTTTAGTACCTAGGACAGACGTTAATACATTTGGCGGCCCTGCTCCTAATATTTTTAATTTTGCAGGCTATGGAACTTCTTTAAAAACAGAATTCAGACTTCAATTTAAAAAACATTTTTTCTTTCAAGCAACTGGTAAAGCAGGTTATATTAACATGCCTCACATCTCCACAACGAGGAATAAAGCAGACAAAGCTAGTCAACATTTTAATTTTATTGAAGGTTTTTGGGCGATAGGAACTAATTTTTATTTGTAAAAAGGATAGCTTATCTTCTGTTTAAAGTTTAATTTAAAAAAGACTAGTTGTATTCAAGTTTCTTGAACACTAAATAATTAAAATAAAATTTCCCACAAACATATTGCAATCACGATAAACAAAGAGAAAACTCTACTTCTAAGCACCCTTCATAATCCTAATGTTTCCTAAATGTTAAGCATTCTATCTTTAAAAACAACAAAAACTTAATCTACAGCTAAAGTACTTTTAATATTTGTATCGGATATTTGTATCATAATTAATTCATTAAGATTAAAAAACAAAACAAATGAACAAAACAACAAAAGTATTAGGGTTAGCTGCAATGGCTGCACTAACATTATCAGTTTCTTCTTGTAAGAAAAAAGGTTGTACCGATGTTACCGCTACAAACTTCGAAGAAAAAGCAAAAAAAGATGATGGGAGCTGTATTTATACTTCTGAGGAAACTGGAAACGAAGTAGTACAAGGAAGCATTACAAAAAATACAACTTGGACAAAAGACAAAATTTACGAACTAAATGGTAAAGTAGTGGTAGAGAATAATGCTACATTAACCATTGAAGCTGGAACAATAATAAAAGGGCAAGAAGGTGCTGGAACAAATTCTTCTGCATTATTAGTTGCTAGAGATGCTAAAATTATTGCAGTAGGAACTCCTTCAGAGCCAATTATCTTTACATCTGTTTTAGATAACATAGAAATAGGTCAAACTTCTGGTACGAATCTAGACGAATCTGACAATGGTAAATGGGGAGGTCTTATTCTTTTAGGTAATGCACCTATATCTGCCGACAATGGAGATACAGAAGCTCAAATAGAAGGGATTCCTGCAACTGATGCTTTTGGAACTTTTGGAGGGAATATAACAGCTGACAATTCTGGTTCTTTAAGTTATGTTTCTATCCGTCATGGAGGAGCGCTGATTGGAGCTGGAAATGAGATTAATGGTCTAACATTAGGAGGTGTTGGTTCTGGAACGACGATTAACAACATAGAAATCATTGCAAACTTAGATGATGGAATCGAATTCTTTGGAGGAACTGTTAACGTTACTAACTTAGTTGTTGCATACCAAGGTGATGATGGAATTGATATTGACATGAACTATTCAGGAACAATAAACAACTTTGCTGTTGTTCATGGGATAGACACTGATGAAGCTTTAGAGATTGATGGTCCAGAAGGGGTAACAAATACAAATGGATTATTTACATTGTCTAATGGAACTATAAAGTCTAGTGACGGTATTGGAACTGGAGCTGATTTAAAATCTAAAGCACAAGGAACAATCAATAATGTAACTTGGGAAGGATACGCTGATAAAGTAATAAAAATTAGAGCTTCTTTCTCTGATACAATTAATTGTACTGACAAATCAGATTCTTATGTTTACTTAACTCAAAGTTCTCCAAAATTGTCTATTAATAATTCTGAAATTATTTCTACAACTAACACAATAGAGTCAGCAATCGATGTTTACACAAACTCAGTTGAATCACAACAAAATGATAACTGTACTAGCTCATTAGAAGCTACCGCAGAAGCTACTATTACTTATACAGGAACTTCAGTTGTTGCTTCTGGTTCTACTGGAGCTAACCTATCTGATTTTACATGGACATGGACTTCTAGAAAAGGGAAATTATAATCCAATCTATTTTAAATTAAATTCTTAAATCAACAACATTAGAAATCCATCTAGTGTTGTTGATTTTGTACTTTATACCTACATCAAATGTTATCTAGATTATTTTTAATTATCGCTACTCTATTTTTTTCCATTACTTTATTTGCTCAAAAAGGAATTGTAAGAGGTAAAGTAACAGATTCCAATAACGGTGAAGAACTTCCATTTGTTAATGTTTACTCAAAAGACGATGTTACTAAAGGGACTTCTACCGATTTTGAAGGAAATTATACGTTAAAACTAGAACCAGGAACTTATAATATTGTTTTTTCATTTGTCTCATTCAGAGATAAAATAGTCCCAATAACTATTGAAGCTGGGAAGACTTATATTCAAAACATTTCTTTAGCAGAAGCAACAGAAATGATGAGTGAAGTAGAAATTGTAGCTGAAAAAAAAGCCTCTAAAACAATGGCTGCATTTGATCGTGAAAAAATGAAGTCTACCAATATGATTGATGGTACTTCTTCTGAACAAATGAAAAAAACTGGAGACGGAGATGCAGGAGAAGTAATAAAAAGAGTAACGGGAGTTTCGGTAGAAAATGGAAAACACGTTTATGTTCGAGGATTGGGAGATCGATATACCAAGACCATTTTAAATAGCATGGAGATTCCAGGATTAGATCCAGATAAAAATGCGGTACAAATGGATATTTTCCCTACCAATTTAATTGATAACATTACCGTATATAAAACATTCACTCCTGAATTACCAGGAGATTATACCGGAGGATTAATCAATATTTTAACGAAAGATCTCCCTTCGCAAAAAACAATCAGCTTTACAGCTGGCTTAGGATATAATTCCGTTACCACTTTTAACCCAAATTACATCTCTTACGAGAAAGGAAAATTAGATTTCTTAGGTTTTGATGACGGTAGTAGAGCATTGCCTATTAATCAAAACAAATTGACACCTGACCCTACCACTGGAGACCAAGAGTTAACAACACTAACTAGAGCTTTTAGTTCTAACATGGCGGTAAAAAAAATGAGCAACTTACCCAATCAGAGTTTTGGCTTTGGAATCGGGAATCAGCTAAACTCCGACAAAAAAGACATTGACTATGGTTATAACTTTTATGTCAATTATCAAAATAATTATCAATATTACGATGATATTCAGTACAATGCTTACAGAAAAAGCACTGAAGCTTCTGAAAACGAATTATTTGCAGATAGAAAATCAACAGGAGAACTTGGAATTCAAAATACACTTTGGTCGGCACTCTTAGGTCAATCTATTAAAATAAATAAAGTTCATAAACTATCGTTAAACTTATTTCATACTCAAAATGGAGAATCACAAGCAGCTTCTTTGGTAGAAGGAAATTTTGAGTCTAATCCAGCAACACTAGTAAAACAAAGTTTACAATATACACAACGTTCGACTAGTAACTTAAACCTTTCAGGAAAACACAGTCTAGCTCAAAACAAATGGCAATTGAATTGGGCTATCTCCCCTTCCCTATCCAAAATTGTAGATCCAGACATTAGAAGTACAGTATTAGAACAAATAGAAAATGAAGAAGGAGTTTATACTTACGGGCTTTATCAAAGTGTCGGTGGTGAAATTAGAAGAATTTATAGAGATTTAAACGAAATAAACTTAAATAGTAAAATTGATTTAGAATATGCTTTTAACCTAAAAAAAGATTTAGAATCTAAACTAAAATTTGGATTGGCCGAAACTTATAAAACAAGAGATTTTAAAGTTTTGAATTACGTTTTTGATGTAGAGAATGTCACCGAAGTTCCTAACGATCCAAATTGGTTTTTTCAAGAAGAAAATATTTGGACACCTGAAAACGACAAAGGGACCTATGTAAATGGAGAACGTGAATTAGCCAATTCTTATGAGGCAACGCAACTTATTTTAGCCGCTTATGTTATGAATGAACTGCCAGTTACAGAAAAGTTAAAAGCTGTATATGGGGTGAGAGTAGAAAAAGTAAATAATACATATACTGGTCAGAATAACAATGCTACAGTTATTTATAATAAGACTCCAGTTCTAGACGAAACCAATCTTTTACCAGCGGTTAATTTAGTTTATGTCTTAAAAGATTCTGCATTTAACACCATGAATCTAAGAACATCATATACCCAAACACTGGCAAGACCTTCTTTTAAAGAAAAATCTATTGCGCAGATCTATGACCCAATTCAAGGGAGAAGATACAACGGAAACATAGATTTAATGCAAACGAACATTCATAATGCAGATTTAAGATGGGAATATTTTTACGGACGTACAGAAGTACTATCAGCTTCTGTCTTTTACAAAAAATTCATTAACCCAATAGAAATTGTTTCTTTTGATTTAGCACCAAACGAAGTGCAAGCAAAAAACACTGGAGAAGCCAATATTTATGGAGTAGAATTAGAAGCTAGAAAGAGAATTGGATTTAAAGAAAAGGCTCAAAATAAATTTTATGTAGGGGCTAACTTTACTTATATCCAATCTCAAATAGACATGAACAAAGTAGAGATTACTAAAGGGAATACGATTCAAACGGAAAAACAAGTAAGAGAGCTAAACGCTAGAGATGGACAAACCATAAGTAATTACAGACAAATGTCTGGACAGTCTCCTTATTTAATTAATGCTTTCACCTCTTTTAGTAGCGATTCTTCAGGACTTGATCTAAACATTAGTTACAATATTCAAGGCAAAAGATTGGCCGTAATCGGTATTGGAGCGTTACCAGATGTATATGAAAACCCATTCCATAGCTTAAACTTAAAAGTAAGTAAAAAGTTAGGGAAGAAAGAACAGTGGAAAGCTAGTTTTACAGCCCAAAACATTCTAAATAATAAAAGAATTAGATATTACGAATCTTACAAAGCGATACCACAAATCTATGATTACTTTAACAATGGTAGAACGTTTAACCTAGCCATAAGTTACTCTTTGTAGTTCTAATCTTTGGGCAAGCCCTATCCTATCGTCTAGGTCGGGCTGTACGCTTTATCTTTTTAGTTTCTTCAAGTGGTTTTATTTTTGACAAAAAAATGTCGAATACTAAAAAGGATGCCGCTCCCATCCCTCTTGAAGTATTATTCATCATCTCTTGTCAGAAAAGACATTAAGACTTCTTTAGTAACTCGTAGTAATCATCTTTGAATTAAAGAGTTGTTAGATAATTATTCCATTAATTAATGTATTTTTGCTTTTAAAATTTTAATTAGTGACTTCCTATTACCAGGACAAGATAAAGTCATTATTACTAAAGAATTTCTTATTTAGAAAAAAATACACCTAGTTAAATAAAACTATTCAAAAAATATAACAATGAAAACAAACTCTTTTTTATTAGCCACTTTAATAAATATATTATTTGTTTCATCATTTCATGCTCAGGTTCCAAATTTTCAATGGGCTAAAAAAATGGGAGGCACAGGAAGTGGTTTTGGTCAAGCGATCACAACAGATACAAATGGAAATATTTATTCTACGGGTTACTTTCAAAGTACAACAGATTTTGATCCAGGTAGTGGAGTTTTAAATCTTTCACCTTCAGGAACTTTTAATTATGATATCTATGTTCAAAAACTCGATTCTAATGGGACTTTTCTTTGGGCTAAACAAATGGGAGGATCAGGAAGCAGTTATGGAAAAGCCATTACTGCAGATGAGAATGGAAACGTATATACAACTGGGTATTTTTCAGGAACTACAGATTTTGATCCAGGACTAGGAACGATTAATTTAACTGCTGTAGGAGGGGAAGATATTTTTATTCAAAAACTAGATACGGATGGTAATTTAATTTGGGTTAAACAAATGGGAGGAACAGATCATGAAAGAGCTCATTCTATC
>JAGXIB010000198.1 GCA_024635865.1 Flavobacteriales bacterium
CGATCCATCATTTCAACAATAGTATTGTAGTTTTTTATAGATGTTTTACCAATCAATAAAGGAGTTAAATCATAGCCGCTATTCCATAGCTTATAGAAATTTGCAAACCCTTTTAAATAAAGGTAATCTTTAGTGAATCCTCCCCCTCTAAAGACTCTAGTCAAGAGAATAAAAGCTTCTTCTTTGTCTACATTGTACTCGTTGGTGAGGTAAGAAAAAATCGTTTTAAAATCACTTTTTTTAACCATCATATCTATAGCAATTACCCTAAGACCAAGTGTTCTCAACCTTTTAAGTGTCAAATTTCCAGATAAGTATTCAGATAAAACTGCTAGTCCCTCTTGTGTGTAGGTGTTCACAGGTGTTCCTACATTAAACAGTTTTAGAGGTTGTAAATTAGAATTCATGGTGGTTACCATGTGTACACCAATTTCATGATGCACTAAAAAATCTAATTCTTTTTGACTAAATAATGCATTTTCCTTTACTAAAACCTTTTTTTGTTGATTTAAAACCATGGCTTCGGCGGCAAGGTCTTTACTTATTCCAACATTGGCTTTGAACCCATAAAACTCAAAACTTTCTTCAAATGCTTTTTTAGCATCTTGCGCAGTTAGTTTTTTTCCAGTTTTTCGCTCTGTTTCTATTTTAGGAAGGCTTAATAAATACCTAGCATTTCTTAAGTCTTTATCGCTTGGGCTCCCAAAATAACCTAATGAGTTATAGAAAAAACGCTTAGAACCTATGGTAGCCAATAAATCTATTTTATCGGCATAAGCACTGATTGTATTTTCATACATTTTTTGAATTTCAATATCTTCTATTTTATCAGCCTTTATTGAATATAGCTTTCTTTTTAATGTAAAAGGGTCAATTTTTATAGGTCTATACTTAAAACTCGGATTGACACTAAACTTACTTTTAAAAAAAGCCTTCTTCTCTTTTTCAATGTTTATAGGGTTAACAAATTGAAGTAATTCAAAGTTTTTGACTAAATCATACAGTTGTTTGTCTACTTTAAGAACTTCAGGGTCAATTTGATTATTTAGTAGGGTGCTTTTTCTTTTCGATTGCCAATTCGTCTTAGATAAAGCAAACTCATTTGCATGATTAAGAATTACTTTTTTTAAGGAGCTTTTTAAAGATCTAATAACGCTTGGGTAGCTAACTCCTCCAAGTTCGTCACAGAAAACCTTCTTTACTTCAGTCGCTAAAACAAGGGTATTGTCAAAGTGCTGATTAATAAACGCCAAATTATACCCCCTTCCTTTAAAAACATCATCAATAGCAGCTGTTGTTTCAATTTCAGGAATAGTTATGCTTTTTAAATGATTATTCCAAGATTCAACATGTGTTTTAAACTTTGGATCTATTTTTTCTGCACCAATATTAAATACAGGAACTGTTCTGTCCCATCGTTTATAGTTATAAGAATGCATATCATATACTACGCATCCATCAAACAATTCTTCTAACTTTTTAATGAGGGCATAGGTAACTCTATAGTAACTTGTATGTTTTTTTAATGAGGTTTGTTTTTCGGCTTTTGTAAGTGGCTTTTTCCAAACACTTTTCCCCCATGCTTCTTCAAAGATACAAACCTCAGGAGCTCTGTTCAAATCGTATTCATACCTAGAGTCGTTACCAACAATGGTGATTGGAAGAGCTGCTATAAACTCGTCAGTGTATGGATCTTCTTCATACCAACGTTCATAATCATTTAATGCTGATTTTTCTTTCAATTCAGGTCTTAAGTTGCTTCCAGCATGAATCGCCGTGCAAACGTAAGGAACGTACCTGTTTATTTTAATTTGGAAAGAGTTATCGTCTACAACGGCATCAAAAACTTCTTTCCTCTTTATCTTCTTAATAATCTCCTCTATGGAAAGTTTAATCATTTTACTGTTTTGTTTGAATGTCTTTTAGTGTAAGATCAAATTTTTAACCTTTGACAGGTACTTGCTTTTCTAGGTAGTCGACAATATCAACCTGAACCTTTTTATTGTACATTTCATTAATGTCTCCGATTCCGCCAGGACTCAAAACATTAACCTCAATTAATTTCCCTCCAATTAGATCTAATCCAGAAAAGTAAATTCCATCAGAAACTAACTTTTCTCCAATTTCTCGACAAAGAACTTCTTCCTCTTTAGTTAGAACATGCTTAACAACATGCCCCCCAGCAGATAGGTTAGACCTAGCGTCACCTTTAGCAGGTACTCGGCGAATAGCTCCGATTGGTTGGTCATGTAACATTAAAACCCTTACATCTCCATTTTCAGCACCTTCTACATAGTCTTGTAAGATCACATAGTTGGATTGTTTTCCTTCTTGGCCACTAATATAAAAATCTAATAATGAACTGATGTTCTGCATCGCACTCTTTTCTAATACGATCACTCCTTTTCCGCCATATCCGTTTAATGGTTTTAGAATCATTTTACCACCTTCATTTTCTTTAATGATTTCTTTAAGGTAATTAATGTTTTTAGAAACATAGGTGGCAGGAATTAACTCTCTTTTAGGATCTGAATAAGAAGCAGTATAAATTTTATTATTAGCTTCTCTTAGTCCGCTTATGCTGTTAATCAAAAAGACATCATCCTTAATAGAATCTAAAAAGTTAAGAGCTAATGGGTCCATTGGAGGGTTAGCTCTCATGAAAATAACATCAAAATCTTTTAGCGATAATATTTTCTCAGAAAGATTTGCTGTACGATACATGGACTCTGGTGTAGAAAGATCATTTTGTTCTTTGGCAAAAATAAAGCTATGTGCCATTGTTAAACTATCCCTGATTGCAAAGTCAGCAGGAGTAGACATTGCAACGGTGTGGCCTCTTAAAACACATTCATGTATTAAGATTAAAGTGGAGTCTTTTTGTGGGTCAATTTCTGCCCAAGGATACATAATGAAACATATTTTCATAAAAAAAGTTAGTTTTTAGTGTTTGGTTTTAATACAAGTTTTATAACTCTTGTAAAACTAATCTAATTTTAAAAAAATCAAAAGACTTGATATTAAAAAAAACACTTCATTTAAAATGTTTTATTCTTTGATGTTAAAGAGAATGTTGCTTCTCAATTTGTTTTTTACAAGATTTACAAAGAATCATGTTAACCTTATCTATTGTTCTTATTGATTCTGCTGCATCTTGCATTACACATTCCATTCCAGAATTACAGTGTGGCAGACCTAAATTATGACCAATTTCATGGACACATATTTTTTGAATTCTGTCAGTAAACAATGATTTATTTTTTGTCTTGTATCGAAAAGTAGATACAACACAGCTTGGACCATTTATATATCCTAACCCAAAAACTCCCCAATCTTTATATTTGTTTTTTGGATGTTTTATATTTCCTTTTGTATCTCTTTTTGTAGTAGAGATATCTTTATCAGTTAAGCCTATAATGTAGTTTATGGTATCGGGTTTAATTTTTTTTAAAAATTTTAAAAGAGAATCTGCTCTATACCTAGGTGATTTTATGTTAGTAAACGAAGTTTTAGGTAATGATTGCTTGTTTAATAAGGTCACTTCAAATTTGTAAACCTCTTTTATAGCAAATGATATAGAATCTGAAATGTGTTTTGGGAAATCGTTAAAAGTTTGAACTCCTACTTTAATTTCGTGTTTTCTGTTACAAGCAATTATAGTTAGAAAAGATAAAAGGTAAAAGAGACGTTTCATGTTGTTCTTTAATATATTAATTGATAATACTTATTTTTATAGCAATAAGTTACTAGTTTCGTATATGTATTGCATTGATTTAACGTTATATTAATATAGCCTGCAATATATATGTTTAATTTTGTGTTAAATTAAGAAATCAACATGTCAAAAAAAATTCTTTTAGTAGACGATGAAGCAGATATCCTTGAGCTTATTAAGTATAACTTAGAGAAAGAAGGTTTCGAAGTGAAAATGGCTTACAACGGGAAGAAAGCCATAAAGGTAGCAAGTGATTTTATTCCAGATTTAATTTTGCTAGATGTAATGATGCCTGAAATGGACGGGGTTGAAACATGCATAGAATTAAGGAAAATGCCAAGCTTAAGTCACGTAGTTATTGCTTTTTTGACAGCAAGAGGAGAAGACTATTCTCAAATTGCAGGTTTTGAAGCTGGCGCTGATGACTACATCACAAAACCAATTAAACCAAGAGTGTTAGTCAGTAAGGTAAAAGCACTATTAAGAAGGTCAGAATTGAAGGCTGATACTGCAGTTTCTTCTAAGTTGTCTATTGATGAAGCTCGTTATGTTGTTTTGTGCGAGGGCAAAGAAATTGTATTACCAAAAAAAGAGTTTGAATTATTAAGACTTTTACTTTCTAAACCAGGCAATGTCTTTACAAGAGACAATATTTTTACAGCTGTCTGGGGTAACGATGCTGTTGTTGGTGAGCGAACCATAGATGTGCACATTCGAAAATTAAGAGAAAAGATTGGAGACGATTACATTTCTACAATAAAAGGTGTTGGCTATAAGCTGATATTAGAAGATTAATTCTTTTGTTTCATCACTGAGCTTAAATTTATAATAGAGAAGTCTATTTATAACACCGTATTCTAGGTACTTTAGAAAAAATCTATCTAAAAGAATGAAAATATTACTTATTTTTGTTCGCTGATTAATAAAAGAATAGTAGAAATGATAAATGTAACGTTGCCAGACGGAAGTGAGCGTTCTTACGAAGTTGGATCAACTTCTTGGGATGTAGCTAAAAGTATAAGTGAAGGGTTAGCAAGAAATGTTCTTGCAGCAGAAGTGAATGGAGAAACATGGGATTTAACCCGTCCATTAACAGAAGATGCAACAGTTAGCTTACTTTCATGGAGAGACAAAGGAGGTAAGTCTACGATGTGGCACAGTTCTGCTCACCTAATGGCAGAGGCGTTAGAGTTTTATTATCCAGGAATCAAATTAGCTATTGGACCTCCAATAGAGAATGGCTTTTATTATGATGTCGATTTTGGAGACTATGAGATTCAAGAAAAAGACCTGCAAAAGATAGAAGATAAAATGATCGAACTGGCTCGTTTAAAGAATGATTACGTCAGAAAAGATATTTCTAAAGCGGATGCTATAGCCTATTTTACAGAAAAAGAAGATCCTTATAAATTAGAGTTGTTAGAAGGTTTACCAGATGGTGAAATTACTTTTTATACTCAAGGAGAGTTTACAGATTTATGTAGAGGACCTCATTTGCCAAACACAGGTTATATCAAAGCGGTAAAGCTAATGAGTATTGCAGGGGCTTATTGGAGAGGGGATGAAAAGAATAAACAGTTGACTCGTATTTATGGGATTACTTTTCCTAAAGCGAAAGAGCTAAAAGAATATTTAGTTTTATTAGAAGAAGCTAAGAAAAGAGATCATAGAAAAATAGGAAAAGAATTAGAC
>JAGXIB010000199.1 GCA_024635865.1 Flavobacteriales bacterium
ACTAAGTATCAGGAAAACATAAAAAACCATGTTAATGTTCTAAACTTTAAGGATCGTCTTTTCAATGCTGAAGAATGGAGTTTATTGTTTGTAGAAAAAGCTTTTGATTTTGTCGATGATTATGAGTGGGAAGAAAAAGAACAGAAAGCTGTTATCTTGCTATTAAAAGCTGAAGACGAATATGCTTTAGCTTTAAAAAAATCAATTGAAATCGGAGTGACTGCTTTTTGTTTGCTTTTTATTATTTTTTTAATCTATTTAAAATCGAATTTAAGAAAACAATTAATTATTCCTCTTTTTTCTGTTTGTTCCATCTTTTTGTTTTTAGGAATAATGAGTCCTATGCTAGAAATAAGTGCTTCAGATACGGATTTAAAAATCCCTATTGCTCTTGATTTAAGCTTAATTAGTTCACCTATTCATAAAGGCCTTGAATTATTTGATGAATTAACAGGAATGAACTCGGCAAAATCTAACATTCCTTCTGACTTTAAAACTTCTATACAATTTAAAGGGAAAATGTATTTTTATTACCAGAGCAAATCGGTTTATCAACTTATAATCCTGCTTTTTAAAGACAAGAATATGCTGGTTGGAACTGCTATCCTTTTGTTTAGTTTAGTCATTCCAATAATTAAATTACTATTCACTTTAGTTCTTGGTTTTAGCAATCAACAAAACAGTAAATTAAATAAAGTCGTTTCTTACATCGGAAAATGGAGCATGGCAGATGTATTTGTTGCGAGTTGCTTTCTTGCTTTTTTATCTTTTTCGAATATGAATCTTGGCATAGACACTGAAAGTAAAATCTTATTTGGACTTTACTTTTTCTTTACCTACGTTATTTTATCCATTGTCATGAGTGGACTAGTAAAACAAACAACAAAAGAAACTGACAATATACTTCCCTAATATTTTGTTTTCTAAAGAGTATAATTTAATTGAGTTTATTGATCTCCAAAAAATAGTAAAACTATAACTTTAAGAGTCTTTTAAAGCTGTATTTGCATACTTTCTCCACTTGTCTATTCCCTGAACCATGTCTTCAGGTAAATCGGAGTTAAACTGCATCCACTCTTTAGTTGTTGGATGAGTAAAACCTAGCGACTTTGCATGTAGCGCCTGTCTTGGAAGTATATTAAAGCAATTATCTACAAACTGTTTGTATTTACTAAACATTGTTCCTTTTAAAATTCTATCTCCTCCGTAATCAAAATCATTAAATAATGTATGACCGATGTGTTTCATATGAATACGAATCTGATGTGTTCTTCCAGTCTCTAGCTTACATTCTATTAAAGAAACATAACCAAAACGTTCTAAGACTTTATAGTGGGTAACAGCATGCTTTCCTATTTCTGGATCTTCATAAACATCCATTATTTTACGATTTTTAATCGATCGTGCTAGGTTCCCTGTAACGGTCCCTTCATCTTCTTCAAAATCTCCCCAAACTAGCGCATGGTATCTTCTTTCTGTAGTTCTATCAAAAAACTGCTTAGCTAGTTTAGTCAACGCATCTTCAGTTTTAGCAACCACCATTATTCCAGAAGTGTTCTTATCTAATCGATGAACTAACCCAGGTCTTCCATAATAATTATTAGGTAAAGAAGGTAAGTTATCGAAATGATAGACTAATGCATTCACCAAAGTTCCCGTATAGTTTCCATAACCAGGATGTACAACAAGACCTGCAGGTTTATTTATTACAATTAAATCGTCATCTTCATAAACAATATTTAAAGGTATGTCTTGTGGAATAAGCTCTAAATTTCTAACTGGATGTGGCAAAACAAAAGAGATCTCGTCTAAAGGTTTTACTTTATAATTTGACTTAACAGCAATACCATTCACTAGTAAGCTCCCATTCTTAGCAGCTACTTGTAATCTATTTCTAGATGTACTAGGAATACGATCCATTAAAAACTTATCTATTCTAATAAGATCTTGTTTTAGATCAGCCTTGACATTAAAATGCTCGAATAACTCTTCCGCCTCTACATTCTCTTCGTTCTCAATATCTTCACTCATACACTATTAAATCTTTATAAGGCGTAAAGATATAAAATTGGGGGTATTACCTAACTAAAAAGTTCAAACAATATATTATGGACATTTTCAGTTTGTAAAGTCTGGCATTCCATTTATAGATGCATCAATGGCGTTAAAATTAGTCATATTATGCAATCACAAGCCGGTTTACCTTCTGTAAAACAAATAATTATAATGTCAACATGACCTTTAACACATCCTTCTTCCTATTTGTTCAAACCAACAAAATAGGTTAAAAGTAATAGTACAAAACTGATCATCTTGACTTTTTTAGTCATAATTACTGTTCTATAATTTTCACCATTGCTACTCTTTAGGTTATGTTTAATAGGTGTATTCTACTTATACTTACTGCGAAAATTTAAATTCATTGCAAAAACTACTTAAATATCTTTAACTTTATAAAGTCAATTCTATAATAATGCTATGTTAAAACTTTTTCTTTTTTTCTTTATTCTTTTAATTTCCACCAATTCTATTTCACAATCTCCACCGGCTCAACCTATATCTGGCCCGGGTGGAAATATCTATTCTAACAATGGTGTTCTCTCTACTAATAACACCAGCTTATTTAGTGCCGATGGTTACTGGTTATTTGAGCCTGACTCACCTAAACCAGACAGTGCTGATTTAATAGTCTTTAATCATGGATATGGAGTTTTCAATCCAGGCCCTTATGCTAAATGGATTGAACATTTAGTAAAAAAAGGTAATATCGTTATATTTCCTAAGTATCAACTAAGCGATGCTTCTTTACCGAGTACTTATACTCCAAATGCAATTACTGGTATTTTAGACGCAATAAACGAATTGAATACAAATCCAACTAGAGTAAAACCAAGAATGCGAAATCTTGCTATGATTGGACATTCTTTTGGCGGTGTAATTACAGCAAATTTAGTTACTAACTACGCTACTTATAACATTCCTAAACCTAAATGTTTTATGCTTTGTCAACCTGGAACTGGAGGTATTAATTCTGGTCGTTTAGTTAGTTATGCTAATATGGATACCGATTATAAAGCCTTAATTGTAGTTGGAGAAGATGACATTATTGTTGGGGATTCTTTTGGGAGAGAAATAATGGATAGTACAGGAATACCAACTATTAGAAAAAACTTTATAACCCACGTAGCAGATTATAGAGGGTTCCCTATTTTAGAAGCTACACATAACGAACCTTTAGCTGCAGACTTTAATTATGATGGAGGAACAATTAGTACAGTTATTACAGGAGGATATGCTGCGAGTAAATTAGATGCCGTTGATTTTTATTGTTATTGGAAACTAGCAGACGCTTTATTAAACTGTACTTTTTATGGGACTAACTGTGAATATGCTTTTGGTGATACTCCTGAACAAAGAGGTATGGGAAACTGGTCTGATGGAATTACGGCAAATGAATTGATTATTGAACCATCTAACACTATTTTATCCACAAAAACAATGGAAAAATCTGATGTAGCTATTTTTCCTAATCCAACCAACCAATTCATCAATATCGAGGCTAAGAAAGATCTATTTTCATTACATATAAGAAATAATTTAGGGCAAATAGTACTTAATAAAGAAAGCGAAATTTCTAATAGTATAGACTTATCTAGACTTGATAAAGGAAGTTACTACTTAACTTTAAATGGCCTTTATACTTTCTTAATAATTAAAAACTAGTTCTTTATAACACCAGAAGACTTAAATACTTCTCCATTGACTAGAAGTGTAAAAATGTAATTTCCTGCAGACATCGTCTCTGTTGAAAAAATTAACTCATTAGTTCCTTTTTTTCCAGATCGCTCTAATAACGTTTTTATTAAAGCTCCTTGATCGTCATACAAAACAGCTTTTAATTCACTTTCTTGTTCTAGATCAAACTGAATTGTAATCCAATCTGAAGAAGGGTTTGGATAGATCAACAACTCTCCATTATTTTCGGCAAATGGAATAATGACCTCTATACTCTTAGAACAACCTCTAGAGTCAATAAGCGTTGCTAAAATAGTATCTCCTACACAAACACCTTGTTTTATTAATCCCTGTGTGTTATCAGACCACTCTGCTGTAAATGGTTCTTTTCCTCCTATTGGAAGTAGTTCAATCTTTTGATTACATACTCCCCCCATCGGGTCAATAATATATTCTAGGTCTAAATAATTCGAGTCTGGACTTATTACTTCTACAATGTGTCCAGAGTTTATCTTATTCTGTTTTCCAATATAGCCAAAAGCATATGCATGTCCAGGATTATTATAAACCCTTTGTAAGCCATAATAATCTCCCCACCTTTCATAACCTCCTCCTAGTCTTTCAATGTAATTTTCTCCTTCTTTTAAATATTTCACCTTAGAATATTCTCTTTCATTATTACAATAAATACTAGCCATACCTGGAAAATCTGTAAAAGAAGTATAATTAAAACCTATAATAACCTCCCTATCGCAAGCTTCATTTCCAGACCAGGCAATATTTGGATAACCAAAATCTTTAATCGAATCGCCAATAATCCTAGCTTTAATTGAAGAGTTCCCTTCTAAATTACTTAAAACACCATGGTAGATAGAAGAAAACCCTGTATTTGGGTTGACTGAATTACTTACAAACTGAATTTCATCATCAAACTTTATTGCTCCCAATACTCTTGCATCATTTGTTTGCAACCCTTGAGTTGCATCTGAAGTATCTGTTCCAAATTGTCTTGCATTAGGTGGTACTCCGTAGTTTAAGTTAGATTGATATACATTAATATTTAGATAATTTGTATCTACTGCTTCTTCTAGGTCTAACACAAAAATTGAGTCATTGCTGATGTCAAAGTTTCTATTTGATAAAAAGTACATTTTATCTGCAGCTCCATCAGCACCTTGAACTGGATGCAGATTTCTTATATAATTTCCATTGTGTTTGATATTTGTATATAACTCAGCTGACAAATTTGCAGCTCCATTATAACCTTCTTCCAATGGAACTTCCCAAATAATAGAACCATCAAAGCCAATTTGCCAGGAAACATTAGGAACAATTAAATTTGCTGTATAATATAGTTTATCTTTTGTTATTGCTATCGCTGGAAAATCTGTCCAACGGTTATTATCCAATGGATTCCCTGGCAAGGAATAAACATTCCAATCGTCTAATGGATTATTTGTTGTAGAAAAACAAACAATTAATTCACTTTGTTCAGGGGTATTCCCCTTTAATAATACTAGAATAAATCGGTCTGCAATTGGATCATAAATGGCTTTAGGGTCAAAATAGTGACCACCTCCTCCTCCATTTACAAATGAAGTTAATGAAATCCTATAGTCCGGAAAAATAGCTGTATCTAAATTTAAGTCGTAGGCATAAACTAAAGAGTTAACTGATGCTAATACAATACCTCCGTTGGAAACAGCAAGCGTATTATCATTTGGAATTCCACCAAAAATATCATATTGAGTTCCACTTGCAGAATACCTTGCAAAAGCTATTTCTCTCCCTATTAATAGTTCTGAAGCAGTTGACTTATTCAGACTTTTATTTTGAACAGAAGGAGGTGTTTTTTTTTGCCTTTCTGCTTTGGCTAACATTTTTTGCCTTAACAAAAAAGAACGGTAACTATCTCCTGATGGGGATGGAGACTCTAAGTAATTTAGACTAACAAAAAAATCATTTTTAACATTAGCTGGCGAGACAACTTCCTTTTTATTTATTATTTTAGTCAGTTTATGATATGAAACTCTTGTTTGAGAATAAAGGCCTAAAACAAAAATATTCAGTAAGAATAAAAATACAATTTTGAACATACTATTATGGTTATATACTGTAAATATAAACAAAAAAGGCTAATCAATTGATTAGCCTTTTAATATAACGTTTAACTATTAGTTAGTTTATCTCTGAATCAATACAGCTCCAGTATATTGCTCTTTCTCTCCTTTATCGTTGATTAGGTTTACAACCCAAATGTAGTTTGCTTCAGGACATTCTAATCCTGTTTTTTGGTTTTTCCCATCCCACGGACGATCTACACCTGAAGTTTCATAAACAGTCCCTTCAACTCTGCTCTGGATAACCATAGTAAATTGATTATTCAATAATTTCAATGCCTCGGGAATAAATTCATCATTTAAACCATCTCCATCGGGAGTAAAAGCACTAGGAGCTAATAAGTTATAATCTTTTTCAATAAACAAGCTCTTCTTAACAGTAGATTTACATCCATTTAAGCCTATAGCTTGTAAAAGGACATTGTAGTTCCCTCTCTTTTTATAAGCTGACTTTACCGTTTTTTCTTTAGTTAATGTTCCATTTCCAAGGTTCCAATAAACACTTGAAACTTCGTCTCCTATGAAAGAGTAGCTTACCATTGGACATCCTTTATCTAAGTATTCATCAGCTAAGATCTCTAATTCAGGATCCTTATGAACAATAACAGTTTGAAGTAGACTAGATTTAGTTAATATTCTTTCATCAATAGTCGACTGAACAATTAACTCAACTTTATACTCCCCTGCTGTATTATACGTATGTTTTGGTGCTATTATACTACTGTATGTTCCATCTCCAAAACTCCATAAATAATTAACATCTTTTTGCTCTACGGCTTTAAAACTAACTGTTAATCCTTTACAGCCTATCAAATTACTAGATGCCTTATAGTCAGCAACAGGAATCGAAACTTTAGTTTCTTCTCTATTGTTATTTAGTGGCCTAGATTCTTCTTCGTCTTGATTAGTAAAAGAAGAAACTATTGCAGGTTCTTTTGGTATTTGGTGGTTGGTGGTTACCTCTTCAATAATTTCTTCTCTACTTATGGTTTCACTCGAAGTATTTATTTTCTCTTTAGTTATATTATTATTTGATTCAACTTCTATAGAACTTTTATTTTCAACAACTGAATTTTCTGAATTGACTATTTGCTCAGTAAAATTAATTTGCTCAGTTTTTTCTACTATATCAATTGGAGCTTCTTTTTGTTTATTTGTTTGATAAACAAACGCACCTGCACTTATTATAACTGCAGCAGCTCCTCCAATAAACCATCCATTCTTGTAGAAAGGTTTGGTTGGAACATTGTTCAAACGAGTTGATAAATCATCCCAATCGGAAGGGTTATAAGCAACCTCTTCTCCTGAAAGGGAGTCGTTAACAAAACGTTCAAAGCTATCTAACTTGTTTGTTTTCATTTTTTTAGTTTCTTCATTAATATTTTTTTAACATTAGCTTTCGCTTTTGCTAAATTAGACTTAGATGTTCCTAAACTCACACCCAATTCGTCAGCTATTTCTTGGTGAGAATAACCTTCCAATATATAGAGGCTAAAAACCATCCTATATGCTGGAGAAAGTTTACTAATAGCACTCTTAATATCTTCAGAGCTTATCCCCTCATATTTAGAAGCAGGTTCCTCCTCATACCATGGATCACTATCAGCTATTCTCGATTCGTCTTCAATTAAATAAACATTTTTATGCTTTCTGTAGTGATCTATTGCAGTATTAACGATAAGCCTCCTTACCCAACCTCCAAAAGATCCATCGAAATTATATTTGTCAATCTTTTCAAAAACTTTAATAAAACCATTTTGCAAAATATCCTTTGCCTCTTCAGAGTTCTTTGCATAACGATTACAAACTGGTAACATTTTACCATAAAACATTTCATAAACTTTTTGCTGACTTAGCCTATGTTGTTTCTTGCATCCGTTTATTATTTCTGTTAACTCTTCTTGCTCAAGTTTCATTGTTATTGCTTTTAAGACGAAGCATTATAAAGGCGGTTGCCTTTTATTTTAAAATATTTTCCAAATATAAAACCTTTGGCAAAACTACATTCAAAATTAAGCCCTAATTTTCCTTAGGTTTAGATCGAGTTTTTACTTTAGAATAAATTTACACCTAATAAAATACAAGCTATGAAAAGATTGATAGTACTTATGATCGCCACGACATTAATTTCTAAAAAAAAGGAAAAGGGTTATAGATACTAATATGAATAATTATAATAGTGAAGCAAAAAAAACGAGCGTACACGCCTATTTACATTAACCGATTATGGATGAAAAAGATGAATTTACTACTGACGACATATTATTAAGTATCAGATGAAGAGAGGTGAATACTATTATATAATGAATTATCTCTTTTTCTTTTTACCTAAAGAGACCTTGAAATCTTCAGCGTCACCAACAACTTTTAAATTCACAAAAGCTTGTTTTTTATTCTTATCAAAATATTCAATTTGATCCTCTTGATCAGGGCTAACTTCTTCTTTGTTTTTTCCAAAAAGTTTCTTAAACCCAGTACCTGCAACTAATCTTAAAGGGACACTAATATAATACTCCATGTTAAAGTCCATATCTTGAGTCCCTGAAATCTTCATGTAGCCCAGCGTAGAATTAATAAGCATGTTAGGAATGCTGATCACACCATTATTAAAATCTATATGGTTTTGAAGTGTATCAAACTTAACTTTATAAACATTCTTATCTACAAAGTATTCTTTTAAATCTACTATGGGAGCATAATTCATTAAGCTTCCATCGATTATAGAAACATCCATATGCACCTCAGAATCATCCAAGATAGGAACCATATCTGCATGAAGATGAACCTTTCCATTAATAGACGTCGTAATTGTACCATGTAAATTTTCTGAAACTAAATGGTCTTGTCCAAAATTTTCAAATTTAAATAACAATTGATCTAAATCAACATTTTTTAATTTTAGATTTGGACTCAAGTATATTTTATCTTTATTAGAGCCATTAAAGTATCCTGAAAACTCAACCTTACCTCCAGCAGCTTTCATTCTCATGGTGTCGACATAAATAAAGTGATCTGGAGTTGTTCTAAAACGACTATGGACTTCATCTAAAAGATAACGATGATAGTTTAATTGATCCACGTCAATATCAAAAGTCATCTCTGAAAAAGGCAGCTCATAGATATTAAAGACGTCTTCATGCTCTGATGGATTTTTAGCTAAATTATTTGGAGGTTTGTTATAATTAAAAAGTTCATCAAAATCTAAGCGAGAGGCTTTAATTCCAAAGTAATTGTCTCTTTTTCGCACCAATTCATCTTTACCAAAATAATAGTTCACATCTATATTAAATTTAGACTTCCCTATTTTCCCTCTCAACTCTTCTACAACTAAATGATCGTCTTCTATGTGAATCCTACCATTAAAGTTTTCAAATTTCATAGGGTGAACCTTCATTTTCGCATCTATCTGAGTCAGCGTTATATCTGAAGACCTAAGCCCCTTATTAAAATGGAGATCTATAGCTCCATGTAGTTTTAAGTTATTAAAAACTTCATGTCTATAATCTTCAGGAACATAATTTTCACCACGGTAAGAAAACAGATCTTCTAGTTGAAGCTGCTTTGATATTAAATCAAACTCAATTTTAGTCTCTCCTTTTGGCTCTTCCTCTAGCCATCTTTCATAATCCAGTAACTTTCCTGAAAAGTGGAAATCTGATTGATCAATCATTCCAGAAAAATCTATGACTCTAAAATTAGAATCCTCGACAAACAAATCGCCATGAAAATCATGAAAAGTATGTGGATAGTGCTCTAATGTAGCATATAAATCTTCGACAAAAAACTCTCCTACAGGTAGGTTTGGAGATTCTGTAAAGCTCTTAGCACTTGAAATAAATTTCAGTTTTAAACTTAAGTCATCTATCTTCTCATTAACTCCTTTATTTTCAGCTGTTTTGGTTAACTCCTCAACATCTAATAATTTAGAAATAATAGTTAAGTCTGCTGTAACCTTATCGCTGGCATGATGCAAAATAGCAGGTAAGTCAGAAATATGCCCTTTTATAGACAGGTCTGAATTTCCAACTTTAGCATTAAAGTACTCTATCTCCGCTTGATGTCCTTCAACTGTAATTTTTGTATTTAAGTTCTCTAAAGGCAAATGATAGGATGATGTCTTGAATTTAAGGTCTTCTATTAAAATTTCTGAATAATAAGCTTCATTTAGTCTTTCAATAGATTTCTCTGGATGTGTTAAATCAATTATATCATGGAACTTCATGTGCATTTTAATTTTGCCTTCTAGATCCTCAAAGCTAGTAGCATTAATAAAAGAAGTCAAAAAACCTAAGTCAAAATCAGAGTCTAAAGACATATCAATATCAGGAGACTCGAAATTCTTAACGACTAAACTTGTAGCAAATGTTCCTGCCTCTGGCCTTGCTGTGAAGTCAATTAAACGAAACTCCATATTTTCAAGCCCCTTCATTCCATTATTAGTAAATGAACCTGAAAAATTTAATTTATCAACTGTTTTATGTGTCACATTATTTTCGAAATAAGCGTTCTTACAACTAAAAACAGCATCTACAATTGGAGTATTACCTAGAGAGGAATTTCCTGCAATTTTAACATCAAAATCTATCTCACCTGAATTTTCAAACGTTTTAAGTGTTGGGTACAGTTCTTCAGGAGCTAATGCCATAAATAATTCAAAATTATCTTTCTTTCCATAAAGAGAAAAATCAATAAAAAAATCATCTAAGATATCAACAAAACCTTCAGCATTAAAAGTTGCATGTTCTAATTCTAAAACCGAAGGGTTAACAATTATTTGCTGTTCTGTTTTGAGGTATTCAATATCACTCGTTACATTTAGGTGTTTATGTTTAAAAAAAGTGGTATCCCCATCTTTTATAATGTTCATCTCTAATTGAGCATCAACACTCGCTAAAATTCTGACACTGTCGGTTTTAAAAGATAATTCGGCTTTATTTGTAAATGACTCAACAATCAAATTATTTGCTTCATTTAACTTATAAATATCTACATTGGATAATAAAATTGATTTTAAGTGAATATGAAAGTCTTCTTGAATCTCCTCAACAGGTTTTATATAAGTTAAAGCTTTCGAAATATTTAACTCTCCGTCTATATGCTGTATAGCATGAATATAACCTTCCTTTAACTCTAAAACTTTAATATCGTACTCTCCAGATAGTAATGTCCACATATCAAAACCTACATATACATCAGCGATGCTTAAAACAGGTTCTCTATCATTTTCTTTTGTTTCATATATCTTTACATGATCTAGGTCGATAGAGATATAAGGAAAATTCTCAAAAGGGCTGATATGTGAACCTTCGATAGTAATTTCTCCTACAAAATCTTCATTTAAGGTTAAAACTAACTCTTGAACAATTTTCTCTTGTTTCCAATAGGCAATTAATACCACTAATGAAAAAAGAATTATAGGGATTAATATTAAAGTGACAACTAACTTTCTCCAGAATCTCAGTGCCATTTGTTATCTTTTATTTTATTCATTAACCTATTTTATTACATTCAAAAATAGAACATTAATAAATAATAGCGAAGTAATTGAGCTAATTAAATTAGTTGTTTTTCCTACTTAATAAATAAAAACCTCCAAGAGTAAAAACTAACCCAAAAATAAGCATTAATACATTCCCATTAGTTTCAGCTATAATTTTTTCTTGAGCTCTTACAGAATAAAACACAATGAATAAGGCTAAGAGATTATTAGAAAAGTGTAGAATAATAGTTGTAAATATATTTTTAGTGTAGAAATAGAGGTAACCATAAATGACCCCTAATACAAAACGTGGTAAGAAATCTAAAAATTGAAAATGTATAAAAGCAAAAACGAAAGCAACAAAAAATATACTCACATGCTTTTTATTACTCAGTTGAATAAATAACGGCTGTAATACCCCCCTAAAGGCTAATTCCTCTCCAATTGCTGGAATTATGGCGATTAAAAATACATTTACCAGCAAATTACCCCAAGTTCCATTTATAAATGCTTTGATTAACAAGTCACGTTCTTCTTGCTCTACTCCTATTTTATAGGCTAGAGAACTAGAAATAGATTCAAAATCTATTTGTTGGTTTAAAAATAGACTCCATTCGCTTATGAATGAAATACCTATAAATAAGAGCGGTAAAACGTAGAACAACTTTTTAGGGAGTCTATTTTTTGTAAAGTAACTAACGAAAGAATCTTTTGTTAGGTATAGAAAGAAAAAAGAAGGAAAAATAAATGTTCCCAAATGAGAAAACAGTGTTAATAATTTTAGAACATTAATGTTATCGTGTCTTAAATCGGATACAGATAAATCTTGTAATTTAACATGGTATAAAATATTGGCTAACTTGACCCCTATAAATGAAAATATTAAGGAACTTAAAAAAGTAACTCCTATAAATAAAAGTAACTTTTTCAATGGACTAAATTCTTTAAAAATAGTGTTATTCACAGATATAGTTTATTTTTGCAAAAAAAATGTTTTGGCAAAGATAGGAAATATAGAAATAGGAGACTTTCCCCTATTATTAGCTCCAATGGAAGACGTTAGTGATCCTCCGTTTAGAGCTTTATGTAAAAAATACGGAGCAGATGTAATGTACACCGAGTTCATTTCTTCTGAAGGTCTAATTAGAGATGCTGCTAAAAGTGTTCAAAAATTGGACTTTTTTGAATATGAACGTCCATTAGGGATTCAAATTTTTGGAAACGAAATAGAATCAATGCGACTTTCTGCCGAAATTTGTGAACGTGCTAATCCAGATATTTTAGACATTAATTATGGTTGCCCTGTGAAAAAAGTAGCAGGAAAAGGTGCCGGTGCTGGAATTCTAAAAGACATCCCAAAAATGGTGGCCATGACTGCCGAAATTGTAAAGTCTACCAATTTACCTGTAACTGTAAAAACCAGACTAGGTTGGGATCACGACACACGTTACATAGTAGAAGTTGCTGAACGCCTTCAGGATGTTGGAATCCAAGGTTTATCTATTCATGGACGTACACGTGCCCAAATGTATAAAGGAGAAGCAGATTGGTCTTTAATTGGCGATGTTAAAAACAACTCGCGAATGCACATACCTATTTTCGGAAACGGAGACATTACCTCTCCCAAAAAAGCAGTAGAATATAAAGAAAGATACGGAGTTGATGGTGTTATGATTGGTAGAGCTGCCATTGGTTCACCTTGGTTCTTCAAAAACGTAAAACACTTTATAGAGCATGGAGTTGAAATGCCAGAAATTGATCTTCAAGAAAAAGTGGAAGTCGTAAAAGAACATTTAAATTTCTCAGTCAAATGGAAAGGAGAACGTTTAGGTATTAACGAAATGAGAAGACATTACGCCAACTATTTTAAGGGCATCGAAAACTTTAAACCGATTCGAATGCAATTGGTAACGCTAGACACCCAAGAAGAGTTATTAGAAGTTTTAAATAATATAAAATAAGCAGGGCGTTCCCATTGTAGAGAAAACAATGGGCGCGTTTTCATTACTCACTCTTTATTTTTTAAACAAAAAATAAAGGAGTTCAAACAAATCATTCAACCCCTAACGCAAGAAAAGAGTAACTTTAGAAAAGAAGAACTCAAAAATTGATAAAAATAAGGGACAAACAAAATCGTCTAAAGCCCTAACTCTTTTTGACTTGTATCTTTAAGTATTAATTCTTAAAATCTTGTATCTTTAAGTCTTCAATTATATAATTATTACACTGTAAAACACTTAAGTCTTTTAATCTTATATTTTACAGTCTTGAATCTAAAAAAATGAAAGTATACACAAAAACAGGAGATAAAGGAGAGACTTCACTATTTGGAGGGAAAAGAGTTTTAAAATCCAACGTAAGAATAGATGCTTATGGCACTAGTGATGAACTAAACTCTTGGATTGGATTAATTAGAGGTCAAAAAATAGAAGCTAACCATGTTAACGTATTAATAGAAATACAAGACCGTATTTTTACTTTAGGTGCTCAATTGGCTGCCGACCCAGATAAGCCAAAACTTAAACTACCTAAAATAGAAGCGAAGGACATTGAGTATTTAGAAAATGCTATTGACGAAATGGATAAGAGTTTACCTACAATGACTCATTTTACGCTGCCAGGAGGTAATGATGTTGTTTCTTATTGTCATATTGCAAGAACGGTATGTAGAAGATGTGAACGTCTTATTATCGAATTGACACAGTCTGCTCATGTCGACGAATTGGTCATTCAATATGTAAACAGGCTATCTGACTACCTTTTTGTACTCTCTAGAAAATTATCACAAGAGTTGGATGCTAAAGAAGAATATTGGATCCCTAGGAAGTAAAAATTATTCTAAGAAAAAAGCCTGCTGTAACTATTTACAGCAGGCTTTTTTCTTATTGTATCTTAGTCCTATTTACCTTCCTCAAAAGATTGAGGACTGTTGTTTTTAACTTTTACACTAGCATCCATTTTTGTAATTCTAAACTCTGTTCGTCTGTTTGCTTGATGTTCTTCATCACTACACTTAGACTTAACTCGACCTTCACATGCACACTGGTTAATCAATTGTGACTCTCCATATCCTTTTCCAAATATACGTTCTGGAGTGGTGATCTTAGAAGCTATGTATTTCGCTGAAGCCTTAGCTCTTTTGTCCGATAACTTCTCATTATAACTTTCACTTCCTCTACAATCTGTATGAGAACCTAACTCAACATACATCCCTGGGTTTTCATTCATCACTTTAACTACTTTATCTAGCTCTAATGCTGCATCTTTTCTGATGGCGTATTTATTATAATCAAAGTAAATAGGGTTAATCTGAACAAACTTGCTTAAGTCCATCCCTACATCCATCTTATTCATTGTCAAATCTAAATCCTCGTGTATTTTGTATTGTCCCTCTTTTTCTAATAATTGATTATAAGTTACTGTTTTAGCTAAATAACCATCCTTTTCTAATACAATATTATAGCTTATTCTATCGTTTAGCTTATTGTCTTTTAGCGGTCGCATAAAATCCCCTGTAGAAGAAGTAATAATATCTTCTTCAGTTCCTTTTATATTATTCAAAAACTTAATAGAAACGCCTTCTAAAGGCTCCCCTTTTTCTTTATCAGTTACTATGCAGTATAAAGATATTCCTGGGTCCTTTTCTAGTTCTAAATCTGCATATACAACATCTTCTTCAGTATGAGTATCTGCCGTATTTTTTCCGTCAAAATAGTTAGTTTTCGCCCCCAATAATTTAAACTTCTCATCTGGATCTACTGTAAAACTATAAGCACCATCTTTGTCAGTTTTAAGACTATCAATCACAACTCCAGATTCGTTATAAAGCATAACCTCTGTTGATGCTAATAAATTCCCTTGTTTGTCTTTAGCGACACCTTTTATTGTTTTCCCAAATATAAATGGCTTTAACAATTGAAAAGAGTAGATATCATCACTTCCTTTTCCTCCTTCTCTATTACTAGAAAAATAGCCTTTACGCATATTATTATCTACGATTAAAGCAAAATCATCATAACGAGTGTTCATAGGAGTTCCTAAATTTAGAACATTTGAGAACTTACCTCCTCCTGCATCTGGGGCAATAAAAAGATCTAGACCTCCTATTCCTAGATGGCCATCACTTGCAAAAAACAATACCTCTTGACCTTCTTGATAAAATGGAAATTTTTCTCCCCCTTCACTATTAATCTTACTTCCTAAATTAACTGCATCTCCCCAAGTGCCATCTTCATTTTTAGTTATTCTATAAATATCAGATCCTCCTAGCCCTCCAGGCATATCACTTGCAAAATACATCACCTTGCCATCTGAAGACAACCAAGGATGACCTATATTGTACTCGTTACTATTTAATTTAAATGACTCTCCTGTCTCCCATTTTCCATCTTCATTTTTAGTCGCAAAAAATAATTGAAGCTTAACAGTATTGTCTTCACTTTCTCCATCGTAATTATTCTGAGTATAAGCCATGTATTTTCCATCAGCAGTAAATGCTGCAGGTCCTTCATGAAACTTATCATTTATTGATTTATTTAAGAACCTCTCATTACTTAACTGACCTAAATTCACATCTGCTTTATATAAATTTAAAAAAGGTAATCCGTTCCAATTATATGTCCTCTTTACACCTTTATAACCTTCTCTACTACTAGCAAATACAACAAGATCTCCATAATAAGCAGGTCCGAAATCTTGCTGTTCTGAATTAATATCTAATTCTGCAATGTCATAACGCCCTTGGTCTTTTAGCATGTTCTCTAATAAAGAGGCGCTTGTCACATAATTCTTAGCTCTGTAATCTAATGGTGCAGCTAATTCAAATTGCTTCATCCAAGCATGGCTTTCTTCATATTTCCCATTCATTCGAAGCATACTAGCATAATTAAACAAGTCCTCTGGAATCACTTCCTTAGAGTAAATAAACCTTGAGAAAACTTCTTCACTCTCTACAGGCTTATTCGTATTCTTATAACTTAAAGCCAGTTTCCTCTGACCGTCTAAAGTTAACCCGTCTACCTTATTATACTTTTCGATAGCTCCAGAAAAGTAAAACTGTTTGTAAAGTTTATCTCCCTTTAGCTCTTTTGAACTTTTTTGCGCTTGTAGCCCTATTCCAACAAAAAGAACGGCTAATAATAATATAATTTTTTTCATTTTTTTTTCTAGAAGTATCTTGGTGACATTACTCTTGATTTTCTACCCCATAAGAAGTCGTATCTTAACATGACTTCATGAGATCCACCGTTATATTTGAAAGTGGTGTTATTGTATGACCAATCAAATGAATATCCAAATCTTAATTGTGGAGAGAAGTTATACCCTAACAATAAACCTAAAGCATCTCCTGTTCTAAACATTAGTCCTGCTTCTAATTTATCTTGAAAAATAAACATGGTTGTTAAGTCCAGTTCAACAGGTGCGCCTTGAGTTACTTTCACGAAAGTGGAAGGCTTTAACTTTAGACTCCCTGACTCATTTAAATTAAAAACTGTCCCTCCTATTAAGTAATAATGACGCTTTTCACTACTACCACTTATGGTCGCGGCAGTACTATTGGTAGAAAAGTTGTTTTCTAATAATTTAGGCGTACTTAATCCAACGTACCACTTTGTTGTTGAATAATATAATCCAAATCCAAAATTTGGTAATATTTTACTTTGAATGTTATTGGCTAATGCAACATCATTTTCATCATTTGAAGCTAATGAAGTAATCGCTCCTTGCATAATGTTGATTCCCCCTTTAAGACCAAATGCTAAAGACCCTTTTTCACCCACTGGTAACTTGTAGGCAAAATCTCCATACAATGAAGTAGTGTTTAAAGGCCCTATCCTATCATTTACTACAGATAATCCAGCTCCTAATTTATTCTCCATTAATGGAGCGTGTATTGTAATGGTCTGTGTGGTCGGTGCACCATCAAACCCTACCCATTGACTTCTATGCAGTCCTGTTACGGTTAATGCATCTCTACTCCCTGCATAGCCTGGATTAACTGCTAGCGTATTGAATGCATAATGAGTATACATGGCCT
>JAGXIB010000200.1 GCA_024635865.1 Flavobacteriales bacterium
AAAGGAACCAGTTGTAGAACAAACCGCACCACCATAAGTCGTAATTTGTGAAGCTAATTGTAAAACTCCACACTCTAAATCCGAAGGGTCTCCATTGATTGTGAAAGAAAATTTAGTCGTATCCCCTACTCCTACTCCTGAAGGTAACTTCCATGCTAATTCCTCTACTCCATTATTATTAATCAATCTTGGCGTACCATTAGTAGGAGCATTTAATATCCCTATAAATGAATTTGCATCATAATTAATTCCATTATCTAATCTAAAGTAAACAGAATCATTAACTCCAAAAGAAAGTGGGCCATTATTGATAACAACTAACTCAACGGGGGTGTTACCCAAACATGGAGTAATATAGGTTGTATTGATCCTTATATTTGCTTCATATGGAGGCAAGGCATCGCCTATAAAAATTTGATTCGATACTCCAACATTTGAATTATAAACTCTACCACATTTAGCTTCACCAATAGTCAAAGTGGTCACCCTACTTCCCGAAACAAAATCACAATCCGTTAAACAGTTAAAAGTAATAAAATACTTATTCTTTGTTTGATCTAATACTCCTTGAAGCCCATTAGCATTAATTGTTGCTTCTAATGCCGAGACATCCCATTCCCAATTATTACCAGAAGTATTTATAGGGTTTGGTATAGAGACGTATACTCCAGACTCTGGGTATTTTATATAACAACTTCCTGGTTCAATAATCATTCCTGAAGGCACATTTATATTTGTTGTTAAATTAAATATGTTACCCAGTTGAAAATCAATAACTTTTATTTCAAAATGAGCAGTATCACATAAGCCGATTGTATCACCTTCCAACACATTAATAAAACTAGAAAGTTCTGGCATTAAAGGAGTAATAAATAATGTTGTTTTTAGTGGTGTACAAGGAAAAGAAGCTATATCAATTGGATATCCTATACAATCCCACCCATGATAGACAACTATACTATCAGAATTACAACCATTTATATGTGTGTATATTGTATAATTTAAAGTTTGAGCAGCGTTAACGCTTCCAACTTCGAAAATTCCAGCGGTACTTGGAAAAATCATTGTATTAGTAGCTATATCTAAAAGGCTATCAGCTACAACCGTCCCAATAGTTGGAATCCCAAACCATGAGTTAGCAGCACTTGAAGTATTAGAGTTATTAGTTATACTAATATTCCATTCTGCAGTATTACTTGGTACATTCTGAGAAACTAAATTACTTTGTAATAATAATTTAGGTTTATCGTATGATATAAAATCACTATGATAAGTACTAATTCCTGCCCCTCCTACTATAGAGTCATCCCAATAGTAATTAGTAGAACCAGTTGCAGTTGCAGCATTGTTTGTGGTTCCTTCCCACTCTGGAACAGTTTCAAATTCCCATTCGTATAATACTCTTTTTGAAGTATCTCCTTGTACTTTACAATTTGGAACTAAATAAATATTAAATGAGCCATAATAAGCTTCATCACCATAAATGATACTATCATTAAGTGGGTCATCTCCAAAATATGCTCCTGCATCAAAGGTATACACATTACCCACAATTGATGTTGGTTCAAGAGGCCAATTTCCTGCTCCATACCCGTGCGAATTTGTAACCCCTGTCCCCATCATTCCCGAAGTATAACTTGTAACATTAAGACCAGCAGTACGCCTAAAACTAAACATAGCCCTATTAAAAGTATAATCATCAGGAACTGTTACTTTGAACGTTTCAGGGTTTGAAAAAGGTCTATATTCATACCTGAATTTATTTAAAGCATTATATGTTCCTGCCATATATACCGCAATATTTTGTTGAAGCCTAATTTCATCACAAGATTTAGTACTATAATCATGTCTAGACCAGTTATAATTATGATAGCCCATAATAGTAAAACTCTTTATTAAAGTTGGACAACCATATTGGTTTGAAGCAGGTGGGTTAACAGCGATATCTGAACAGTACATTCGACTTACAGCATTAGCAACAACTATGGCGCTAACAACATTTATTGCTACTACATAATGAGCCTTTAAAAATACAGAATCTCCATCTTGTAAAGAATAACCTGGAGCAAAAGGGATATTAAAATTTAAGGCATTTATATCTAATGAGAAGTCAAACTTTCTATCATTACTCGTAGTTACAATGTTAGGATTCATTGAAGGGTTCAAAATATTATTTGCAACATGGTATATTCCAGTCGAGCTTTCATAAATTGTCAATTCTGATTTAGTATAGTCTAAATATCTACCTCCAGTTATATCTGACTCTGCAAATAAATATGGCCAGATTGAGTCATTTAATGAATTGATTACATTTCCTCCATAAAGTATTTCTAAAGTATCTCTAAAAGTTAATCTATCTTGTCTAATTTTACTATAATCTATTGTTCCTGTAGCATCTGGTAAACCATTATCATCGTTATCAGGCAAACCTAAATTAATTCTTTTAGTATAATGTTTGTTAAATTGAATTCCTTCGCAAGGATCTGGGCAAACTAGATTCACAGTAAAAGAGTTACAACCAACAGTCAATTCATTGTTACAACCTGCTTTAATATTAGGCGTATAAAATGATGTCAGCTCAATTGGAAACAACCCCCCTCCACAGGTACCCGGACAACTAAGAGCTATATCATAATCAATAGTCGATTCATTAAAAGCTCCATTAGGAATAGGCATATTTGAATAAAATATATTTATGGTATCTCCTGATACGATAGAACTATCTGGAGTATAAATAACACCATTAGTTCTGGTAATCTTAAAAGAATTTATGTCGTAATTGATACAAGATGGTATAACCAATTGAAAACGAATTAAATCATTAGCTTCGTTCCTTGGTATATAATTATACCAACTTCTACTTACATAGCTAATTGTAGCTGAAGAACTCCCTACAAAAGTCCCAGGAGTAATGTCCAAGGCAAAATTATGGTTAAAATAATGCCAATAGCCACCACCTGTGTTTAATACTTCGTAATTTTGTGCACATCTATTCTCATAGTTAGCTTTATAGTACCACAAATACATATGTTGTCGATTTGTACAAGCTTTATGCTGGAAGCATGAATACCAATCCCATTCCACATAAACAGTGTCACCAGGAGCTATTGAATCTACTACAAAATCAATATTCCTAACAGATGTAGCTGGCAAACAAGAAGACCAACCACCACCATATCGAGTAGGATTTATTAAATCTGCACTACTAAAAGCAGTACTAACTCCATTTCTTGTCATTCTAATATTTGAAACATCAAAACCTGTTGACGATGAACCATTGGCGCTATTCATTTGGGCTAATACATTATAAGCTGTTCCCGACCCAGAGTTTGTTATATATACTCCAGATTGATAAGCACCATCCTCAGTAAAACAATTAGTATCGTTAGTCAATGGAGCACCATTCCAACCAGGTTGGCTACTTCTAGAACTATTATAACTTGACATTTTTACATCTGGAATTTCTCCTGGAAAAATAACATTTGCTCCATCTGTTAACTCTTGACAGTTTTCATTGTTACAACCCCAAGTGTATATAAATGAAGATGCTGTACCTGTACATGATAAAACTTCAACAGTTTCACAAATAATTATTGTTTCCCCTGGATCAAAAACATTATCATTATTTCCAATTGTAGTAAAATCAACTCCCGACAAAAGAATTTCTTCTGTTAACCCATTTGTTGTAACAGAACCTGTGCTTACAGCATTAATACCAATCCCTAACCCATGTACATCTTTTAATACAAATTGTGATAATCCACCAGACCCTCCATTTAAAATAGAAATACATCTTTGAAAACTTTCACCTACAAAACCAGTATGACTTTGTTCAGAAACATTGGTTACAGACAAATTTGGGACAGAAGCTCCATAAACTTGCCCAGTATGTACAATGTTACAATTTATAGTAGAACCATTACTTGTTGCGTCATTTGTTATAGTAACAACGTTTTGAACAATCCCCCCTGCATCTAAAAAGGTTTGAAGAGCACATGTTGCATCTACTAAAATTGTAAACGAAAGTGTGTTATTGTTAGTTGTAGAAACATCTATATCTGCTAACGAAAAAACAGGTTGATTTAGGTTTGTAATATTTGTCTCTGTTGCATTTGTAGAACTACCTGAAATATAATTAATTCCACTTGGCAAACTTATAGTTGCAACCATGTTGCTCAAATAAAATGGAGAAACATTTTCCATATTCACTGTAAAAGCGGCCTGATTTAAACAAGGTGTTAAACTAGTACCGTTTATTGTGAAGTTGTTTGTTGTTGAGTTAATCAAAACAAAATTACATTGCGAATACACTGTAAATGAAAATAATAGACTAATTAGAAGTAGTATTGTATAATTTCTCATAATTGAAGAGGTTATAAGCGTATAAAGGCTTAAACTAACGACGTAAATATATATATTTCGTTGCCATGTTAAGCATAAATACTTCTAAAATAGCAACAATTTCAAACACCTATTAACAATCTTTGACCAACTAAGTGAAAATACTGATAAAAAATAATTTTATTACCTACAATATTTTATACTTCAACAACTTTTCTAACCCTTTATTTTCTTGATTGTAGGGAAAAGAAAATAAACTTATCGGAAAATTTTCTTTTGTTAGTACTATTATAAAATCCTTTTGGTAATCTACCTTTATTATATTTTCCCAAAGAACTAATTTAGAGTCAAATTTAGAACCCAAAATTAAACCTTCATTACAGATTCCATACTTCCAGTTTGTCGCCAAAAAATAATTAAACCCCAATGCTAAAGCCCCTCCTATTCCATAATCGTATAAAAGTGGAACGACAGAATTTCCAGAAGTAAAAACAACAAAAAAGTGAAGAAAGGTTAATAAAGAATAAATCAAAAAAGGATATACAACCCACTTCATATTTTTTTTTAAAACCTTATTTTTATTGCCTTTAATAGAAAGCTGAGGTTCAATAATTTGCCTGTTTTTTAATTGGAATTTAAATAAAAAGTAAACACTAATAATACAAACCAAAAATAAAGGAATGACTATTAAAAGATTTAGATCAAACGATGTGTAACAACTATATAGAATAAAAACAAAAAAGATGAGCGTCATTAAAAAATGTTGATTTCTTTCTGACCTAATACTTAAAAATTGAACTAGCATAATTTAGGGTTAAAATTCATCTTCTATAACTTCAATGTTTTTCTCATTAGTAATGTTTATTGTTGGTGTTCCTCTTTTATTCTCTAACCTACCTGTAAGACATATTTTTTTGTCTTTTAATTCATTTTCAGGAAGATAACTAAAGTTTGCTCTAGCATCTTTCCAAATGGTTACAGAAAATATTTGGTTGGGAAACTTCTTGTCTAAATTAAGAAATACAGCTCCGGATTTCTCACTATATTTTGTAGAAACTACCGTACCACAAACACAACTTTTAGTACCAATATTATATTGTGCCTGCACTGTATTTATTTTACCTTTTGGAAGAGTTGTTGGATTTATTGGACTTACATTCCCTTTACTACCTCCTACTTGCCAATCTTTCTGATTAAATTGTTTTTCTATATTTTTGGACTCAACCTCACTTAATGTAGAAAAAAAGTTTATTCCTGTTAATCGTTCCACAACATCAATTGAAGTGGCGTAACTTGAAATAGGATAAGTACAATTACCATTAGGGATTAAAAAAGCAATTCCTCTTCTCTCTTCCCCTGAATTATCAATAATTACTTTATAATACATTTCAGGAATAGAGACTTCATTTTCTCTCCCTTCATTTTTCATAGTTGGTAAACTATCATTTAAAACCGGACCGGTAACAATATAAACAGGCTCTTTTTGGGCTAATACATAGTCTCTAATAAAATTTTCTAATTCAGCCCATTTCTCTCTGTTTAGCTCTGGTAATTGAGGAGACATATTGGAATAGTAATAAGATTCGCTTAATGCGATTGGAGACCACCTAAAGTAAGCTGATGGAGCAAGATGCCCTCTATCATAACCACTATACCAGTAATCAGCTTTTACAGCTGTCCCCGTCACTACCAATGAATCTTCTCTAAAATCATTTGTACGAGAAGTGTTCCCTTCAGCAATCTCCGGCAACACCATATGCATCACCCATCTTGCTTGCTCATGCTTCTCATCATACCCTAAAGTCATTGCTTGATGTTGAACAACTTGTTCTCCATGATTACTTTTAGGAAAGCCAATTTTAATTAAATCATTTTGAATCTTTTTAAGCTTGTATTGTTCTAACTTTTGCAATGTTGCTAATCTAGTTCCCTCTAACTCTAAAATAAGTTTTTCTTCCCGCTGAATATTCTCTTCTAATGACTGACTGAAAGCAGTGCTTGTTAGAATTAAACTACTAAATATCATCAATAACTGTCTATTCACATCTTCAATTTTAAATAAATAAAATGAGGTAATCAAAAAATTAAATAAGCTTTAAAACAAATATATGAATCGAAGTTTACTTTTTCTACTTGTCTCCTCTCGGAGTTATTAACTAAAGTTACATAGTTAATAACTATTGTTGCTT
Organism: Flavobacteriales bacterium; assembly: GCA_024635865.1. Taxonomy (GTDB): domain Bacteria; phylum Bacteroidota; class Bacteroidia; order Flavobacteriales_D; family Parvicellaceae; genus S010-51. The sequence continues at coordinate 6,531 of JAGXIB010000200.1, forward strand.
ACTATTAGCAAATAACGAACCATTTTAGAAATCAATTTTGTATTTTAGCAGTTAATTTTCATAAAGAAAAGTTTTAAAAATTGAAAGTTTACAGAAAAATAGAAGAGTTCAAAAACATTAAAAACCCAATTGTAACAGTTGGGACCTTTGATGGAGTCCATTTAGGTCATCAGAAAATTATAGCTAAGTTAAAAGAAATTGCAAAGCAAAAAGGTGGCGAAACTGTTTTGCTTACTTTTTTCCCACATCCTAGACTTGTTATATTTCCAAATGATAATGAGCTGAAGCTGATTAATACGCTTGACGAAAAAATAGAACTGTTAAAACAATTTGGGTTAGACCATTTAATTATTTTACCCTTCGACAAAACTTTTTCTAGAATTAGCCCAACAGCATACGTTCGAGACTTCTTGGTAAATAAAATAAATGTTAAGAACCTAGTCATTGGTTACGATCATCGATTTGGAAGAAATAGAGAAGGAGATTTGGAACTACTAACTGAACTCTCTCCTATTTATGATTTTGAATTAGAAGAGATTACAGCTCAAGAAATTGCAGAGATAAAAGTTAGCTCAACCAAAATAAGGGAGGCTTTACTTTCTGGGGATATAATTACAGCAACTAAATATTTACAACATTCTTTTACTATAAATGGGTCAATAACAAAAGGAAAAAAAATAGGAAGAACCATTGGCTTCCCAACTGCAAATATAAAAATAGAAGAAAGTTATAAAATAATACCCCAAGATGGAGCTTATGTTATAAAAGCAACAATTGATGGCATTGTTTATGATGGCATGTTAAACATTGGAAAGAGACCGACTGTTGATGACAGTCAACAAAAAACTATTGAAGCATATCTATTTGAGTTGGACCATGATGTTTATGATAAAAAAATAAAAGTTTCTTTTATTAAAAAACTGAGAGACGAGAAAAAATATAATTCAATTGAGGAGTTGAAACAACAATTAACAAAAGATAAAATCGCTTCAGAATTAATTCTTAAAGAATGCTAGGTTTAAAGTTTACTCATTTTATAATTTCTATCTTTATTTCTGCAATTTCTATTGCTCAAACCATCCCATCATCACTAGACACTTGTTATAGATACTCTTCCATTGAAGAAGCTAAATTAAACCCTGAAAACGTTCGTATTCTTTTAATCCCCAAAGAGAAATTAACTAAAATACCTAAAGCGATTTTTCTATTTAAAAACTTAGCATATTTAGACCTTTCTAAAAACAGGTTAAAAGAATTACCTGCTGAAATAGGAAGTTTAACAAAACTTGAGGTTTTAATTTTAGACAAAAACAACATTATTGCCTTACCTGATGAACTTGGAAAACTAAAAGAATTAAAAAAAGTCTATCTAGGCAAAAATGAACTAACTTATTTTCCTTTGGTTTTATTAGAGTTAACTAAACTCGAAAAACTAATTCTAAACCAAAATACTATTTCCACGATTCCTTATGCTATACAAGACTTAAAAGAGTTAAATTATCTTGATCTATGGGAAAACGATATTACTTCTTTACCCGAAAGCATGAAAAACTTAACCAAACTTAAAGAACTAGATGTAAGAATAACACCTTTAAGTCCAACTGAAAAAGAAAAAATTAACAAACTACTTCCTAACACTAATATCCACTACTCCAATTCTTGCAATTGCGGATATTAATACCTCTTAGTTAATAAGAACAATAAGTACATTCTATAGATTGGATAGGTATTTGTACCTTTATCGCTAATCGAGTATTTCGCTTGGTTTTAAGTAATAAGAATGACAAAATTAATAACACTATTATCTATTTTAAGCACTACTTTTCTTACAAGTAGTCTACCGGTCAACCACTTCAGTGAAAACATTAAAAATCAGCCTCCATTTATACAAGGAGGAGAAGCTACTGAATGGGTAGATAAAATATTTAAAACGCTAAGTAAAGAAGAAAGAATTGCTCAACTTTTTATGGTCGCAGCTTATTCTAATAGAGATAAAGCACATGTAAATGCAATAGATAACCTAATCAAAAATTATAAGATAGGCGGATTAATCTTTTTTCAAGGTGGGCCAATCAGGCAAGCTAACTTAACCAATAGATATCAAAAAGAAAGTAAAGTACCTTTATTGATTTCTATAGATGGTGAATGGGGATTGGCAATGCGATTAGATAGCACCATGAAATTTCCAAAACAAATGACTTTGGGAGCAATTCAAGATACTTCGGAGCAATTGATTTATGAAATGGGGGAAAGAATTGCGGAGCAGTGTAAGGCTCTAGGAATGCATGTTAATTTAGCTCCTGTTGCAGATGTAAATAACAACCCTAAAAATCCAATTATTAGCTACAGATCATTTGGCGAGAATAAATATACAGTTGCACGTAAGTCTTTAGCCTATATGAAAGGGATGCAAGATCATGGGATATTGGCCAACGCAAAGCATTTCCCAGGACATGGAGATACTGATAGCGACTCCCATAAAACTTTACCAATTATTAACCATACTAAAGAAAGACTAGATTCTCTTGAATTATACCCATTCAAATATTTAATTGACAGTGGATTGGGTAGTATAATGGTTGCTCATTTATACATGCCAAAAATAGATTCAACTCCTAATAGAGCTTCTACATTATCTCCTAAAATTGTAACAGACTTACTAAAAAAAGAATTACAATTTGAAGGCCTAATTTTTACTGATGCCTTAAACATGAAAGGAGTAAGCAACTATTATGAGCCAGGAAAAGTGGATGTTGCCGCCCTATTAGCAGGGAATGATGTCTTACTTTTTTCTGAAGATGTTCCAAGGGCGATTGATGAGATAAAAAAAGCTATACTAAACAAAGAAATAACTCAAAAGGAAATAGACAAACGCTGCAAGAAAATTCTTTATGCTAAATATTGGGCAGGGTTAGATAAAGTTGAAGAAATAAATACGGAAACTTTAGCATCAAAACTAAACACTGAAGAGGCTAAAAATACGAATGTTAAATTATTTCAAAATGCAATCACATTGCTTCAAAACAAAAATAACATTATTCCTTTAAAAAGATTAGACACCTTAAAAATAGCCTCAATTAGTTTTGGTGCTAAAAACGAAAATGAATTCAACACTTCTATTGACAGATATGCTAATTTTGATTCATTCTCCTACCCTACTAAAGTTCCTAAGTCTGACATTTCTGGTATTTATACTGATTGTAAAGATTATAATTTATTAATGATTACGATTCATGATATGAACCAACGTCCTTATCAAAACTTCGGAGTCTCTCAATCATTAAATGACATAATTGATAGTTTGGCGAGTAACCATAAAATCATTTTAAACATCTTAGGAAATCCTTATTGCTTAAATAAGTTTACCTCAGCTAAGAAAGCAGAAGCCATAGTCATGAGTTATGAAGAGCACCCTATTGCAAAGGATTTAAGTGGACAGTTAATTTTCGGAGGAATTCCCGCATTAGGAAAGCTTTCGGTTACAGCAAGTGATGACTACCCTATTAATACAGGAGTTATTATTAAAGACAGAGTCCGGTTTAATTATACTACTCCTACAGCCTTGGGTATGGATCAGAAAATACTAAACACCATAGACTCTATTGCTTTAACTTGTATTAATGATTCTGTTTTCCCTGGTTGTCAAGTTTTTGCTGCTAGAAATGGTCAAGTTTTCTTCCAAAAGTCATTTGGTCATCATACCTACAATGATAAAAGAGCTGTTATAAACTCTGACATATACGATTTAGCTTCAATAACTAAAATTGCTAGTTCTACTGCTTCGCTTATGAAAATGGAATCAGAAAAATTAATCAATGTCGATTCTACTTTAAGCACATACTTGGGAGACATGGTAGACACCTCTGCCTACAAGAACACAAAACTAGTCGAAATGTTGACTCACCAAGCAGGATTTACTCCTTGGATTCCTTTTTACGTTAGAACATTAAAGTATAAAAAACCTATCCCAGAACTTTACAACAAAGTTAAAACAGATAAATACTCAGAAAGAGTAGCAGAAAATTTATATGCTGTTCCAAGTTTAAGAGACTCTATTTTTAATAGAATTTTAAATAAATCTATTTCTGACAGTAAGAAGTATAAATACAGTGATATTGGCTATTATTTTATTAATGAGATCATCGCTAGACAGTCTAAACTAAATCAAGATGAATATGCCTACCGGTCATTTTACTCTCCTTTAGGCCTGGGGAATATAGGATATAAGCCAAGAGACCTTTGGGATTTAGATCGAATAGTACCTACCGAACAAGATATTTCTTTTAGACATCAATTGACCCATGGAGATGTACATGATCAAGGAGCAGCAATGCTTAATGGTGTTTGCGGACATGCAGGATTATTTTCGAACAGTAATGACCTTGCAGTGATGATGCAGTTATTCATGCAATATGGAACTTACGGAGGAGAACAATACTTTGATAAAGCGGTTGTAAAAAAATATACCTCGTCTCCTTATTTTATAACAAATAATAACCGAAGAGGAATAGGATTTGACAAGCCCGTTAGAGAAGGTGGAAGCGGTCCCACTTGCAGTAAATGTACTTCTGATTTAAGCTTTGGACATTCTGGCTTTACTGGAACAGTAACGTGGGC
>JAGXIB010000201.1 GCA_024635865.1 Flavobacteriales bacterium
AAGTAGAACTTTGATTCATCGCATAAGTAAAATTTGGAGCAACATTAACAGTAATGGTATCTCTATTAACACAGTTACCTGACAAATCACTAACGACCTCATAAACTGATGTAACAGAGGGGCTAATTGTAGGTGAAGAACAGTTAGTACAACTAAAATTAGTCCCTACATTAATTGGCTCTCCACTTACCCCATACCAGTTAAAAACAGAACCGTTTGATGCATTTAAAGTAATGGAATCTGTTTCACAGATAGTTAAATCTAGCCCAGCAAAAGTACTTCCTATAACGTCTATGTTATAAACTAGTGTTTGCTGACCAGATACTGGACAAGCATTATCTCTAACAGTAACTGTAAAAGCATTGTTATTTAAAGAACTCCCAGGAGGTGGTGTCCAAGATATGTTCATTCGAATAACATCTGCAGAAGGAGAATTTGGGTAAGTGATGTTAGTCACTGAACCTGGAAGTACAGTATTGATATTACTAATGATGTAAAGTGAATCTGTTGGATCGGGATCTGTAAACTCTAAGTCAAAAGAAAAAGGAACTCCTTCGCACATTTCTAAAGTAGTAGGATTAATTTGTGTCACACTTCCACTTACATTTGAGATGCTAGAATTTGAACAACTAATGATTTGGTTAGCACAGTTAGCAATTTCGAAAGTAAAGTCTTGAATAATTGACCCTACTAATACGCCATTTAAATATTCGTCTACTTTAATAACTACAACATAATTCCCTTGCGTAGTTGGCGTGAAATTAATTAGACCTGTAGTTGGGTCGATTGTAATTCCATTGATAGGTTGACCTCCTGAAAATCCACCTTGATATGCTACCGGAGCATTTGGACCTTCTAATGCCTCTACTAAAGAATAAGATAAAGAATCTCCATCCGTTTCAACTATACCAAGACTATAACAAACTGGCTGATTAACACAGTAATAAGGAATAGGAGGTGCTGTGATAGCTGGAGAGGAGTTACATGGCGAAGCTTGATTATTTAAAGTCGCATAAAAATAGTAATCACTACTACTACCGACTAAATTAGAAGAACTATTTCTACAACAATCATCAAACTCAAACGTCCAATAATCACACTGAGCTGGCAAGGTAATAACTCCTTCCCACTGATGTCTATATACCCCCGGAAGACTTCCTCCATTACACTCTGACTGAGCCATACTAGAAGGGCATAATTGAGATATGTTTTCTTGAAAAATAGTATTTGTTAATGTTAAACTTAAATTATGTCCACAATCGCTATTAATGTCAATATCTTCATCTAAACTACCAAAGTCTCCTATAAAAGCACTTCCGCAGTCTTCATACATCGTCAAAATAATTTTATACTGATTATTCCCCAAACATTCATAAGTAATGTTCCCTCCAGGTACATGTGAGGCAAAGGAAATCAAGCTACTTGTAACAAATAGCAAGGTAAAAAATATATATTTTAAAAAACTTTTCATTTTCGTTTATGTAGTCTAATTAATTTAATTCATTCAAAAATAGCAATATAGCTGGGAATATCATAAAGTGTATTCACTTTTTATTAACATTCTCTTTTCTTGCTATTAATATGCAAACTTCAACCTAAAGACGAATAATAATAAGTAGGGTTGCTTTTTTCATATTTTAAGTCACTAAAATGTTAGCTTTCAGAGAATTATGTTTTACTTAAAAAAAAACAAAAAAAACAGCTTGCTAGGTTTAAAAAAGTATTTATATTTGCAACCGCAATCACGAATATGATAGTACTGATTCAGTAGCTCAGCTGGTAGAGCACATCCCTTTTAAGGATGGGGTCCAGGGTTCGAACCCCTGCTGAATCACTAGAGCTTCGTTATAAAAAGCGAAGCTTTTTTGTTTACCAAAATGCCCAAATGCTGGAATTGGTAGACAGGCATGATTGAGGGTCATGTGTCCTTATGGACGTGAGGGTTCGACTCCCTCTTTGGGCACTCAAACAGAAGCAGAAACGTCTGTTTATAAGAACATCATATTGATTCAGTAGCTCAGCTGGTAGAGCACATCCCTTTTAAGGATGGGGTCCAGGGTTCGAACCCCTGCTGAATCACATAAAAAAGGCAACATAATTAATTATGTTGCCTTTTTTGTTTTACTATCGTTTTATTGTAATTACTTTAAGTATTCTATCGACTTAATTTTTCCATTTTTTACTTCAAATAAATAATTTTCAGTCTGTTCAGAATTTACCTTCATTTTTAAAAGAATCTTTTTAAAACCATTCGATTCGACTTCTTTTACTAAAATTAATTTTTGTTGTTTATTTGAAACGGAGTCCTTGATTAAAACATGATTAACAAACTCCTTTTTGTTTACTGCTAAAGTATCAAATTGATTGTTGTAAACTTCTATGTCATCACTAACAAACAAAGCACTTTTAGACACACTATTAGTCTCCCACTGCTTTGAAAAACCTCTTACTGTTTCAGTATTTGATATTACATTAGCAGCTCCTCCAAAAAACAAATAAGCCACCACTATTCCTGCTATAATTCCAGAGAAATCAGCTAGCAAACCTGCTTTTATAGCATATCTTGTATTCTTTATTTTTACAGCTCCAAAATAAACTGCTATAATATAGAAAGTAGTATCGGTTGCCCCTTGTAATGTAGAGGTAAGTTTCCCCACAAAGCTATCGACTCCATAATAATCAAATGATTCTAACATTAACCCTCTGGCTCCTGAACCACTTAATGGCTTCATAAAAGCAGTGGGTAAAGCATCGACAAACCTAACGTCTTCTAATACCAATGAAAAAAGCCATCTAAGTCCTTCATTAAGAAGCTCCATTGCTCCAGAAGCTCTAAAAACACCAATAGAAACTAAAATAGCAACTAAAAAAGGAATAATTTTTACTGCTATACCGAAGCCCTCTTTTGCTCCTTCAATAAAAGTATCGTAAACATTTAATTTCTTTCTTAACCCCATTAAGATAAAGACAATAATGATACTGAACAATATTACATTACTAATTAAGGAAGATTGGGTAACTAACTCTTCTTTAGAAAGACTAGAAAAATACCAAATCATTGCAACAATTAAAGCAGTCATTCCACCGAGGTAGGCAAGAACTACTTTATCTAACAAATTAATCTTTTGATAAATAGCCACGGTTATCAATCCGACCAAAGAAGCAAAAAAAGTAGCAATTAAGATTGGAATAAAAACATCAGAGGGGTTTTCTGCGCCAAACTGACTTCTATAATTCATAACAGTAATAGGAATTAGAGTCAATCCGGAGGTATTCAATACCAAAAACATGATTTGAGCATTAGACGCAGTATCTTTTTTAGGGTTTAGCTCTTGCAACTCACTCATTGCCTTAAGTCCCATTGGAGTTGCCGCATTGTCTAAGCCAAGCATGTTAGCCGAGAAATTCATTAACATTGCACCACGAGCAGGATGATTTTCTGGAACATCTGGAAATAAACGACTAAAAAAAGGACCAACTAGCTTGCTCATTATTTGAACTGCTCCTCCTTTTTCTCCAATATTCATTATTCCTAACCAAAGGCACAAAATTCCTGTAAGCCCTATTGAAATTTCGAAAGAAGTAGATGCTAAGTCAAAAGTGCTATTTACTATTGCTGAAAAAACTTCGGTATCTCCCCCAATTGTCTTAATTACTGCAACAATAAAAGCAATAATAAAAAAGGATATCCAAATATAATTTAGCACCATCGTATTTAATTAATTCCTTGTCAGCTTACAAAAATTATTGAATAATTGTACTCCTTGCTTACCACTTACTTCTGGATGAAACTGCACCCCAAATATTGGCAGCATTTTATGTTGCATTGCTTCATTCTTACACTTTGAAGATTTTGCCAATAAATTAAATTTTTCTGGAAGCTCTACTGCCTCAGTATGATCCTGTTTCATGACTAATGGTTGTGGAATAAAGTTAAACAAACCTGAAGAGTTTACTATTTCTATTTCAGTCTCGTCTCTATCTTCTGTTTGAGTATAAACCTCCGCTCCAAAAACAGAACCTATAATTTGATGTCCAAAACAAATACCTAATACTGGATTTTTGTATGAAGTTAAAAAAGAAAAGTAATTTGTAAAAGGATTATCTTCCGCAATAAGAATTGGAGACCCACTTATAATTACACCTTGGTATTCTTCAACTTCAATATCATTTAAAATAGTAAACGGGACTGTTTCATAATCAAAGTTAACATCGATCAAACATTTTTCAATGTTTTTAACTTTATCGCTTCCACAATCTATTATTAGAATAGCTTTTTTCATTGGTAAAATCAATAAAATTGGTAATAATTACTTAATTAATTGCTTTTTAGCATCAATCATTTTTATACAAGCAATTGCACAGTCAACCCCTTTATTTCCATACTTCCCTCCAGATCTATCAATGGCTTGTTGCATCGTATCATCTGTTAATAATCCAAAAATAACAGGTCTATTATATTTTAGACTTACATCCATTATACCTTGAGTAGTCCCATGACAAACAAAATCAAAATGTTTTGTTTCTCCCTGTATTACACTTCCCAAACAAACAATACCATCTATGTCTCTTGCTTCAAACAAATGTTGTGCTCCAAGAGGCAACTCAAATGAGCCGGGAACAAATTGAACAATAATATTGTCCTCTGTTGCTCCATTCTCTTTTAAAGCTGTTAAAGCTCCATCTAAAAGCCCTTTTGTTATACTCTCATTCCATTCTGAAACAACAATCCCGAATCGCATATTCTTTGCATTCGGGATTGAATTAATATCGTAGTGCGATAAATTCTTAATAGCTGTTGCCATCTATATTTTACTTTGCAATATTATAAATTGATTTTCCTTGTTTAGCCATAGCTAAATACTTCTCTGCATTGTCTTTTTCCTTAGCGAAAGGGTAATCAGCAATTAGTTTCTCATACACTTTAACTGCATCTGAACTTTGATCTAATAACTCCATACACTGAGCTGCTTTCATCATGTACATTGGAGTCGTTAATGTATTGTCTCTATTTTTGTATGCTTTAGTATAAAAATCTAAAGCTTTTTTAGGATCTTCTATTTCTAAATAAGCATCACCTATCATCCCTAACGCTTGCGTTCCTAAAATCTCATCGTCAAAATTAACGTCTTTCAATACTTTTATCGCTTCGTTGTATTGACCATTATTCAAGTAAGCAATTCCTAAATCATATTTAGCAATTTCTCCACCAGCATAACTAGACTTAGCTAATGACTCTAATCCTTTAGCTCCATTTGCATCTCCATTTATAGCAGTTGCATAATCTTCTTTATCTAATAAATAGTGTTCAGCCATATACATTGCCTCTACAGATTTAACATCTTTAGGTGCAACAACAAACTTTTTGTAAGCAAAATAACCTCCAATTAACACAGCTATTCCGATTATTCCGATTAGAATAAACTTTCCTGGACCTTTTAAGAAGTCTTCCCCTTGTTCTAAAGCACTTCCTTCAACTACTTCTATTTCTTCAAATTCAATTTCTTGTTCTGACATTGTTAAATTTTAATTTCAAAACGCAAAAATAACTTTTTTAAGTTAAGTCTTACCCTATTCAGCTACTTTTTTTCTTTCTAGAAAATAAATTAATCGAACAAGCTAGTAATTAGTCTAAAAATCAGTTATAAAACACTTAATATTCTCATACTTAAAATGTAAGTTAATGGATCAAACCGTTGATAACTTATTCTAATTTTGAACGCTTATTTCATAAAATGAATGCTTATTTTTGTTTTATGTTTTTAACGCATTTGTCTTTAATTAATTTCAAAAACTATACAGAAGCTTCTATTAACCTAAGTAACTCTGTCAACTGTTTCTTGGGCAACAATGGTGAAGGAAAAACCAACTTGTTGGATGCTATTTATTACTTATCCTACACTAAGAGTTATTTTAATGCTATTGACAGCCAGAACATAAAGTTTGGAGAACCTTTTTTTGTTGCCCAGGGAGAGTTCAACCTTAACCAGGAAACTTCTAATATTTATTGTGGTGTAAAAAAGGGGACAAAAAAACAATTCAAGTTCAATAAAAAAAACTATACTAAACTTGCTGAACACATAGGGAAATTTCCTGTTGTAATTATAACCCCTTACGACAGCAACTTGATTTTAGAAG
>JAGXIB010000202.1 GCA_024635865.1 Flavobacteriales bacterium
ATATAAAACACGTAGGGGAGAAGACTAGCAGTTGTCTTTTAGAAACCTCTTAGCCAAATGTAAACATTTTGTATTGAAATTTTATTTTTTTAATAGCCAAATTTTACATTTGGCGGTCTTTAGTTCTTCTCTATGTTTTATAAAACAAGAGAACTCCCTATTAGTCATATATAGTGTTACCAGCTTTTTTAATTACCTAACATTATTTTTTTTGCTAACTTTTGCCAATTATTTTGTCCTAATTGTTTTACAGAAATTAAATCGTTTTTATTTCCTTTCCTGATATTCATATTGTTTAGCAGAATCTCAGCATTAACTATAGGTAGTGTTGTGTTTAGTTTTTATTCTTCTTCATAGATTGGATAAACAGTCCGTAATTCATTGCTCTTAATTATAAAATCTACTTTTATTCCACAGTCTGTTATCGAATGGTATTTGGTCTTGTCTTCATTGCACTGTTTTTTTCGTTTATAGGAATCATACATTTTAAACATAAAGATACTCGGTGTCCAATGAAGTGGAAACATTGAAGAATTTTTTTTCTTATAAGGTTTACTTCTTACGTCTGAATAGAAGTCAATATCTGCAATCCAAACTCCATTCCTGTCTTGTGTCTTTATTATCGATATGCCTTTGATACTTTTATTAAGAGTTGAAAACAAATGAAGTCCTTGAATGTCCTTGTTTAATTCGCCAAATACGGTGTGTTTAATTAGTTTGTAACTTACCCTATTGAACTCTTCATCCATAGGTGCTAAAATCGTATGAACGGCTTTGTTTAGTATAAAGTTATTTTCGCATATTTTTTGAGCGGAATCAGAATCTTGTTTGTGATATTCTTTCCATATTGGGCAATTTCTTCTCAATTCTTTTATGTCTTTGTGTCCTTTACACTCTTGCCCAACCATATATGAAATAGGTGTGTCAGATTCCAATATTCTATATGGTTTATTGATTTTAAACTGTTTATTATCAGAGCCAAGTCCTTTTACACAAAATAACATTCTTTAAATTTTATAGTCTCTTTAATTACACCCAACGTTTGAGTAAGCAATGTACTTACACATTCAAATAGCTCTTAAAGATAGTATTTTTTGCGGTACTTCGATAACTCAGAGCCTTTTCTTATAGTCTATGAGCTTTGGTAACAGAAGGCTGGATGCAACAGACTATTTTTCTCTCAAATACCTTCTAGCAAATATTATGGGCGAACAGACAATCCTTTCAAATACTAGTGAATTTGGGTATGTTGCTTACTTATTGTTGGCAGTAGTTATTGTTTTTCAAAGATTATATGATCACCTCCTGCGTTAGCACAAGTTGCGCATAGATAGGTTCTGGTTCCATTTAAATAACGGGTATCTTGAGAAAGATTTAATAGCATTGTTCCGAAATCATGATGTCCTTCAGTTTTGTCCTCAGATGTGAGAATTAGAACTCTAGAAGGTTTGACCACCCCTTTAAATTTAGTTATTTCAACTTGCTTACCATTATGGGTTGTAATCATTTCCCCCCATATTTTATTAGCAAACTGTTTTATTCTAGCTCTTATCATAACAGATGGATCCTGTGTTGTTTTCTGCAAAAATGAGAAGACTTCACCAAAATTTCTTCCGTCTGGAGCTTCTAAAGTTTCATGAGAAGACTGTGATATTACCATAGTTTCTTCGTTTTCAGCCTCATATTCGTACAATTCTGGTTCTTCGTCAGAATCACTTGAATGGTCATAAGATATAACCAGGTAATCACCATCTACTTTTGGAAATACCTTGAAAAAAATAAAATTGATTACTGGGCCTATTTGATACCTAAATCCATATATAATTCCAGTTGCTACTAATGAACTAAGAATTCCTAAAGTAAAATTTGTCATATTTGTCTTAATTACTGCCAACAATAAGATAAACATGCCATGCATGTTTATCTTATAATATTTTTTACTTGTTCAATTCGCTTTTAACGACCTTAGAAATTAAACCACCATCAGCTTTGCCTTTTAATTGTCCCATGGTTGGTCCCATTACTTTTCCCATGTCTGCTGGACCAGTTGCGCCAACTTTAGCAATAACACCTTGAACGACTTTAATTACTTCTTCCTCGCTCATTTGGGCTGGTAAATAAGTTTCAATCACTTTCGCTTGATTTTCTTCTACCTCAGCTAAATCTTTTCTATCTTGTTCTACATAAATTTTTGCAGCATCCATACGTTGTTTGTATAGTTTTTGGATGATGCTCATTTCTGCAGCTTCTGCAACTTCTCCATTGTTTCCTTCTTTTGTAGATTCTAACAATAATGCAGATTTAATCGCTCTAAGCGCATCTAGCTTTTCTTTTTCTTTGGCTAGCATTGCTTTCTTTATGTCAGTATTGATTTGTGTCGTTAAACTCATGATTATATTTTTTTAGTAGGTTAAACTTCGTGTGTATGTATTACGTCTAATAATGTTCTGAATGCAGCAAACTTACCTTGGTACTTTAAAGCATGCTCTTGTTGTAATTTAGTCGCGTGTGTAGTTAGATAACGATCTAAGTCTGTTTGAGAATTGCAAAAATATTGAATAGAGTAACTCGTTCCACCTTCTGATTCAGCATTTATTTTACACACTAAATTTTTAGTAAAACAACCTGTATTCATTACATCTGGGATATGGGTAGACTTCATCCAATCTAGCCATTCTGGTTCAACAGTATTATCAATGTTGATTGTTACGTTATATAAAATCATAGTTAATTATTCGGTTAGATTTCGATATCTTTTCCTGGCTTCTATTAAAAATAAACTACCAGAATAGTTGAATAGTAACTGCTTATAATATTCAGCAGCTTTTTCCTTATTATTATAATGACTTTCGTAAAGTTCTCCCAATTCAAATAGAGCATTGTCAGCCAAGATGTCTTCTTTAAAATCGGTTACAATTTTTTCTAAGTAGCTTACTGCATTATCATAATTTCCTTTTTTTCTTTCAATGGTATATTTTTTCCATAAAATTTCATCTTCTAAAGAATGATAGGGAAACTCTTTGTTAATACTGTCAAAACAAGCCATTGCATCTTCATAGCGGTGTTGCTCTATCAATAAGTCAGCATTTGAAAACAACTGCATTGGTCTAATGGTAGTGTCCATTCCGGTGTTTGAAGTAATCAACAGCGACAATTCCATTGCATTATTAGCAATTAATTTACTTGTCGATGCTTTTAGAACATCCAATTGTGCTTTTGACCAGTCAAAATCTCCTGTGTAATAATAGACTTTTGCATTTTTGTACTTTGCTTCATGTCCTAAAGGGTCTTCTTTGAACTCTTTTTCGATCTGCATATAATAAAGCGAAGCATCCCAAACTTCGTTTTGAATGACAAGTACATCCGCTAATTGCATTTTTACTTTGGCTCGCTCTTTTGTATTTAAGCTAGAAAAAGTAAGCGCTTCTTCTAGTTGAGCTCTTGCTGTTTCTGGATCATTTAAGTAGTAAGCGTTAAGATTAGCCAATTCTTTTATTAGTTGAATGGAGTAAATGTTTTTTCCCAAGTCTTTTAGTGTATTATCATAATCTTCTCGTAATGACAAAACCTCTTCTTGTGTGTATGGTCTTCCCGTAGTGATTTTGTACTTTAATGTTTTTAACCGATTGCTTTTTGCAGCTCTGTAGTACCTGCTATCACTACCGAGAGCTATCACATAATCGTATGCTTTTATAGCAACATCATACTCTTGATTGTTAAAACAAGTATTTCCTAAGTTATAAACTCGTTCACCTTCTCCTTTTTCTTTTTTGTCTAACGCTTTTATTTGAACTAATGCGCTGTTGAAATCGCCTTTTTGAGTAAAAAACCAAGCCAGTAACTCGTTATAAATAGTTTTATTAGGATGTAATTGGACTCTTTTTAGCAACGCAATTTTTAAGAGTTCAACTTTTTTAGGCTCATCACTAAAATCAATCGAATTACTAAGTCCACTTTGAGTTTGCATAATAAACCCTTCATTAAGATCAACAAGGTTTAACAAGGTTTCAATCATTAATTCTGTTTTTCCTTGGCGATTGTATAATTGAGCAATTTTTCGATTATACATATATGGGTTCCCTTTTGCAACCTCATTTCCTTGAAGATAAGCTTCTACCGCATATTGAAACTTTCCATCTCTTTCAAACTGAGAAGCCAATGAGCTAATTTTGTCCGATCTAGTGTTTCCGTTTATACTTTTAATTGCTTCTTGATATTGCTCTTTGGCTTTTTCTTCATCTCCTTGCAATTCCTCAAGTTTACCCAAATATACGTATGTTCTTAATTCTGTGGGGTTACGTTTTAAATACTTTTTACTTAATTTTTCTGCTTCTTTCAATTCATTTAACTCCAAATAACATTGGTAGGTATAATTAAAGTTGTTGAAAGAAGGGGTTGAAGCATAGATTCTCTCATAATAGGTAATTGCTTTGTCATACTCTCCTTGATTGAAATAATTTAGCGCTAAACGCTGATCCTGCTCAGACTGAGCAAAGGAAGTTAGTAGACTTAAATAGAATACTATCCCTAATGTTATTTTTGAGAGAACTTTCAATTAAAAAGAGAGGGTTTGTTTTTTTATATAATTTGCAATAGAATCATTTACCATTAAGATGGTTTCTGCACTTTTCAAATAGATGTTAATAGTGCTGTCTAGCTTTCTAATGTTGTTAGATTCATTTGCTAAGGCCTCATTTAGTTGCTTTCCTTGAATCGAACTATTCTCTAAATCAGTTTTTAAAGTAGCCAATTGATCTTCTACAATTACAATGTTATCCTTAATTATTAACTTATTTTTTGTTATTGTTTTATAGTTGTATTTGATGTTTTTATAATAATCTAAACTATTCATGAACTTAACATCTATGGTGTCTTTAAAATAATACTTTTTAATTAGGCCGATACTTTCATCATATTGCTTTTTAGCGTTACTTAATGTTTTAAGATCTACTGATTGAAATTTTTTATTTAGTTCAGAAACTTCACTTTGCATTTTTTCAACTTTACTTTGGGCATCTTTGTCTTTGGAGTTGCAAGAAGAAAGTAATGCAAAAAATAATACTATGTATAGATACTTCATAAAGTTAAATTTTATCAAATTTAGTATAAGGTCTTAGTGCTTCAGGAATGTTAATTCCATCGGCAGTTTGATGGTTTTCTAGTAATGCAGCAACAATACGAGGGAGTGCTAGTGCAGATCCGTTCAAAGTATGTGCCAATTGTGGTTTTCCACCATCTTCTTTAAAACGCAATTTTAACCTGTTTGCTTGGAACGTTTCAAAGTTAGAGACAGAACTGACTTCTAACCACATTTCTTGAGCGGCAGAATAAACTTCAAGATCAAAAGTTAACGCAGAGGTAAAACCTAAATCTCCCCCACATAATCGAAGTACTCTATAGGGCAATTCTAACTTTTCTAATAATGATTTAACATGTTCTACCATTTCATCTAAACGTTGGTAGCTATTGTCTGGGTGAGCAATTTGAACAATCTCTACTTTATCGAATTGGTGTAGTCTATTTAGTCCCCTTACATCTTTACCGTAAGAACCAGCTTCTCTTCTAAAACAAGGGGTGTAAGCTGTCTTTTTTATTGGGAAATCATTTTTTTCTAGAATGACATCTCTGTATATATTAGTAATTGGAACTTCAGAAGTAGGAATTAAAAATAAATTGTCAGTTGCATCATGGTACATTTGCCCTTCTTTATCTGGTAATTGCCCAGTACCAAAACCAGAAGCTTCGTTTACTAATAGTGGTGGGATTACTTCCTCAAATCCAGCTTTCTCCGCTTCGTCAATAAAAAAGTTAATTAATGCACGTTGTAATTTTGCTCCTTTTCCTAGGTAGACTGGAAATCCAGCACCAGAAATTTTGACTCCCAATTCAAAGTCTATTAAGTTATATTTCTTTGCTAATTCCCAGTGCGGCAATTTGTGTTCACCAAGGTCTGGAATAGCACCTTTTGTCAAAACGACTTCATTGTCTTCATCAGAATTTCCCTGAGGCACAGTTGGGTTAGGTACATTCGGAATCTGATATAGAATTTCGTTAATCTTATTTTGAGTCGTTGCTTCTTCTTCTTTTAAGGTTTTAGAAAGCTCTTTTAGTTCTCCAGTTTTTTCTTTTAAAACATTCGCTTCAGCTTGTTTCCCTTCTTTAAAAAGTTGACCAATAGATTTAGCAATTTTATTTCCTTCAGCTAATGTATCATCTAATTTACCTTGGATTTTACGACGAGATTCATCTAACTCAATTACCTCATTTAACCATTCAGTCACATTAATATTTCGTGCGCTAAACAGTTTTATCATCTCGTCTTTCTGCTCTCTAATTCGTTGAAGTTCTAACATTTTATATTGCTTTGCTTTTGCTTTTAAATTTGACTAATCTCAAAGGTAATAAAAAATAAAAATAGAATTGGATTAATGCGATAAAATGAGGGAGGGGTTTAGTTGATTTTTAATGAATAGATCTATATATTTTGATTTATTAATTATGATAAAAATACTAACCCCTATTGTTTATCCTAACCCTGCTCATGATGTTTTAAGGATAGATTCAGAAGAACCAGTAATAGAAGTTGTTATTTATGAATTAAGTGGTAGAACTGTAAAAAAACTATTTAATCAAAACACTATAGATGTTTCAGCCCTAGAAAAAGGAGTTTATAATCTTGAAATTAGAACAGAAGAAACTAAAGTAGTTAAAAAAATTATTGTTAACTAACTGATCAGTTGAGAATCTGTTCTAGTGGTAAGTTCAAACCCAATGAGTAAGATGTAACTAATGGTTTGAATCCAAATCAATACAATTAATAGCGAACCAATAGATCCATAAAGTTCGTTGTATTGGCCAAAGTTATCGAAATAATAAATCAACCCTTTAGAAGCTAGAATAATAATAATGGTAGCTAAAGTAGCGCCTGCTGAGAAAAACTTCCATTTTATTCTGCCAGGATTTCCAATGTTATACAAGGTGCTAACGCTAAAAATGATGCCTCCAATAATGACTATCCAACGAACCAGATGAAAAAGAAAGCTACCAAAACCGCTCAGACCTCCTTGAAAAATAGATTTAATTGCTATTTCTCCAAGAATTAATGCCCCTATTGCTACAATTAAAAAAAGAGAGGTGACTGCAAAGCCACCTAAAGAAATTAATCGTTGTTTTATAGAGCTTCTTTTTATTTCTATTTGGTAGGATTCATTAAAGCTTTCTAGTAAAGCATTTAGACCATCAGAAGCATAATAGAGCGAAAAAAGAAAACCGATAGAAAGCAATACATTATGTTTTTTAGTGACTAAGTCGTTGATGGTGTCTTCTACTAAAGAATAGGCGTTACTTGGTAAAGCTTGTGAAAGATAAAAGAGTAAATCCTCTTGAAAGTTCTCAATAGGAATGTAAGGGATTAAAGACAATAAGAACACTAATGCAGGGAAAATTGCAGAGAAAAATTTAAAAGAAATAGCAGCACTTCTCGTTCCATACTGAGCCTTTTGAAAGGATTCGTATAAAAATACTAATGTTTCATATAAAGTCATCCCTCCAAATCCAGGCAAGACTAATTTTGAACTCCATTTTATTGACGTTCTAACAATAGCATTGTTTTGTAACTTATATTTTATTTTTTCGAACAATTTACTTTACTGCTTTTAAACTTAAATCTAAATTGTGAACGGAGTGAGTCAAAGCACCTGAAGAGATATAGTCGACTCCACATTCGGCATAACTTCTAACAGTAGATAGTTTAATCCCTCCAGAAGCTTCTGTTTCATAATTCCCATCGATTAGTTTTACAGCTATTCTCATGTCTTCATGAGAAAAGTTATCTAACATAATTCGATCTACGCCACCTATAAATAAGATTTCTTCAACCTCTAGTAGGTTTCTAGTTTCTATTTCGATTTTAAGGTCTAAATTATTATCAGCTAAATAAGTTTTTGTCTTAATGATAGCATTTTCAATCCCCCCAGCAAAATCAATGTGATTATCTTTTAACATTACCATATCATAAAGTCCCATTCTATGGTTTTCTCCTCCTCCAATTTTTACCGCTTGCTTTTCTAAAAAACGAATCAATGGAGTGGTTTTTCTGGTGTCTAAGATCTTAGTCGGTAAATCTCCAATTTCAACTACAAACTTATTCGTAAGTGTTGCAATGGCACTCATTCTTTGCATAATGTTTAAGACAAGACGCTCAGAACTCAATAGCTTTTGAGAATATCCTTCGATGTAAAATGCAATGTCTCCATGTTTTACAAAATCTCCATCGTTTAAAACTTGTTCGAAAACGATAGACTCGTCAAAAGCTTTAAAGATTTCTTTTGCAACAGCTATTCCAGCTATTATCCCCTCTTCTTTTACCAATAACTTTGCCTTTCCTCTTGCATCGTAAGGTATACAAGCTAAAGCTGAATGGTCACCGTCTTTTATATCTTCTTCAATAGCTAAGGCTACAAAATCTTTAATTTTCATGTTTCTTGGTTATCGTTATATTTGTCAAAGTTAACAAAACTCTTTGATTTTTAAATTTCAATTAGAATATGCAAGTAAGATTAATCGCAGTAGGGAAAACCATCAAGAAATATTTATTAGAAGGAGAACAAGAATATGAAAAGCGATTAAAGCATTATATACGATTTGATGAGGTAATTATTCCAGAATTAAAAAAAGTAAAAAACCTTTCAGAGGCTGAAATTAAAGAAAAAGAAGGAGAGTTAATCTTAAGTAAGTTAGAGACCTCAGACTATTTAGTTTTATTAGACGAAAATGGAAAAGAGTATAACTCTGTAGGGTATAGTCAATTTTTACAAAAGCAATTAAACTCTGGGGTCAAAAGAGTAGTGTTTGTTGTTGGTGGGGCTTATGGGTTTAGTGAGCTCGTTTATAAAAGGAGTAATCAAAAAATAGCACTTTCAAAGATGACGTTTTCTCACCAAATGGTTCGCATGATTTTTAAGGAGCAATTGTATAGGGGATTCACAATCTTAAAAAACGAACCTTACCATCATCAATAGGCCTATATGGGGACCTATTTTTTTATTGCTTGTCAATTAAATTATTGGAATAAATTCATTTTTCGCCGTCTCAATAATTTTAATAGATTTGCAACTCTTTAGAAATAAGAAAATGAAAAGTTATATAATAATTTTATTTTTATTTGTTTGCAGCAACATCTCTGGGCAGCAAACAATAAAAGGAACAATAGTAGATTTAGAATCTAAATATCCACTACCAGGAGTAAATGTTGTCGTTATTTCAGATACAATAAAGTTATTAGGTGCGGCTACTGACATGTATGGTAAATTTAAAATAGAAGGAGTTTCTTTAGGAAGGCACCAAGTTAAAATTACCTACTTAGGGTATAATCCTCAAATAAAAACGATTGTAGTAAATTCAGCTAAAGAAGTGATTATGAATGTTTCACTTGAAGAGTCGAGTACTTTAATGGATGAAGTAGTGATTGAGTCAAGTAATGGACGAGATGTGAAAAATGAAATGGCAATGGTTAGTGCTCAAGTCTTTTCTGTAGAAGAAACCGAACGATATGCTGGAAGTAGAGGAGACCCTGCTCGTATGGCTAGTAATTTTGCTGGAGTTACTGGTGCGGATGATAGTCGAAATGATATTGTAGTGAGAGGAAATTCTCCTTTAGGTGTTTTGTATAGAGTAGAAGGGGTGGACATCCCGAATCCAAATCACTTTTCGGTTTCAGGTTCTACCGGAGGTCCTGTAAGTATTATAAATAATAAGATCCTCTCTAATAGTGATTTTTTTACGGGAGCTTTCCCTGCTGAATTTGGAAATAGTACTGCTGGAGTTTTTGATTTAAAACTAAGGTCAGGAAATAACGAAAAATATGAGTTTACAGGTCAGCTTGGACTTTTTGGAACAGAATTGTTAGCAGAAGGTCCTATTTCTAAAAAGAAAGGATCTTCTTTTCTAATTATGTATCGATATTCAACATTGGTTTTGTTTGGTGCTTTAGGAATTGACTTTGGAACAGATGCAGTACCTTACTATCAGGATTTGAATTTTAAACTAAACTTTCCGCTAAAAAAAGGAGGAAATGTTTCTTTATGGGCCATGAGTGGTGTAAGCAGAATTGATATCTTAATTAGTGAGCAAAAAAATAAAAATGAATTAGAGACTTTTGGAGTAAATGATAAAGATCAGTATTTTAGAACAGGAATGGCCGTAGGAGGAATTACTTACTCTAAACCATTGAATGAAGATACTTATATTAAGTCTTCGTTAGCAATGTCTAAAGAACAACAAAGATCGAATCATCAGTTAATTTATAGAGAGGTTGCTAACCCAGAAGGAGATTTTAGATTAGATTCTATAACTGATTTTATGAGGTTTACTTTTAATACAACAAAATTTACAAGTTCTACATTTATAAATTCTAAAGTAGGGAATAAAGGAGTGTTAAAAGCTGGATATAATGCAGATTTTTTTATTACAAGTTTTCATGATAGTATTATTGATACGGCTACCTATGTATGGAATCAGCGATGGAACTCTGACGAATCATTTGCTTTAATTCAACCTTATGTTTCCTATAAGTACAAAGCAAGTGAAAAACTAGTATTTACTGGTGGGTTGCATTACTCTTATTTTAGTTTAAATAATTCTGTTTCAGGTGTAGAGCCAAGAGCAGGTATGAAGTGGACACTAGACAAAAAGAACACCATTAGTCTAGGGGTTGGTCGTCACAGTCAAATACAACCTATTTATACTTATTTTGGAATTTTACCAGGAAACGAAGTGACTCACAATACTCAAATGGGGATGAACAAAAGTAGTCATGCAG
>JAGXIB010000203.1 GCA_024635865.1 Flavobacteriales bacterium
ATGGTTTGATCTGGTCCAAGAGTAAATGAAGGGTCGAAAACTGTTATGGGTTTTATTATTGAGTCTTCACAGCCAAAAAAGTCTTTTACATAGAGTTCTATATTATAAGTGCCTGCTGTTGTATACATATGTTGTGCAGATGACACATTAGGAACTATTGTTCCATCTCCAAAATCCCATCTAAATTCAGAGTAAGGGCTAAGGTTATTATTTAGGCAGAATATATCTGTTTGTGCTTGCTCATTTATACAAATACTGTCATTAGAAACAAATAAAAAGTCTGAAATGGGTAAGTATTGAAAGTTGGAGTAAGTAACATTTGCTTGTGAACGATTAAAAAAACCAAACTTACCAGGATTAAAGCATCCGTCTATATCTAGAACAGTTATTCCATCCATAGTAATTACTAATTTACTCGACTGATAACTTAAAGTAAAGTTATGATTAAAGTTTCTGGTCCAATGATTTCCAACTAAAGACAATGGGGTTGAAACAAGTCCTGTTTGGTCATACTCTTTAACATACATTCCATTTCCGTTACCTCCTTGATCCCATTCAAGTACATAATAGTGAAATGGAGCTACACCTATTGTTCCTTCAACCCCAAAGACGAAACCCATGTTATCATCGTCTGGATCAGCAGTTCGTAAAGTCCCAGAGATAGTTACATTAATGAATGGCTGAGGACTTAGAAAATAAACATTCCCACCATTTACAGTTTGATTAACAGATGTTCCTGCTCCATTTACGTTCCATGTTCCTCCTTGGGGAGTCCATGTGTTTAAGTCAATAGCTACATTGTTACATTGACTTTTAATAGAAAAAGTAATAAACAAGAATGAGATATGAATTAAAATATATTTCATACTATAATTTAGTAGTAATTTCTAATAAGACGAATAAAAAGAGTAGTTAGTTGCTTATTTATGCTTCGTCATAATCTACAGTTAGATTAGCAGAAGCTGGGTGAGCTTGGCAAGTTAATATATAGCCTTCAGCTACTTCACTATCACTAAGTGAATAATTAGCGTCCATTATGGCTCTCCCTTCTGTAACTAATGCTTTACAAGTGCAACAAACAGCTCCTTTACAAGAGAAAGGGACGTCAACATCTTGTTGCATTGCTGCATCTAGAATGGTAGCTCCTTTCGAATTTAAAGAAAATTCAACTTCTTCATCGTCATAAATAACTTTTACTGTTGCATCTCCTGAAAAATTCGTTTCCTCTTTAGGAGTTTCTTTAGCTAGTAAAACTGGTGTAGTAAATAATTCATAATTTACTTTTTCGTCTAGAACTCCATAAACTTTTAAAGAACCAGCAACTGCAACAATCATTTCTTCAGGACCGCACATAAAGAAACTATCAGCCTTTAAAAGCTCTAAATCATTTTTAATGATGGCGTTTACTTTATCACTATTTATTCTTCCTTCTGTCAATGCATTACCAGTATTCTCTCTAGAATATATATTTATTAAGTTAAGGTTACCTTCAGAAAGCTCACTCAACTCTTTGTCAAAAATGGTAGACTCTTTTGTCTTGTTCCCATAAACTAGAGTGAATTTACTTTTAGGTTCATTATTCAAAACACTTTTAATGATAGAGATAATTGGCGTAATTCCACTTCCTGCAGCAAAAGCAACATAATTCTTGCTTGATGAAGGATTTACCTCTAGCGTAAAGTTTCCTTGAGGTGGCATAACTTCTATTTTATCTCCAATGGACAATTCTTCATTAATATAACTGGAAACAATTCCTTTTTCAACTTTCTTTACTGCTACTTCTAGTAAATCATCAGTCAATGGTGAGGAACAAAGAGAATAAGCTCTTCTTACTTCTTGCCCGTTTATGTTAAATTTTAAAGTTAAGTATTGTCCAGGTATGTATTTAAAAGAATCTGTTAAAGACTCAGGAATATTGAAAGCAACAGATACAGTGTCTGGAGTCTGTTGAGTTATTTTTGCTATAGTTAATGTATGAAATTGGCTCATCTTATTAAATTTTTATTCTTAATTGAATTCTTGTATTAAATACAAATATAAGAAAATGATAAAGTTAATTTACTTCAAAAGCGTAATTAAAACCTACATAATTTATGTTAACGGTATCATCTAATGCAATAATAGAATAGCCTTCACTGTATTTGGATTCCTTTACAGTGTATTTCTTATTCAAATATTTTTTTAAATGCACATTTAATATGTCATTATTATTTTTAAGGTTTTGTATTTTGATTATTCCACTAGCGCTTTGATTTTTGCATAACCACGGGAATAAATCAGTTCCTAGATTTACATTTGGAAGATCAACTAAGTAAAGACCTTTGCTTTCAGCAATGAACGCCAGATTTAAATAGTATTTATTTTTCTCGTAAGTCAAATAGACCTTTCTATTATTATGAGACATACTATCTCCATTCATAAGTAATAGATGTTGACTTTGATCTGAAACAGAAGGGGAATACATATAATCATCATTTAGCTTACCGATAAAAGGTTTAATATATAGCGGAAAGTCTTTTATTTTATTTTTTTGATTTTGACTAATTGAACTTAGGTCAGTTATTGAGTCATTCATTTCAATACTAATGAATAAAGTATCTCCAATCGACATTACCTCCTTTCTTTGGTTAATTTCTAAAGGAATTTCAAATGAAAAAGAAAGTAATCCATTAAGCCAATAATTTGTACAATAATTGTCTTCAGTATTTACACAGGATGATAATAAAAAGATAAGGATCAATAAAATATTTTGTTTTAAACTAAAGATAATAGATTAAACTTCAACAAATGTAAAAGCTTTACCTTGTTTTCCAGCTCTTCCAGTTCTTCCTATTCTGTGAATATATTGGTCGAAATTCTGTGGTATTTGGTAATTAATGACATGTGTAATATTAGAAACATCAATTCCTCTTGCAGCTACGTCCGTGGCTACTAAAACTTGGACATCTCCATCCTTAAAGTTTTTTAGCGCATTAAGTCGATCCGATTGTGTTAAGTCACCGTGAATCGATTCTGCTTTTATATTAAATTTAGTTAATTGTTTAGTCAGATAATCTACTCCTTTTTTAGTTTCTTCAAATAACAAAACTTTATTAAACTCTTTCGTGTTTAACAATTCACAGAGAATATCAAATTTATTTTCTTCTTTGGTGTATTTAATAATATCTTGATCTATGTGCTCTCCAGTCGTATCATTTTTACTTATCTTAACAGTAATGGGATTATAAAGAATTTCCTGAATTGAAGTCAACTGTTTTTTATCTATTGTTGCTGAAAATAGCATGGTATGTTGACGACGATGCATTGCGCCTGTAATGTGTTCTACTTCTTTTAGAAACCCTAACGCTAACATCTTATCAAACTCATCAAGCACTAATGAGTTTGTTTCTCTTAAGTCTAATTCTTTATGTTTTATTAACTCTAGAATTCTTCTTGGGGTACCTATAATAACATGACTTTTTCGTCTTAATTCTTGAATGTCTCGATTAATGTTTGTCCCCCCAATAAAACAAGAACTAAATAATTTTAACCCTTTGGTAATGCTTTTAAAATCTTTGTCAATTTGTATTGCTAGTTCTCTTGTAGGAACTATAATTAAAGCAAATGGTTTTTTTTCGGTTTTTAGTATTCTTTCAACTATTGGAATTAAGAATGCTCCGGTTTTACCAGTTCCTGTTTGAGCCACACCTAAAAGATCTCTTTTTTCTAACAAGAACTCTAATGTTTTGTCTTGTATTTCTGTTGGCTTAAGGAATCCTTTTTTCTTTAAGTTTTCTTTTAAACGAATGTCTAATGGCATTTCGTCAAAAAAACGTTTAGAATAGTATACTTCTTCAGCTTGCAAAGTTGCTTTACGAATTAATAAATCTGGGTTTAAAGTAGATTTTTGAATTTTAAAACTGCTAGATGGCTTTCCCTTAGAAGTAGATTTTGAACCTCTATTTTTACTTTTTGAAGACTTACTACTCATAATAATCTGTTTGATTTCCTGAAAAAGAATATAAAGATAGTCATTACTCTTTTAATACTAGAAAATGAATTTTATGTTGATGAATTGGTTTTTTGTAGTTGCTTATTTGCTTTGATAATTTTTTCAGCAACCAGATTAGCTGAATTTACTGCTCCTTCCATATATCCTGGAAATTGAGTGGCTTCATAGAAGACTTTGGAATCCATCTTCTGTTCAAAGTATTCAATATTTAGCTCATCTAAAATTTCGAATAAGGCTTTATGTTGCTTGGTAAACCAAGTTGCTCCCATTTCAACAGGAGCTTTATTTGAACCGTAGAGTGTATTGATTCTTCCGCCAACTCTATTTCTTGCTTCCAATATTAAACCTTCTTTTTTAATAGGTAACCAGTTAAAAGTCCTGATAAGCCAGCTCCGACTATAATGATCATTCTGTAAAATTTATTTTTACTTTAAAACGATTTACTCTTCTCTAGCCAACAATTTTTTAGAAACTTTATAAGAAGCAGCATAAAGCAATCCTTCTTGTAAACGTTTTAAGTTGTCAAATTCTCTTTTGTACCATTTAGCATCAGTTGCTTTTTTTCTAAAAGCTTCGTGGTTTATCGCTTTAAATTCTTTCCCTTCTAAAGTAGTCTTGATGTCGTAAATTGAAACACCAAAGTATTCAGCTTTTTCTAAAATCTTGCTAAAGTCTTCTTCCGAAAAATAAAGATCTTTTGTTTTCTTATCCTTATTTATACTTGTTAATCCTATAAATACCTTTTGTTCTAGAAAATCTTCTTGAGTCATATTGTTGTGTTATTTTAAAATGCTTTTGTTGTTTAAAAATATTGAGGGATTAATCTTTTTAGTTTTTCTAATGTTTCGGTTACGGTTAAATCACTCATTCCGCCAGAAGCATTTGCATGACCACCACCGTTAAAATGTTCTTTTGCTAAAATATTTACAGGATTTTCTTCTCCTTTCGAACGGAAAGACATTTTCATAATTCCATCACGTTCAGTAAATACAATTGCCGCCTTCATTCCTTTAATAGATAAAATTAAATTTGCCAGGTTATCGGTGTCTCCTTTTTTATAATTATACTTTGCTAGTTCTTCTTTAGATAAAGAGATTATAGCTACGTTACTGTCGTATAAAATTTCTAATTTTTCACTCATTGCGTATCCTTGCAAGCGTAAACGACTTTCAGTATTGTTTTCACTTAGTCTCTCATGTACCAAATGGTGTTGTACTCCTGAAGCTAACAATTTAGCTAAAACTCCATGTGTACGAGGTTTAACAGAATTAAATCTAAAGCTACCAGTATCTGTTAAAATACCCAGATATAAAGGTGTTCCAATTTTTTCATCTAACAAATCTATATGCCCAGACTGTTCTATTAACTCTATTATTAATTGTGAAGTAGAACAAGTAGCAGGTTCAGACACCGTTATTGTAGCAAAATCTTCTGGACTTAAATGATGGTCTATCATTATTTTTTGACAAGTAGCTTCTTCCAATAATGCTTGCATCTCTGGTCCAATACGATTTGTTGCATTGTAATCTAAACAGAATATCAGGTCAGCTTTTTGCATTTCTTCTGTTACTTTTTCAGCATTTTCTTCCATTAAAAGAATAGGAGAGGTGTCTAACCAGTTTAAAAACTCTGGAGCCTTATCTGGGTGACAAACTACAGCTTTCTTACCTAATTTTTCAATAAAGTGTAATAAACCTAAAGAAGAACCTACTGAGTCTCCGTCTGCAGATTTGTGAGCAGTAATTACTATGTGAGAGGCAGTTTGTATTGCTGCTTCAATTTGTTTGTAAATGTTCATTGATTGTGTTTAAAACTACTAGTATTTTGAATTCTAATAGTGAGCAACAAAGTTAGTTTTATTCTGGATAGAGTCAAAGACTTTTTCCATAAACTCATAAATAAATTTAAACAAAATTGGCCTTGTTTAAATTGAATTTTATGCTTTTAGCACAACCTATTTTATAGTATTAGATGGCAATACTTTATTATTGATTGCTTATTTTAATCATTATTTCAACTATTAATTGAGATAAGATTTTTAGATAAACAGAACGACTTGAAGAAAAGAGATTCTTTTATGCTTAAAACTCTTTATTTAACGAAATAAAGCATTTCTTGAGGATTTGTCATCATCACAACTTTGCTCCCCTTCATGACAATGGGAGCCTTTAATATGCTAGGATTATGAATCAATAATTTTAACCAATCATTATCTGATAATAGTTCCATATGACCAAACTTTTGTAAAAAATCAGCACTTTCAGTATTTACTAAATCTTGTACATCAATACCCATCCTAGATGCTAATTCTGCCCATTGTGTAGAAGTTAATTTCATATGTAATAAATCTATGTCATGAACAGGTATTTTTTCAATTTGAGTATAAGTCAAAATTTGCCTACCAATGTGATCTTCGGAATTATAAATCAGTGTTATTTCTTTATCAGTGTTAGCAAATATCATGGTATATCTTTTGGACAATATTAGTAATATTAAATTATTTTAAAGAAAGTAATTCGATTTATTTGTGAAAAATAATCAACTTTTTTACTCTGTTCCTTCGTTAAGCCCATATCTATAAAAAAAATTCCAAGTCTTTTAAAGACTTGGAATTTTCATTCTCAGATAGAGAAGGATTCATTCTATGAAGTATAAATTATTTTTCCCACTTCTCTATTGTTTCGCTTATGTAGTTTTGGTACCCTATAGATGCATTTTGATCTTTAGACATCTCTAAAGATTTTTTAGCTAATTCTTTTGCTTTTTTCTTATCATCTAATTCATAGATAATTCTTGCTTTCATAAAATAATTACGATAGTTACTTTCTAATTTTATAGACTCCTCTACGTATTTTAAGGCTTGCTTGTAATCTTTTGCACTTGAGTAATAGTAACTCGCTGCATTGTTGTAAACACTACCTAAATCCTCTCCTTTTTCAATCGCATTTTTTATGTTGCTTTCCGAATTTTCTTTTGTATTTACTGTAAAAGGAATTTCAACCTTTGTTTTTTCCCATAACGCTATAATACTTGCAGACTCATCTCTTAAATTATCAAACCCAATAAGTAATGACTCTGTATATGAGTTTTCAGAAACTTTACCCTTAACAATTAATACTGTTTTATCTTTATCATAGCTATTAACAGTTGCTTTTGTATCAGTATTAAAAAGAATTTCCCAAGATTCTTTTCCAGGAATTGCAAATACAGAATACGTTCCAGCTTTTAACTCTTTGTCATTAAAAAATAATGAATGTTCTGAGGTTATGTTTGTTGCGCTATTTGCACCAAAACGACACATTTTATCAAAAGGAACTAAGCCTCCATAAATAGTTCTTTCTTTTACGCCTGGTCTGGAGTATTTAATTTTGATAGTCGTAGCTCCTACAGCTTGTTCTACTTCTGCTTCTGGGCTATTTTTTGTTAAGTTCTGTGCATTAACGTATACAGAAGTTCCAACGATTATTAATAGTGATAATAACTTTTTCATTTAGTTTTATTTTTTATTGATTGTAATAATTCCGCTAAACAAATAGACGGAATGTCTTATAAAATGTAGGTAATTATTAATTTTAATTTGAGCGCTAAAGTAAATAACAATTTTCAGTATCAAGACTTTAAGAATGTTAAAATTGATTAATTTTTTTAGTTGTTTTACAAAGAAAAAGTCCCATAAATATTTTATTTATGGGACTTAAAACTACAATTTAGAGAGCTTAGTAACTCATCTCTACAATTTTTTCAACATCGTTAGGAGTAATGTTTCCATGCTCACCAATCCCTAACCAACCTCTTTCTGTAAATCGTTCAGAAATAGTTTTTGCAGTATTTTCAAATTTATCGGTGTACTCGGAAAGCTTCGTGTCAATTTTTAATGAATGGTAGAATTCGTTAATGTGTTTGATTCCAGCTTTAGCTTTTTCTTCTAATGTTCCTTC
>JAGXIB010000204.1 GCA_024635865.1 Flavobacteriales bacterium
CATTATAGATGAAGTTTTTTATAATCAATCTCATTTTCTAGAAATTGGACAATCATTTAAAAAATTAGAAATTTTTCTATTAATAGCCGCAGCTCTTTTATTAATAATCGCAGTTCTGTTAATTAATAACACAATAAGGCTGGCAATTTTTTCTAAACGATTCTTAATTAAAACAATGCAATTAGTAGGTGCAAAATCATCCTTTATTCGTCGTCCATTTTTAAGATCAGCATTAGCTCAAGGTTTTATTTCAGGAATAATAGCAATTCTTTTGCTTTTAGGAGCTGGATATTTATTAGCTGAGTTCAATCCCCAATCTATAGAAAACATGACAGAAACAGCCGAAGGCTACCAAACAGAATTAATCTTAATTGGTTCTATATTTGGAGGTTTAATACTATCAGGAATGTTTATTA
This sequence comes from Flavobacteriales bacterium, assembly GCA_024635865.1. Lineage (GTDB taxonomy): Bacteria > Bacteroidota > Bacteroidia > Flavobacteriales_D > Parvicellaceae > S010-51. The sequence continues at coordinate 417 of JAGXIB010000204.1, forward strand.
GTTATTTTTCTACTTTTTTTGCATTAAACAAATACCTTTGGATAAAATCTGATAAACTTTTTTAATTAAAATAAATACTAAAATGTCAAACAATAAATTAGCAGTCCCTATAGAGAATTATAAATATATTTTAATTGGTGTTATCACAACTGTTATTGGGTTCTTTTTAATGTCCGGTGGAGGATCTGAAGATCCTTCAATTTTTCTTGAAGAAGAACTTTTTTCATTTAGAAGAATAACATTGGCTCCTTTCGTTATTATCATCGGTTTTGCAATAGTACTTTTTGCTATTTTAAGAAAGCCTAAAACTGATACAACAGAAAACACAATTGAAGATTAGATAATATCATCAATGGATTTATTATCAGCAATCATTTTAGGGATTATTCAGGGGCTAACAGAATTTTTACCTGTCAGTAGTAGTGGTCATTTAGAATTAGCAAAGGTTATTTTAGGAGATGATACTGTAGCTGAAGAAAGTATGCTTATGACAGTGGTATTGCATTTTGCAACAGCACTTAGCACGGTCGTTATTTTTAGAAAAGATATTATAAAAATTATAAAAGGGCTCTTTTCGTTTAAATGGAATGATGAATTACAGTTTTCAGTAAAAATTATAATTTCAATGGTGCCTGCAGCAATTGTAGGAGTATTGTACGATGATTTAATCGAATCTTTTTTTAATGGTCAAATTCTTTTGGTTGGAGCTATGTTAATTTTAACAGGAGTACTTCTTTTTTCAGCTGACAGAGCAAAAAACACAAATAAAGATGTTTCTTTTATAGGTTCTTTAATCATAGGAGTTTCTCAAGCAATTGCTATACTTCCTGGTATTTCAAGGTCAGGAGCAACAATTTCTACCTCAGTTTTAATGGGAGTTGATAGAGAAAAAGCAGCTCGTTTTTCTTTTTTAATGGTCGTTCCTTTAATTTTTGGTAAAATTGCTAAAGATGTTCTCAGTGACGATTTCACTCTAAACAACTTAGACACTACTTCTCTAGGTGCAGGTTTTGTAGCTGCTTTTATTACAGGCTTATTTGCTTGTACTTGGATGATTTCTTTAGTTAAGAAAAGTAAACTCGTTTATTTCTCTATCTATTGTTTTATTGTTGGTGTTCTTGCGATTATATGGCAACTAAACCATTAAGTCTCTTAAATTAAAATGGAACAAAAAATCTATAATTTTCGCAAAGGAGAAATACTACTTGTTGATAAACCATTAGGGTGGACTTCTTTTGATGTCGTCAACAAATTGAGGTACCCACTTAAGCGTAAGTATAATATAAAACGATTAAAAGTTGGTCACGCCGGAACACTAGACCCACTAGCTACAGGTTTACTAGTTATATGTACAGGAAGAAAAACAAAAGAGATAACTAGCTTTATAAATGACGTTAAGGTCTATACTGGAATAATAAAATTAGGGGCCACAACACCTTCTTATGATCTAGAAACGGAGATTAATGAAACTTTTCCAACAGAACACATTACCCAAGAATTAATTAACGAAGTAAAAGTACAGTTTCTAGGAACTATACAACAAGTCCCTCCTATTTTTTCGGCAAAAAAAGTTGATGGAAAAAGAGCATATAAAGCAGCTAGAAACGGAGAAGAAATTATAATGAAGGCAAACGACATTATCGTTTTTGAGTTAGAATTAGAGTTGAAAGAAGATAATGAAGTTCATTTTTATATCAAAAGCTCTAAAGGAACCTATATTCGCTCTTTAGCATACGACATAGGTAAAACTTTAAAATCTGGAGGGCATTTAATCAAGCTAAGAAGGGAATCTTCAGGAGAGTTCGAAATTCAAAATGCAGAAAGTATAGAGCATTGGCAAAACTTAATAACAGAAACTGAAGTAGGAGACATGGAATGGTGTTAAACTTAAGCATAAAAAAAGCCCTAAAGAAAATTATTTAGGGCTTTTTTTATATTATAAATATATTTCCTTACTTAGAAATAATCTTAAATAACTCATCTAGATTAGGAATTAAAATAACTTCTATTCTTCTATTCTTAGCTTTATCAGATGGATCTATTGGCAAAAACTCTCCTCTACCCGCAGCTGTAATTGTTTTAGGATTTATAGTAGAACTACCTAACATGATTTCTACTACACTAGTAGCTCTTAAAACACTTAATTCCCAGTTGTTTTTTGGGTGAGACGAAGAACTCAATTTATCCGTGTCTGTATGTCCTTCAACTAAAACTTCTAAATCTTCTTGATCTTGTAAGACTTTAGCTAACGAAATTAAGGCAGATTTACCTTGTGTATCTATTTTAGTACTTCCAGATGGGAACAACAGTTTAGCTTCCATACTTACGTAAACTCTTCCATTTTTTTGTTCTACCGTTAATCCTTTGTCTTTAAACCCTAATAGAGCAGCTGAAACTTTATTTTTTAACTCGTTTACTGCAGCATCCTTACTCGCTATTAACTCTTCTAGCTCCTTAACACGTTGCTCTCTGCTTGCTAAATCTGCAGAAAGTTGATTTAGAGTCGCTTCCTTCTTATTTAATTTAGCTTCTAACAATTTTAGTTCATTATCTAAACGATTTAACTCATCTTCTTTACGCTGAAGTTCTAGTCGAGTAGCATTTAAATCATTTACTAAACGCTGATTTTCAATTGTGCTTCCTTTTTGTAGTGCTTCTAATTGACTTTGAATTCTAACATTAAGCGCATCAATTTTATCATATTGTTTCTCTTTCATTCGAAGAGATTTACCTAGAAGACTTGTGTCTGATTTTAACCTTCCTATACTTTTATCTAAAACATCTATCTTAGAAGTTAATTCGGCATTAGTCGTTTCATAACCCAAGTTCTGAGCTTTCACCTTTTTTAATTCTTCAGCACAAGCAGCTTGCTTTTTCTCAATTTCTTCAAACTTTCTTGCGGGTACACAAGATGAAGCAATAATTGTTATTCCAATAACTAATAAACTAATTTTATTCATTTTTCTATTTTCTATTTATTTGATGAAAAGAATACGTCTGATAAATCTCTATAATCCATTGCATTGATGTCTAATCCAACAACATTATCTTTTACTAACCTTACATAATCAGCATAAAATAATGGAAGAAAAGCAGCATCGTCAATTAAAATTTGATCACACTCTTGATATAACTTAACACGTTGCTCATCGTCAGAAGTTTGCATTGCTTTTTCAAAAAGCTGATCGAACTTAGGGTTTTTGTATCTAGATGAATTAATCATAGAAACAGCATGTGGATCATCAGGAACTCCCCTACCATAATACATTTCTAAAAAAGTAGACGCATCTGGGTAATCGGCAACCCATCCTCTTCTCGAAAACTCCATTGAACCAGTTCTCATTCTATCCTGAATCGTTGTGAAGGGAATGACGTCTATATTTAGATGAATACCTAAATTTTGTTTAAACATAGAATAAATAGCTTCTGCTATTCTAGAATTATTTCCTCCTCCATCGCTTATTGTCAATGTTAAATCTGGAAAACCTTCTCCGTTTGGAAATCCAGCTTCTGCTAATAATTCTCTAGCTTTTTCAGGATTGTATTCAAACCCTTTAATAATTTTATTATTATATCCATGGAAATCAGGAATAACACCATGAACTGCTGGCTCTCCATCACCTCTTAATACATCCTGAACCAAACTTCTTCTGTTTACAGCATAACAAAATGCTCTTCTTACTCTAATGTCTTTAAACACTTCTCCTGTATGTAAAAACTCATAATTTTGGACATTTAGAGCTGATGTTTGTTGATATGTAAATGCAGAGTTCTTACCTTCTATAGCATCACTTAACCCAACAAGAACAGCCTCTATTTCATCAACAGGAAGTTTAGAAATCATATCTAGATTATCTTTCCTGAAATTTAACATTTCAGATTTTTTATCCCTTGTAAAAGTAATTTTCACTAAATCCAAAAAAGGTAATTGATTACCAAACTTATCTTTTCTCCAATAATTATTATTTCTTTTTAGACGAACTTGATTTCCTTCTTTAACAGCATCAATAACAAAAGGACCTGTTCCTACTGGGTTAATTCTTAAGTCTTCACCATATTTTTCAAATGCTTCTTTAGGAAATATCCAACAAGCATTATGCACTAAAACTTTAGGGAAAAATGACAAAGATTGAGTTAACGTAATTTCTAGTGTTAAATCATCAATGACCTTAATCCCTTCGACTCCTCCATCTACTTTAACTCCATTTCCTGTCTTTTCGTAATGATCATTGACACCCTTTATTTTATTTTGAAAGATATAAAATGTATTATTTTGAGGATAAGCAGTCCCTAACAAATCAAAACAATACTTTATGTCTTGTGCAGTAACTTTTCTTCCTTTCCCTCCTTCAAAACATTCATTATCATGAAAAAATACATTTTCTTCTAATTTAAAAGTCCAAACAGAAGCATCTTCATTTGGTGTGAAACTTTTTGCAATACATGGTAATACTTCTAGCGTTTTCTCATCAAGCTTGACCAACCCTTCAAACATTTGACCTCCTACATGCACACTGACTTCGTCAGTAATCCCGTGTGGGAACATTGTCTTGAATGAAGAAGACTCATTCATTCTAAATAACCCGCCGTAACTAATTGGAATATCTTTACCATGATGACTTACAGTTCCAGAAGCAGTTAGGTTTTCTATTACCTCTTCTACTACAACTTCTTCATCTCCTCCACAACTAAAAAGTAGGAATACGCTACTAAAAAATAAAATATATTTTGCCATCATCTGGATACTTAAAAATTTCACCTATTTAAACAAATATACAAGAAAATACAATATTTATACTCTCTTTTCTACTAAAGTAAGCTAGATTAAAAAAAAATAGCTCCATCAATTATATTGATAGAGCTATATTATATTAATAATTATATTTTATTAAGCTTTATTTTTTCCTCCAAAATTAAATAATAAAGAAAAACGAATAGTATTAGCGATAGGGCTTTGTTGTGTTAAAGCAACTAAATAAGATAAATCTAATTGAAAAACTTGATATTTTAATCCAGCTCCAAAGGAAACAAATTGACGATTACCTTTTGTAGGAGCTTCATAAAAATAACCAGCTCTTACAGCAAAAACATTATTATATAAATACTCACCACCAACAGATAAGTTGACCTCAGATAATTCTTCTTTAAAACGACTTCCTTTCTTAACTTCCGTTGTTGTTCCGTTATCATCTTTCAAAACAATTCCTGGAGCATCTGAAAATGACCCAAAAATGCCTGATGCAGTTCCAATATCATTACTCCTTCCAGAAAAAACAATTGGATTACCTTCTATATCATAATCAACTTGACCATTGGTTGTTTGATAAACTGGTGAAGTAGGGACTAATAATTTATTTGCATCACATGCAACTGAAAACTTATTAAAATCATCAATTTCTACATTTAAAGCGGTTCCAAGTCTTAAGTTAGTAGGAATAAAATCTCTATCTGCTCCATCTGTATATGACATTTTAGAGCCTATATTAGAAATGTTTATTCCAGCAGCAAAAGTAGCTTTTCTTCCTTTTATTTCGAATTCATTTGATTGATAATAACCAGAAACATCTGCTGCAACAGATTGACCAGCTTTTGTATTTGCTCCCTGTACAGAAGTTCCACCAGTTAAGTTAGAGTTGACATATCTTCCGGCTAAACCAATTGAAAAGTTTTCGCTTAATTTTCTAGCATAAGCAGCATCTAAAGCAAACTCACTTGGGTTAAACTCTCTAATTGTTCCTCCTGTTTGATCCGTAAAAGTTATATTCCCTAAAGAAAAATATCGCAATGAAGCACTTACAGCAGAAAAATCATCAATTTTTTTATAACCCGTCACATAAGCTAAATTAATGTCATTTACTAACCTTCTTAACCAAGGAGAATAAGACATTGAGAAACCTGCATCGTTTTCTATAAAGGCTAATTTAGATGGATTCCAATGAATAGAATTCGCATCAGGGCTAATAGCAGCTCCTACATCACCCATTGCCCCTGATCTAGAATCTGGAGTAATTAATAAAAATGGAACAGCCGTAGTTATCGTATTTATTTGCTTCCCTGATAATTGTTGGGAAGAAATTTGAGCATCAACTACAGTACTAGAAGCTAAAATGCTTCCAAAAACCAATGCAGTAACTTTATTATGTATGTTCATCATTAAATCTATGTGAAAAACAAATATACGTAAAAGCTTATTGTTTTATTGTCTTTGTATATCTTTTTTTTCTATTTCTATTTTATCATGTCAATGTAACAAAGGTTTTTTATACTTTTGATAAAACATTTTCAATTCAAAAAAGAAAGATATGTCTTCCATACAACTAAAGCCAATTAAGTTTGATCGAAAAACATTAACTAATGAACAGTTGGTTGATTTTTACAATAACTTAATTATACCTCGTCTAATTGAAGAGAAAATGCTTATTTTATTAAGGCAAGGTAAAATTTCGAAATGGTTCTCTGGAATAGGCCAAGAAGCAATTTCTGTAGGGACTGCTCTTGCAATGGAGGAAGACGAATTTATGCTTCCAATGCATAGAAATCTTGGTGTTTTTACAACAAGAAAACTTCCATTAGACCGTTTATTCAAACAGTTTCAGGGAAAGGAAGATGGTTTTACAAAAGGGCATGATCGTTCGTTTCATTTTGGAACAAAAGAGCACCATATTGTAGGAATGATTTCTCATTTAGGTCCTCAATTAGGTATTGCGGATGGGATAGCTTTAGCGAACAAATTAAAAGATAATAAAAAAGTTACCATTGTTTTTACTGGAGATGGTGGTGCCAGTGAGGGCGACTTTCACGAAGCCTTAAATGTTGCCTCTGTTTGGGATTTACCTGTAATTTTTGTAGTTGAAAATAATCAATGGGGACTCTCTACTCCTTCTGAAGAACAGTTTAGATGTAAACAATTTATAGATAAAGGCATTGGTTATGGAATGGATACCATACAAGTTGATGGAAACAATATTATTGAAGTTTATGAGGCAATACATAAAGCCAGAACTTCAATCATAAAAAAACCAAGGCCGATTTTAGTTGAATGTATGTCCTTTAGAATGCGAGGACACGAAGAAGCTTCTGGTACTAAGTACTATCCTGAAGGGCTTCAAGATGCATGGGCAATAAAAGATCCTGTAGAAAATTTTGAACGCTTTTTAACAGAAGAAAATGTATTGACAACTGAAGAAATAGAAAAGATAAAAACTGAAGTAAAAGCTGATGTAAATTTAAAATGGAAAGAAGCAGATAATGCTCCAGAAATTGAAGCAAATACAGAGCGAGAATACAATTATCTTTTCAAATCTTTTGAAAACTCTCCTATAGAGCCTAACTCTAATAAAAAAACTGAAAAGCGCTTTATTGATGCTATATCTGATGGATTAAGACAATCTATGGAAAGGCACGATAATAGTATTATAATGGGGCAAGACATTGCAGAATACGGTGGTGTATTCAAGGTAACTGACGGATTTATAGAGCAATTTGGTAAAGATAGGATTAGAAATACTCCCATCTGTGAATCGGCTATAGTTGGTGCAGCCCTAGGACTTTCAATTAATGGATATAAAGGGATTATGGAAATGCAGTTTGCAGATTTTGTAACTGTTGGATTTAATCAAATTATTAATAATTTAGCTAAACTACATTACAGATGGCAAGAAAATGCAGATGTAGTTATCAGAATGCCAACTGGAGCCGGTGTCGGTGCAGGACCATTTCATTCACAAAGTAATGAAGCGTGGTTTTTTCATACCCCTGGCTTAAAAATCGTTTATCCGGCTTTCCCTGGCGATGCAAAAGGTTTATTAGCAGCAGCTATTGAAGATCCTAACCCTGTAATGATATTTGAACATAAAGCGCTTTATAGAAGTAAAAGTGAATTAGTGAATGACGATTTCTATACGACTGAAATAGGAAAGGCTAATTTAATCAAAGAAGGTAATGACATTACCATTATTACTTACGGTATGGGGGTACATTGGGCGCTAGAAACACTAACTGAACAACCAGAGATAAATGCAGATTTAATAGATCTAAGAACTTTATTACCGTTAGATACGGAAGCAATTTATAATTCCGTAAAAAAAACGGGGAAAGCAATCGTACTACACGAAGACTGTATGACAGGAGGCATTGGTGGGGAGATTGTAGCTTTAATTAATGAAAACTGTTTTAAATACTTAGATGCACCTGTTTTGAGGAGTGCTAGTCTGGATACTCCTGTTCCATTTGCCAGTGCTTTAGAAAATGATTTCCTCCCTAAATCTAGATTTAAAGAACAATTAACTTATTTAATCAACTATTAAGTCACAATGAAATATTTTTTATTACTATTATTTATAATTACTTCAACAATTAATTATTCGCAATCAGACGAAGAACAAGAAGACGACGATATAAAAGGGACCGTCTTTTTCGGTCTAAATATTGGTGCTTTCAAAGCTAATAATAAAACAGCTCAAATTTATTCCGGAAACGTAACTGATTATGGAGTTAGCTTCTATTTTAATAATATCTTTTATCAACCGGAGCTAGACCAATACTTTAAATACAATTACAGAATAAGTTCTTTTCCTAACCCTCAAACAATAAGATATAGAACTACTTTTAATGTGGGCGGACATGGAGGAATCAACATAGATGAATCTATAGCAATATATGCTGATATCCACATTATAAATTTAAAAGTTGAAGATGTATTTACAGTAGCGGTTGATAATCCCAACGATCCTACTTTAACAGGAAACCAACAGCTCGAACAAATTCCAATTTTCGGAGAAGAAAGTAGAACAAATCTAAATCTAGGAATACAAGCAAACTTTTACAGCGAAGGACCGATGAAAGCCTATTTCAACCTATTTGGAAATGTGAACAATACAAAACTAGAGGAGAACTATTTTGTGATTAATAATGAAAAGTATCCAATTATGCACAATGCCCTAGTTAATGGGACAACAACAACTGGTCAAGTTAAGTTCCAACAATCAGTTCCTCCAGGCGGAGTTGGTTATGGTGGTGGTACAGGATTAGGTATTAAGTATAAATTTAATGAAAAATTCACCTTTGATGCGAACTATTATGGCATCTATACAAGGACAAGAATGAATGCAACGTTTAAACCATTTGGATTAAATCATGCTTTTGTTGCTCGAATTATTTGGGGGTAACTATATTAATTTGTTGGCAGTAATACTATAAAAGCGAAAACAAAGCACAAATCAAATTCTTATTTATATATTTGCACAATAAACGCAAATTATAAAATAGAATGAAACTTCAAGAATTTAGTTTTGGAAATTTTAAGTCATTTAAAGATATTCAAACTCTTAACCTTTCTTCTGCAAAGATAAAATCTAAAAACCCAGAGATTGATACGCTTAATGTCATCAAAGGTAGAAATCAAGAGAACACGTCTTTTTTAAAATCTAAAGCAATATATGGAGCAAATGCAAGTGGTAAAAGTAATATTATCAAGGCATTGGTTACATTTATTAGAATTGTAAGAACTTCTGTAAAAGATGAAGATATTCTCGATGCTATGATTGAACCTTTTAGGTTGTCAACTGAAACGGATAATCAACCAAGTTTTTTTCAAATGATCTTTTGGCATAATGAGATTAAGTACCGATATGGTTTTGAATTAAATGATGAAAATATTATTGCAGAATGGTTGTATGGGAAACCTGGAGATAGAGAGTTACCTTTTTTTATAAGAGAAAATCAAGAAGTTATAGAACTTGATAAAACAAACTTTGGCGAAGGTCATAAATTAATAAGTTTATTAGATGATGACTCAGAAGACAATGATATTTTCAGACATAATTCGTTATTTCTTTCAACTCTTGCCACTTTTGGGTTTGGTAAATTATCCAAACAATTAGTTGAAAGCATTGCATCAATTTCAGTAATTAGCGGACTAGGACATCAAGGAATGTACAACTACGCTGGTGAGTCTTTAAAAGAAAAAAAGAAAAAAAGTTTTATCCTTGATTTTCTAAAATATGGAGACATTGGTATTGATGATGTTGAATCAATTGAAGTTTCATCGGATGATTTACCTGAAGATGTTGATGACGATATTAAAAGTGATTTTGAAAAAAAGAAAAAAAGAAAATTTCTTATTTCAACTAGGAAAAAATTTGATGAAAATTTAGTTTCTTCCGAAAAAGAATCTTTTTCTTTTGGAAGTAATGAATCAGAAGGAACAAAAAAACTATTTGAATTAAGTCCATTTATTTATAACGCACTTAAAGAAAAAGAAGTTATTGTAATTGATGAATTTGATGCAAGGTTTCATCCTTTATTAACTAAAAAAATATTGGAACTTTTTAACTCAGATAGTAATGAAGGTTCACAGTTTATTTTTACAACACACGATACAAACCTATTATCTTCTAATTCACTAAGAAGAGACCAAATTGAATTTGTTGAAAAAGATAAGTATGGCGCAAGTCATTTATACTCACTAAGTCAATTTAAAGGTATTAGAAATACGGCATCTTTTGAAAAGGATTATATTCAAGGAAAATACGGAGCAATTCCTTTTTTAGGAGATTTCAGTAAACTATTAACCCCTAAAGAAGATGCCTAAAAAGTCCAAATCAATTAAAATAACAGATGTTAAGGCACAGAAACCGTGGCTAAAGAAAGTTAATAATTCACTCTACCGTGTAGATTCGATAGAGACCAATAAAACTATCTTAATTGTTGGAGAAGGCCAAACTGAAAAATTGTATTTCGAATCTTTTCCGGTATTGACTCTAACGGTAGAGGCAATCGATTTAAAAGGTCAAAGTAAATTAAAGTTAATTGATTCAACTAAATCGATAATTGAAAATAATCAAACAGAATATGACGAAGTATGGTGTGTTTTTGATATGGATGTTAAACAAGGAGAAAAAGAATTCTCTGATTTTGATAACGCTATCACTAAAGGCAAAGCATTAAACTATAATATAGCATACTCTAACGACTCTTTCGAATTATGGTTTTATTTACATTTCAATTTTACCGACCAAAAGCATCATAGAACTTTTTATTATCAGTTTCTTGGAGAACAATGGGATCTCAACTATGAAAAAGATGGTAAATCTTATAAGTTTTGTCAAACAATTTATTCGAAACTCGAAAATGACGAAAATGCATCACAGGAAAATGCAATTGAACGTGCCGAAAAACTTTACAAGGAACAATCTGATTTACCATTCCATCAACAAAACCCAGTATCGTTAATCTTTAAACTAGTTAAATATCTTAATTCAAACAAAAGGAAATAAACACTATTGCGAACACTACCTATAGTTAATGCGGAGATTCTGCTAAACTGAAATTTCGTACTTATACTCAAGTCCGACAAATCGTTGATTTGGCTTTTAAAACAAAAAAGATAAAATCAAAATACAACGATTTGGCTAAGTGCTAACTTGAAAGTTTGTCGCTTTCTACTGCCCTACTTGCCATATACTCAGTCGTTATCAACAACTATAATGAGAATACACTTATTAATCATATTTATTTTATTATTTCTTGGAAATAGATCCTTTGCCCAAGAACAATTAAGTGAAACAGACAAACTAGTGCAATTAGCGAAAGTTTGGGGGTTTTTAAAATATTATCATCCTCAAGTCTCAAAAGGTAAGTTCGACTGGGATAAAGAACTAATTAATATAATTCCACAGTTAGAAAAAGCAAAAGATAAGAATGAAGTTTCAGTAGTTTATATAAATTGGTTAGAGTCTCTTGGTAGGGTAAGGAAGTGTCGGAAATGTGAAACCCAAACTATAGAAACTTTTGATAATAATTTCAATTTAGACTGGATTATTGACACCTCTTACTTTAGCAAAGAACTCACAAAGAGGTTAGTGAAAATTGAATCGAATAGACGTTTAGGTAAAAAACACTATGTAGAATATGGAAAAATTAAGCTGAGCGAGGCTCAAATGGTAAATGAAAAAGTGTATAATAAAATATCTTGGAAAGATTCAAATGTCCGTCTTATCACCTTATTTCGTTACTGGAACTTTGTCGAGTATTTTTTCCCTTATAAATACCAAACTGATAAACCTTGGGATAAGGTTTTGGAGTATTCGATACCTGTTTTTTTGAATATTAAAACGGAAACTGAGTTTCATTTAGCGATGCTTGAATTGGTGGCAAGTATTAATGACAGTCATAGTGAATTTGTTACTCTTAAAACCTTTGAACACTTTGGAAATAAGTTTTTGCCTGTAACAATTGAATATTTAGACGGAGTTGGTATTGTAACAGGTTTTTATGATGACTCATTGGCCTCTATCGATGATTTTAAAGTAGGAGATATTATAACTAAAATAAATGGTACAGATGTATCAACAAAATACGACTCGTTAAATAAATATATTATTGGTTCAAATGAGGGCAGAAAGAAATCCCGTTCTTTTAAACACATATTCAACGGAACTACAGATTCTGTTCAAATACAATTCAAACGCGATGGAAATCTATATTCAAAAGTGGTTCATAGACACCTCTATAAAGATTTTGCCCCTAAGAAGAGGAGTGAACAGACCTATGAAGTTCTTACCGACAACATTGGCTATATAAATATGGGCTGGCTTGAAAGAGACAGTGTTCACAAAGTCTATAATAAATTAGACTCAACCAGTGGTTTAATTTTAGACTTTAGAAACGGTTCTCCGAAAGGCACATGGGATGTAGTCATTGACTATATTTCGTCTAGTGAAAATCAATTTTGCAGAATTATTTACCCTCTATTGAATTATCCAGGAAAGTATGTTCTACAAGAACCATTCTCTTGTGGAACGAATTCACCAAGAAAATATAAAGGCAAAGTAGTCTTACTTGTAAATGAAAATACGCAAAGTCATGGTGAGTATTCTTTAATGAGCCTTCAAACTGGAGATAATGTGATTACAGTAGGCTCGAGAACATCGGGGGCAGATGGTAACACGACTACATTTAGAATATTTGATAATTATAAAACTATAATAACTGGTACAGGAGTATTTTATCCTGATATGTCTATAACTCAAAGAAAAGGTGTAATGATCGATTATGAAGTTAAACCAACTATTGAGGGACTTTCCGTAAATAAAGATGAATTTCTTTTGAAAGCGATTCATTTATTAAATAACTAGAATGTTGATAACGTCACCTAAAAACACTGCAACACTTGCTCTTCGAGTGATAAATCATCCTAAACCCAATCGTACCCCTTTAAAATTATTACTTAATTTTATGGATAGCAGCAATTTTTTAGCTGCCGAACGTTAAAGTTAATAAAAAATGAATATTGAAAAAGCATATAATATTTGGGCTAATCAATATGATACCAATAAAAATCGAACAAGAGATTTAGACAAAAAATCTACAATTGATACTTTAAGTAAATTAGATTTTGAAAATGTTTTAGAACTTGGCTGTGGTACTGGAAAAAACACAAGTTGGTTATTGAAAAAATCTAAACGAATTATAGGTCTAGATTTTTCTCAAGAAATGCTAAATAAAGCCAAAGCAAAAATATCCGACAAAAGAGTTTCATTTAGAAAAGCAGATTTGAATAAGGATTGGGAAACTGAGAATGATTTTACTGATTTAATAACTTGTAGTTTAACACTTGAACATATAAAAGATTTAAATCACATTTTTCATCAAGCAAATCTAAAATTAAGAAAAAATGGAATATTTTTCATCAGTGAATTACATCCTTTTATGCAATACTCTGGAAGTAAAGCCAAATATGAAACTGAGAACGGAACTTATGAATTAGAAGTCTATACACACCACATTTCTGAATATATAGATAATGCTAAAAATAATAACTTAAAATTAGTTGAAGTCAATGAATGGTTTGACCAAAACGAAAAAAATGAAATTCCTAGATTGATATCCTTTGTCTTTAAAAAATAAAAACTAGCAATGAATACGGAACAACGCCAAAAATAAAATTTGGCTATAAGACTAGAAAAGATAAAATGTTTATATTTGGCTAGAAGGTACTTAAAAATTAACTACCAAACTAACCTTTCGTTTTTTATATTACACTTTATGGGCAATAAAAAAGCAGAAATGAAAGTCGTTAATTTTATCATCTGTGTACTAATCGCAACAAATGGTTTTTCACAGGTTAATACATTTTACATTGAACCAGTTCTAACAGATCCAAATTATAATGCTGTTCAAGATAGTCATATGGTTGTCAGAAACACGGTAACTACCAATGATAAACTTCTTTTATTCATAGGTGGTACAGGATCTAAAACTAAAAATTACTTACGAATTTCTGAATTTGCTGGAAATCTAGGGTATGATGTTATTAATGTCTCATATCCCAATAGTATAGCTGCAGCTAGTCTGGCAAACTCATCAGATAACTTAGTATTTAATAACTATCGTCAAGAAATATGTTACGGAACTAATTTAAGTTCTGATGTGAGCGTTGATAGTTTAAATTCTATATTTACGAGAGTTGTTAACCTAATAAATTATCTGGATACAGCTTATCCTTCGCAAAACTGGAGTCAATATTTAATTTCTTCTAACACATTAAATTGGTCTAAAATAGCAGTAGCTGGTCATTCCCAAGGTGCAGGTCATGCTTGTTACTTTGCAAAATATGAAAGCACAGAAAGAGTACTTATGTTTTCAGGTCCTAATGATTACAGTAATCACTTTGCTCAACCTGCAAATTGGTTAGGAATACCAGGGGTTACTCAGAAAAACAGGCATTTTGTATATCTAAGCTTGTATGACGAGGCTGTTGAGTTCAGCAAGCAGCTCAGCAACATTAGTGATTTAGGAATTTATCCCGAGACTGACACAGTGCATGTTGATGTGACAAATTCCCCTTTCAATAATTCTCATTGTCTGTTCACAACACAACCCCCAGGTTTAGTTATTTTAAATCATAACTCTACCATAAAATGGAGCATATTAAATAATTCGGTCTGGGAATACATGTTAACTTCGGAAAGTACTACCAACGTTAAGGAAATTGAATACAATCATTTATTTTCAATTTATCCTAATCCAGCAAAATCACAATTGAACATACAACCTAAGAAAAATATATTAGGTAAAACTTACTATGTTAGGAACAATATAGGTCAAGTTATTTGGTCAGGTACAGTAAATGATTCCTCAATTAGCATAAGCCTGACTGAATTTCTTTCGGGATTATACTTCTTTAGTATTGAAAATCAAACATCAGCATTCATTAAAGAATAAAAAGCACATAACACTTTGTAAAAATGAATTAAAACAAATTTTACACTAAACGCTAGCGTCAATAAGTCATAAAATTGGATAATAAATGAGTCAATCAGCAAAAAGTGTTTTCATTTATGGTGTCAATTTAGCGCTTTGCTAGTAATTGCACCTAATGTGCTACTTAACTTGTTTGGTATCGAACCTACTAATGGAGTTTGGATTAGACTTGAGGGTATTTTATTAGTGGCAACTACCGTCTATTATTTCATAGGTGCCAAATATGAGCTTATTTTGATCTTGAAGGCAACTACTTTAGTTGATTTACTTTAAATTTAATACCTAAAAAAACTATTCATAAAGTTCCTATTGACTACGAGCCTATGATGAAGTGTCTTCGCACTTATAAGTAAGTTATTTTATTATCAATTTTTCTATTATAGGTTCTCCAGAATTATAACCTTTTCCATAAAATAGAATGTATTCGACTTTAACATTAATACCCAAAGTTCCACTTTTGACTTGTATAAACATCTTGTCTAAGTACATCTTATGCGTATTTACGGTAACATAAATTCTAGCTCCTTTACATTCATCATCATTGAGATAAAAATACATTCCTTTTCTAGAGACAAGGCGAAATTTAAATAAATTAGGTTTTGACTCTAATAGTTTCAATCGATAGGCAAACTTTTTTTCTATCCATGATAACGGCTTTTTTATACCACCCTGAGTATAAACTATTCGATATACTTTAATAGGCTGAGAAGAATCAATAATCCCGTCTTTTGTATTTGCATCATACACTACAGTATTGTGGTTCTTACTATGTTGAATGTAAAATAGTCGGATGTTTTTTTTTGCTGGTTCTGGGTAATCGTTTTGTGTATATCCTGAAAAAAGAAAAAAAAACATCATAAAAAAAGAAAGAAGAGTATTCATATTGACTTTTATTTAACTTCTTACTAATAGTAGATATATTATAAGATGTTATTCTATTTAAATTAGACCAGCATTTATAGTATATTTGTCTCTAGATTTTGTCCTCTGTTAGTTTTAACTACTAAACTAACTTACAGCTTTCTTCGTCAAGTTTTGTTTCAATAGTATAATGCTTAAATTGATACTTTTCCAAAACTTCTTGGTATTTGCTTTTACCTTCAGAATTTGGTTAAACTCATTAATTCGCGTTAGTTTCAAATGAGTTGTAAACACATGATGTTCTCAATCGAGAGACCAGATGTGCGTGTGATGTAATGAATATCTATTTTCTATATTTAGTGTTTTTTGTTCAATACCAATCAAGTCTACACTATTAAGAATTCCTTGTAAAAAAATAAAGAGTGTTTATTTTAAGCATCCAATAACTCCCAATAGGATATGATGCTGTTTGCTTGCTATTTTTTTTTTAATTCATTATTTCACTTTTTTATATTAAGTTAATCGGATGATGCGTTCCTTAGTCATTTTCAACGTCTATTTGCAATTCTTGATTATTTTTCATTGTATTTTCACATTCGTTGTGAATGAATTTTTACAACACTTCAAAGGTGAAATCTAATGCCTTATAAAGTCTTACACAATTCAAAGTGATTGTTATATAATTATGTGATAAGGGGAAAGTTATAGACCTTAAAAGAGAAACTCATCTTGTTGGGGTTCAACTAATATCCCACCGAAAGTATACGTTTCTTGAACTAAACGCTAGCATCAATAAGTCATAAAATTGGATAAGAAATGAGTAGATCAGCAAAAAGTGTTTTCATTTATGGTATATATTTAGCGCTTGTAGGACTAATGCTAGTAATTGCACCTAATGTGCTACTTAACTTGTTTGGTATCGAATCTACTAATGAAGTTTGGATTAGACTTGAGGGTATTTTATTAATGGCAACTACCGTCTATTATTTCATAGGTGCCAAATATGAGCTTATTTTGATCTTGAAGGCAACTGCTTTTATTCGATTTACGGTAATTATTTTCTTTACTGCAATTGTCTTGCTTGAATTGGTATCTCCGAGCATAATAATAATCTCCGTAATTGACTTTTTAGGAGGTGCATGGACTTACTTAATGTTAAAAAAAGAAGGACATTTTGCTCGAAATAAAAATTTAATTACAAATGTTAAAAATGTATGTCAAGTCATCACCCCCTGTACGATGCTAAGCTTCATAAATTAAGCTTTGCAAGGAATTCGTTATATTGCTTCATACTGAAAATAGCTTGACACAAAAATCAAACTAATATGGAAGATAAACAATTAGCAGACGAAATTAAGGAAGTATAGAAAAAGCAATTAAATAAATTATAGTTTCTATCAATATATGACCTCACATGAATTGTAAATTAATGACTCCAAATAAAGCTCATAAAATAGCAAAATTTAATAGAATAACTTGTAAGAAAATAATTCCAAACATTTAATGTATTTTTGATAAAACAACATGAAATAAGTAACCATCTATTTCGGCACAAGAAATAAATCATGAAACCCAAACAATACATAAAAAATGGTGAAGGTTAGAATTACAATTACTCGCAAGACCACTGCTTTGTTAAACTATTATCAAGAGACACGAATGGAGAATTATGTTTAATTGAGGACACTTTAAAACCAGGATTTCATTTAAAGCGACATCATCATAAATTAATGACGGAGCTATTCTATATGTTGCTTGGCTAAATGGAGCTTATTTTTGATGATGAAAAAATTATTCTAAGAGAAGGAGATACTGTTACTGTCCCCCCAAACGTTTGGCATGAAGCCATTTATAAGGAAGGCGGAAAAATGCTTACAATATTTAAAAATGGACAGTTCGATATTTTCATAGAAACGCTTTCGAAAATGACTGAAGAGGATTTCTCTAATCAAGAATTAATGAAAACTATTTCTAACAAATTTGACATCTATGAATAATAAAAACTCCTTACAACTCGGTAATAACAAATAAGGCTTTTGTGATTTACAAGAGTCCAGTGCTAGTCTACTTACCTCTCGAAATTATTGATTTGGTATTTAAGAATAAAAACACAACGTTTTGGATCACAGCAAACCTATAAACTTAGCCCTTTCTACTGCCCTAATTAACGAACACTAACCGTTTAAATCTTCTTAAAAGCATCTATTATCTATTAACATTAAGAAATAGATAAAAACAAAAAAAGGGACAATTCAATGAATTGTCCCTTTTAAATTAAAGTTAGAATATCTTATTCTTCTTCTGCCGAGTCTTCAGCTTTCGTTTCTGCTTTAGCAGCAGTATCTTCAGCTTTAGGAGCAGTAGTTTTCTTAGCTCTTCTTCTAGTTTTCTTCTTAGGAGCTGTATCAGCCAATAATAATTCGTTGAAATCAACTAATTCTATCATTGCCATTTCTGCATTATCTCCAGAACGGTTAGGCAACTTTATAATTCTAGTATACCCTCCCTGTCTTGTTTCTACCTTAGGTGCAACTGTTCTAAACAATTCTACTGCAGCTTCTTTACTCTTTAAGTAACTAAAAACAGTTCTTCTTGAGTGAGTTGAATCCGTTTTTGATTTTGTAACCAAAGGTTCAACATATACTCTTAAAGCTTTAGCCTTAGCTAAAGTTGTAACTATTCTTTTATGTTCAATTAAAGAACAAGCCATGTTAGAAAGCATTGCTTTTCTATGTGCTGACTTACGTCCTAAGTGATTAAATTTCTTACCGTGTCTCATTTTAAGTCTTTTCTTTTCAGGAAAAGAGTAATCTCAATTACTCTCTATCCAATTTATATTTTGAAATATCCATACCAAATGAAAGTCCTTTTGATTCGATTAGGTCTTCTAATTCAGTAAGTGATTTTTTACCAAAGTTTCTAAACTTCAATAAATCGTTCTTTTTAAAAGATACTAACTCACCAAGCGTTTCAACATCTGCAGCTTTCAAACAATTTAAAGCTCTTACAGATAAATCCATATCAACTAATCTTGTTTTAAGCAATTGACGCATATGAAGAGATGTTTCATCAAACTCTTCTGCTTCAGCTCTATCTGCATCATCTAAAGTAATTCTCTCATCTGAGAACAACATAAAGTGATGAATCAATATTTTAGCTGCCTCTTTTAAAGCATCTTTAGGGTTAATAGAACCATCAGTAGTAATATCCATTAACAATTTTTCGTAATCAGTTTTTTGCTCAACACGAAAGTTTGCGATAGAATACTTAACATTCTTTATTGGTGTAAAAATCGAATCAATAAAGATTGTTCCAACTGCTGCGTTAGAATTCTTATTTTCTTCTGAAGCTACATACCCTCTTCCTGAAGAAATAGTCATTTCTATGTTCAACTTAACAGAAGACTCCATTGTGCAAATAACTTGCTCAGGATTTAAAATCTGAAAAGCTGAAGTAAACTTACCTATGTCTCCTGCAGTAAAAGTATCTTGTCCAGAAAGATTAATAACAATCTTTTCTGTATCTGTATCTTCAATTTGTTTTTTGAAACGAACTTGTTTCAAATTCAAAATCATCTCAGTTACATCCTCTACCACTCCTTTAATTGTATCGAATTCGTGATCTACTCCTTCGATTTTTATAGAAGAGATAGCATGCCCTTCAAGAGAATTTAATAAAATTCTTCTTAAAGCATTCCCCACTGTGATACCATAACCTGGCTCTAGTGGTCTAAACTCAAACTGACCATAAGTGTCAGTTGAATCAAGCATGATAACTTTATCTGGTTTTTGAAAATCTAAAATTGCCATTTTAATTGTTTTATTAAGCGTTCAACTATTATTTAGAATACAATTCAACGATAAGTTGTTCTTTGATATTCTCTGGAATTTGATCTCTTGTAGGAACAACACTAACTTGTCCTGACATTGATTGAGCATTCCATTCTAACCACTCATGTTTAGTACTTGAAGCTGCTAATGAGGAAGAGATAACTTCTAAAGATTTGGATTTTTCTCTTACACTAATTACATCACCAATCTTAACACTGTATGAAGGGATATTTAAAACCTTCCCATTAATAGTTATATGTCTGTGAGATACTAACTGACGAGCTGCATTACGAGAATTAGCAATACCTAAACGATAAACAACGTTATCTAATCTAGTTTCACATAATTGTAATAATACTTCACCAGTAATACCTGACTTTGAATTTGCTTTCTTAAATAAATTAGAAAACTGACGTTCTAAAATACCATAAGTATATTTAGCTTTTTGTTTTTCAGCTAACTGTACAGCATATTCAGACTGTTTTTTTCTTCTTCTGTTGTTCCCGTGCATTCCAGGAGGATAGTTCTTTTTTTCAAGAACCTTATCTGCTCCAAAAATAGGCTCGTTAAATTTACGAGCAATTTTTGATTTTGGACCTCTATATCTAGCCATTTTAAATAGTAATTTCTATTAGTATATTAAACTCTACGTCTTTTTGGAGGACGACATCCATTATGTGGCATTGGTGTAACATCAATTATTTCTGTTACTTCAATTCCGCTATTGTGGATACTTCGTATTGCTGATTCACGTCCAGAACCAGGTCCTTTAACGTAAACTTTAACTTTTCTTAATCCAAATTCGTGAGCTTCCTTAGCGCATTCTTCAGCAGCAACTTGTGCTGCATAAGGTGTGTTTTTCTTAGAACCTCTAAATCCCATTTTCCCAGCAGATGACCAAGAAATAACTTGTCCAGATGCATTAGTTAATGAAATAATGATGTTATTAAAACTAGCTTTTATGTGAGCTTGTCCTAAAGGTTCAACAACAACCTTTTTTTTCTTTTTCTGTGACTTAGCCATAATTAAAAAAGATTATCTTTTATTTAGTTGCTTTTTTCTTGTTCGCAACAGTTTTCTTTCTTCCTTTTCTTGTTCTCGCGTTATTCTTTGTTCTTTGACCTCTTAAAGGTAATCCGTTACGATGACGTATACCTCTTTGACAGCCAATGTCCATTAAACGCTTAATGTTCAGTTGAATCTCCGAACGTAGTGTACCCTCAACGGTTATTTCCTCGCTGATAATATTACGAATGGTTCCTGTCTGATCATCATTCCAGTCTTGAACTTTAATGTTCTCATCTACACCTGCCTTAGCTAAAACCTTTTGAGCGGTGCTTCTTCCAATACCATAAACATAAGTTAAAGCGATTACGCCTCTTTTGTTCTTTGGTATATCAATACCTGCAATCCTTGCCATATTATAGTTTAATTGTTTTTTACCCTTGACGTTGTTTAAACTTAGGGTTCTTTTTGTTGATTACATACAACCTTCCTTTCCTTCTTACGATTTTACAATCGGCAGAACGTTTCTTTACTGAAGCTCTTGTTTTCATTGTATTTTATTTATATCTGAAAGTTATTCTTCCTTTAGTTAAATCATATGGCGACATTTCAACTTTAACTTTATCTCCAGGTAAAATTCGAATATAAAACTTTCTCATTTTACCCGAAATATGAGCAATAATTACATGTCCATTTTCTAGTTCAACACGGAAAATAGCATTAGGTAATGCTTCTAAAATCGTTCCGTCTTGTTCTATAGCTGCTTGTTTAGCCATACTATTTCTTATTCTTTAATACTTCTTCTATATATTCAAATGTTGATAAGACATCTGCCTTACCATTCATTACTGCTACATCGTGCTCAAAATGAGCTGATGGTTTCCCATCCTTAGTTTTAATAGTCCAACCATCCTCGTCTTGGATGATATCTTTAGTTCGCATGTTAATCATTGGCTCAATAGCAATAACTAAACCTTCTTTCAACATGAGACCTTTTCCTCTCCTACCATAATTAGGAACTTCTGGTTTTTCATGCATTTTTTTACCTAATCCATGACCAACCATTTCTCTAACTACACCAAATCCATTATTTTCGGCATGCGATTGAACAGCATATCCGATGTCACCAATTCTTTTACCGGCAACAGCATTTTGGATTGCAAAGGTAAGACTTTCTTTCGTAACTTCAAGTAATTTCTTAATTTCTTCTGAAACTTCTCCAATTTCGAACGTATAAGCCGAGTCTCCGTAAAACTCATTCATTAAAACTCCGCAGTCTACAGAGACTATATCTCCATTCTCTAACGGCCTATCTGTCGGTAAACCATGTACTACAGCATCATTAACAGAACATAATAATGTACTTGGACAATCGTATAATCCTTTAAATCCAGGAATTGCACTATTGTCTCTTATAAACTCTTCAGCAATTTTATCCAAATAACTAGTCGTAACTCCTGGTTTAATCAACTTAGCTACTTCGGCTAATGTCTTTCCAACCAAAAGACAACTTTGTCTTTGAATTTCAATTTCTTCTTTAGTTTTATAATAAATCATTTTATTATAACGATTGAGTCATTGAAACTGCTGATTCAGTATTTCTACCTTTAATTCTTCCTCCCTTCATTAACCCATCGTAATGACGATTTAATAAGTGACTTTCTATCTGTTGTAATGTATCTAAAACTACACCAACCATAATTAGTAAAGATGTACCTCCAAAGAAATATGCAAATCCAGTACTAATCCCAGCATTCATTGCAAAAGCAGGTAAAATAGCTATTATCCCTAAGAAAATTGAACCTGGAAATACTAATTTTGAAATTAAATTATCTATAAATTCTGAAGTCGATCTTCCAGGCTTAATACCAGGTATAAAAGATCCATTTCTTTTTAACTCATCAGCCATCTGATTAGGATTCATTGTAATTGCAGTATAGAAATAAGTAAAGACTACAATTAAAACAAAAAACAATAAGTTATACCATATTCCAGCAACATCACTAAATGCACTACCTACAGCTCCTCCAAAAAGAGCAGGGATAAACATCAATGCTTGAGCAAATATAATAGGCATTACACCTGATTGATTTAATTTAAGAGGAATATAACTTCTTTGTCCTCCTGCTTCAGCTTGTCTATTTCCTCTACCAATAACTCTTTTTGCAGTTTGCACTGGAATTCTACGAGTTCCTTGCACCAATAATATAGTCAATAAAATAACAAATAATAGTACAACAATCTCAACTAATAGTAAAACCATACCACCACCAGTTAATTTAGAACCTAACTCTGCAAGAAATGCACCAGGTAAATTAGCAATAATACCAATCGTAATGATTAATGAAACACCATTACCAAGTCCTCTGTCAGTAATTCGCTCTCCAATCCAAGTAACAAACATAGTCCCTGCAGTTAAGATTGAAATTGTTTGAGCCCACCAGATAAAATCCATTCCTCCAGGTACAGCATCTTGACCTACGTAAGCGGCTATATATGTTGGTCCTTGGAACAAACAAATAACAATAGTCAACAACCTTGTATAACGGGTAATTTTCTTTCTACCACTCTCTCCTTCTTTTTGCATTTTTTGAACAGCTGGAACAGCCATCCCCATTAATTGCATCACAATTGAAGCAGAGATATATGGCATAATACCTAAGGCCATTATAGAAGCTCTAGAAAAAGCTCCACCAGCAAACATATTTATCAAAGCTAAAATTCCTCCTTGATCAGAAGAAGAAACTAATTGTGAAGAATCAATACCTGGTAAGATAATAAATGATCCTATTCTATATACCAATATTAAAAGAAGCGTATAAATTATACGCTTTCTTAAATCCTCAACACTCCAAATGTGCTTCAATGTAGTCAATAACCCTTTCATGAATCAATTCTTGAAATTACTTTATTATTTCAACTTCTCCACCTTTGGCTTCGATAGCTGCTTTAGCAGATGCTGAAAAAGCATTTGCTTTAATAGTTACTTTAGAAGTTAGCTCACCTCTACTTAATATTTTTATTAAATCCTTTTTAGAAGCCAATCCATTAGCAACAATTACCTCTGGAGTAATCTCAGTTACTTTTTTAGTGTCAACTATATTTTGAATAGAATCTAAATTAATTCCTTTGTATTCTACACGGTTAATGTTTGTGAATCCAAATTTAGGAACTCTTCTTTGAAGTGGCATTTGCCCACCTTCAAATCCAATTTTACTACTATATCCAGAACGAGACTTAGCTCCTTTATGACCTCTAGTAGAAGTACCTCCAAATCCAGATCCTTGACCTCTACCAATCCTCTTTACATTTTTGGTTGATCCTTTAGCTGGTGTTAAGTTATTTAATTTCATCTTAATGTTTTTATCTAATTAATAGTGGATTAGTAGTTACTTAATAACTTCTAATAAATGTTCCACTTTTTTAATCATTCCTAAAATTTGAGGTGTAGCTTCATGTTCTACAACCTTATTCATTTTATTTAAACCTAATGCTTGCATAGTAAGCTTTTGTCTATTAGGTCTATTTATAATGCTACGTACTTTTTTGATTTTAATCGTTGCCATGGTTCTATATATTACCCGTTAAATACTTTATCTAGAGTGATTCCTCTTTTTCTTGCGACAGCGTTTGCATCTTTCATTTGTGCCAAAGCTTTGATTGTAGCTTTAACAACGTTATGAGGGTTTGAAGACCCTTGAGACTTCCCTAATACATTATGTATCCCCGCACTCTCTAAAACTGCACGCATTGCACCACCAGCTATAACTCCTGTACCTTCAGAAGCAGGCTTTAAGAAAACCTTTGCTCCATCAGATTTGATTAAAATCTCATGAGGAACTGTATTGTTAACAACTGCTACACGAATTACATTTTTCTTAGCATCATCAATAGCCTTAGAAATTGCCTCTGTTACTTCATTAGCTTTTCCTAAACCATGTCCTACAAGACCATTTTCATCACCAACTACGACTATAGCAGAGAAACTGAAGTTACGTCCACCTTTAGTTACTTTAGTAACACGATTGATTGTTACTAACTTATCTTTTAACTCTATTTCACTAGAGTTCATTTTTTTTGTATTCACCTTAGACATAGTATTATTAAAATTTTAATCCTTTTTCTCTAGCTGCTTCAGCTAATGCTTGAACTCTTCCGTGGTATAAAAAACCATTCCTATCAAAGACACAAGTTTCAATTCCTGCACTTAATGCTTTTTCAGCTATTTCAGCACCAATCATTTTCGCTTGCTCAATTTTATTTGTTTTTTGAGCACTTTCATTTTTAAGAGATGAAGCCGATAACAAAGTTTTACCTGTTACATCATCAACCATTTGAACATAAACTTGTCTGTTACTTCTAAAGATAGACAACCTAGGTTTTTGTTCAGTTCCGCTGATATTCTTACGAATTCTTTTTTTAATTCTTATTCTTCTTTCTAATTTCGATAAAGCCATTTTCTAATGTATTAATTTCAAGAATTAACCAGCTGTTTTACCAGCTTTTCTTCTAATTTCTTCACCTTGAAAACGAACACCTTTTCCTTTGTAAGGTTCTGGTTTTCTCAATGATCTAATTTTCGCTGCAACCTGACCAACTAATTGTTTGTCGTGAGATGTTAACTTAATTAAAGGACTCTTTCCTTTAGCAGATTCTGTTTCTAACTTAACTTCAGCTGGAACTTCAAATACTATTGGATGAGAATAACCTAAAGCTAACTCTAATCTCTGCCCATTATTAGAAGCTCTGTATCCAACTCCTACTAATTCTTGCACTTTTGTAAAACCTTCATTTACTCCTTCAACCATATTAAAAATCAAAGCTCTAGACAAACCATGTTGTGCTTTTGCTTCTTTAGTTTCTGAAGTTCTTTCTAAGGTTAATTCTCCTTCACTCAATTTTAAATTAATATTCATATTAATTTTTTGAGTTAACTCTCCTAATTTACCTTTTACAGTTACCGTGTTATCATCTGAAACTGTTAAAGTTACATCTGACGGTATAGTTACTGGTGCCTTTCCTATTCTTGACATTTCTAAAATTCTTTTATATTAATGAACGTAGCAAAGTACTTCACCACCTACATTTTCTTTTCTCGCTTCCTTATCTGTAATTACTCCTTTTGAAGTTGAGATAATTGCAATACCTAAACCATTTAAAACACGTGGTAAATTGTCGCTACCAGCATATTTTCTCAATCCGGACTTACTTACTCTAGATAAATTTGAAATAGCAGACTCTTTAGTTTGAGCGTTATATTTTAATGCAATTTTGATCACCCCTTGTTTGTTGTCATCAGTAAATTTATAATTTAAAATATACCCTTTCTCAAAAAGAATTTTTGTTATTTCTTTCTTTAAATTTGAAGCTGGTATTTCTACTACTCTGTGATTAGCCTTAATTGCGTTACGCAATCTAGTTAAATAATCAGCTATTGGATCAGTAATTTTCATATTCTAATTTCTTTTTTCTAATTACCAGCTAGCTTTAGTTATTCCTGGTATCTTTCCAGACAACGCCATTTCTCTAAAAGTAACACGTGAGATTCCAAATTGTCTCATATATCCTCTAGGACGCCCAGTTAACTGACAACGATTATGTTTTCTAATATACATTGAGTTTAAAGGAAGTTTTTGTAATGCTAACATAGCATCCCAATCACCATCGGCAGCAGCTTTTCTTAAAGTTGCTCTTTTTTCAGCATAACGATCTGTTAATTTAGAACGTTTAAGCTCTTTTGCTTTCATTGATTCTTTAGCCATCTCTTTATTTTTTAGTAAAAGGAAAACCAAATTGCTCTAATAAAGCTCTTCCTTCTTCGTTAGTATCAGCTGATGTAACAATTGTTATATCCATTCCTAATATTCTATTTACTTGATCAATATCGATTTCAGGAAATATAATATGCTCTTTAATACCAATGGTAAAGTTACCTCTTCCATCGCCATTAGATTGAACTCCTCTAAAATCTCTTGTTCTTGGCAAAGATACAGAAATTAATCGATCTAAAAATTCGTACATTTTCCCTCTACGTAGAGTTACTTTAGTACCAACTGGCATCCCTTTTCTTAACTTAAAGTTAGAGATATCTTTTTTAGATAGACAAATTTGTGCTTTTTGTCCAGCTATATCAGTTAACTCCTTAACAGCGGACTCAGCTATTTTCTTATCTGCAACTGCCTCTCCAATTCCTTGGCTCAAAACAATCTTTTCTATCTTCGGTACCTGCATTACAGTTTTATAACCGAATTTTTCCTTTAGTGCTGGAACGACTTCGTTCTCATACACTCCTTCTAATCTTGGTGAATAGTTCATTACTTAATTACCTCCCCTGATTTTTTAGCAAAACGAACTTTATTGTTCTTTTCGTCAAATTTATAACCAATTCTTGTCGGCTCACCCGAAACTGAATCTACTAGCATTACATTTGAAATATGTACTCCAAAGTCTAATTCTACAATTCCTCCTTCAGGATTCGCTTTATCTGTTTGTGGTTTAACATGCTTTTTAACTTTTTTTGTTAAACCATCAATAAATACGCGTGCCTTTTTAGCGTCGACGCTTAGGATTTCTCCTTGCTGACCTTTAGCCGCTCCAGCAATTACCTTTACGGTATCACCCTTTTTTATTTTAAAATTTTTCATATCCTTTAAATGACTATAATACTTCAGGAGCCAAAGATACAATTTTCATAAATTGTTTATCTCTTAACTCTCTTGCAACAGGTCCAAAAATACGAGTTCCTCGCATCTCACCACCTGTATTTAACAATACTACCGCATTATCATCGAATCTAATATAAGACCCGTCTGCTCTTCTTACTTCTTTCTTTGTTCTAACTATAACAGCTTGAGAAACTTGTCCTTTTTTGACACTTCCTGAAGGTAATGCATTCTTAATAGTGACAACTATTTTATCACCAACAGAAGCATATCTTCTTTTTGTTCCTCCTAAAACTCTTATACAAAGCACTTCTTTAGCTCCACTATTGTCTGCTACTAAAAGTCTACTTTCTTGCTGTATCATTGTAATTAATTATTTAGCTCTTTCAACTATATCTACTAGTCTCCAATTCTTTCTTTTACTTAATGGACGAGTCTCCATTATTCTAACTGTATCACCTTCGTTACAATCATTTTTCTCGTCGTGGGCTACAAACTTAGTAGTTTTTTTCATAAACTTACCATACATTGGATGTTTTACTTTTCTTTCTACTTTAACAACGATAGATTTCTCCATTTTGTTACTTGTAACAACCCCAACTCTTTCCTTTCTTAAATTTCTCATAACTATTTTGCTACTACAAGATTTCTGCTAGTCAATTCGGTATTTATACGAGCTATTGTTCTTCTATAATTTCTAATTTGAATTGGATTTTCCAATTCTGCTATCTTATGATTTATCTTTAACTTTGATAAAGTAGATTTTTGTTCTACTAAAAGTTCGTTTAAATCTGCGACACTTAATCCTTTTAATTCTGTTGCCTTCATAACTTAATAATTTTAAGCGTAATCTCTACGCACTACAAACTTCGTTTTTACAGGTAACTTTTGTGCTGCTAATCTCATTGCTTCTTTAGCAACTTCAAACGGAACTCCATCACATTCAAACATGATTCTTCCTGGCTTAACTGGAGCAACCCAATGACTAGGTGCACCTTTACCTTTACCCATTCTTACTTCTGCTGGTTTTGCAGTCATCGGCTTGTCAGGAAATATTCTAATCCAAACTTTACCTTCTCTTTTCATGTAACGAGTAACTGCAATACGAGCCGCTTCAATTTGTCTCGAAGTAATAAATGCTTCGTCTACGGTCTTGATGCCAAAAGATCCAAATGAAATTTGACTTCCTCTTTGTGCAAGTCCTTTCATTTTACCTTTCTGAACTCTTCTATATTTTGTTCTTTTTGGTTGTAACATTACTTAATTCTTTTAGTGCTCTATTAATTTCTTTTTCTTTTTCCAGCTCCGGCACCACCTCTTTTAGATCCTCCTTTGGCCATACCAAAGTTAGGACTTAAATCTCTTTTACCGTATACCTCTCCTTTACAGATCCATACTTTAATTCCTATTCTACCATAAGTAGTATGAGCTTCGGATAAAGCATAATCAATATCAGCTCTAAAAGTATGTAATGGTGTTCTACCATCTTTATATTGTTCCGAACGTGCCATTTCAGCACCATTTAAACGACCAGAAATCTTTATCTTAATTCCTTCTGCTCCCATTCTCATGGTTGAAGCAATAGACATTTTAATCGCTCTTCTAAAAGAAATTCTTCCTTCAATTTGTCTTGCAATACTATCTGCAACTAACTGAGCTTCTAATTCAGGTCTTTTGATTTCAAAAATATTAATTTGAATTTCTTTACCTGTAATTTTCTTCAACTCTTCTTTAAGCTTATCTACTTCAGCTCCACCCTTCCCGATAATAACTCCTGGTCTAGCAGTATTAATAGTAATAGTAACTAACTTTAAAGTACGCTCAATTATCACTTTAGATACACTTGCTTTTCTAAGACGAGTATTGATATACTTACGTATTCTGTCATCCTCAACAATTTTAGCAGAATAATCTTTTCCACCGTACCAATTAGAATCCCATCCTTTGATGAATCCTAATCTATTTCCTATTGGATTAGTTTTTTGTCCCATTAATATTGTCTTTACTTAGTTTTATCAATTACAAGTGTAACGTGATTTGATCTTTTTCTAATTCTGTGCGCTCTTCCTTGAGGTGCCGGCTGAATTCTTTTAAACATTCTAGCACTATCAACAAATACATCTTTAACTATTAGTCCAGCAGTAGAAGGATCAACTCCATCATTTTTCTGCTCC
This sequence comes from Flavobacteriales bacterium, assembly GCA_024635865.1. Taxonomy (GTDB): domain Bacteria; phylum Bacteroidota; class Bacteroidia; order Flavobacteriales_D; family Parvicellaceae; genus S010-51. The sequence continues at coordinate 30,213 of JAGXIB010000204.1, forward strand.
CAATTATTGATAGCTGATACCAATAATTTTTCTAATCTTCCTGATGCTTCTTTTGGATTAAATTTTAAAATATTTAATGCATTATAAACATTTTCTCCTCTAATAATATCCGCAACTAAACGCATTTTTCTTGGAGAAGTAGGACATTTATTCATTTTAGCTATAGCTGTATTATTCTTTACTTCTTTTCTAAGCTCAGCAGCTTCTCTTTTTCTTTTTCCCATTTCAATAAACTTTTAGAGTGGTTATCTTTTACCTTTATCTTTTTTTCCACCATGACCTCTAAAAGTACGAGTTGGTGCAAATTCTCCTAATTTATGACCTACCATATTTTCAGTTACATATACAGGAATAAATTTTTTCCCATTATAAACTGCTATAGTTAATCCTACAAACTCAGGAGTAATAGTTGAAGCTCTTGACCATGTCTTTATAACACTTTTTGATTTCGACTCTTGAGCATCATCAACTCTCTTAATAAGCTTGTAATGTACAAATGGTGGTTTTTTTAACGATCTAGCCATTTCTTATTTTTTTCTTTTTGAAATTATAAAGCGGTTTGAAGCTTTTGTTTTACTTCTTGTCTTGTATCCTTTAGCTGGTAAACCAGTTCTTGATCTTGGGTGACCTCCTGAAGACTTACCTTCACCTCCTCCCATTGGGTGATCAACTGGATTCATTACAACCCCTCTAACTCTAGGTCTTCTACCTAACCATCTTGAACGTCCTGCTTTTCCAGATCTTGTTAAACTGTGTTCTGAATTTGAAACTGCTCCTATTGTAGCAGTACAAGTCAACAACACCATTCTAACTTCTCCAGAAGGCAACTTTACAATCGCGTACTTACCATCTCTAGCGTTTAACTGTGCATATGCTCCAGCACTTCTAACTAAAGAAGCTCCTTTACCTGGGTAAAGCTCTACATTATGTATTACTGTTCCTAAAGGAATTTCACTTAAATATAGTGTGTTTCCAACATCAGGAGTTGCTTTTTTTCCAGACAATACTGTCTGACCAACTTCTAACCCTTCAGGAGCAATAATATATCTTTTTTCTCCATCAGCATAAAACAATAATGCTATTCTAGCAGATCTATTTGGATCGTACTCAATACTTTTAACAGTAGCAGGTATATCGTGCTTATTTCTTTTAAAATCGACTGCTCTGTATTTTCTCTTATGACCACCACCGATATATCTCATCGTCATCTTTCCAGTATTGTTTCTACCTCCAGACTTATTCAGTCCTTTCACCAAAGATTTCTCTGGCTTTGCAGCAGTAACAGTTGAAAAGTCATCAGCAATCTTGTGCCTTTGACCTGGTGTCATTGGTTTTAATTTTCTTAATCCCATTTTTAATTAATTTCTGTTGTTAAATGTTTTCATACAAATCGATAATATCTCCTTCTGCAACTCTAACTACTGCTTTTTTATACAGCTTATTACGTTGAAACGAAATACCACGACTAGTTTGTTTCATTTTTCTTTTCCCACCACCATAATTCATTGTGTTCACAGAGTCAACAGCAACATTGTACAATTTCTCGATGGCGTTTTTAATCTCAATTTTATTTGAGTCTTTATTAACAATAAAAGTGTAAGTATTATTCTTTTCACTTAACATGTTTGACTTTTCCGTCAAGATCGGTTGTTTAATAATATCTAGCATTTCTCTTACGCGTTAAATAAGTTTTCAATTTTCTCTACAGCACCTTCAGCTAAAACTAATGCGTCAGCATTAAGGATATCGAATGTATTTAACTTGTCAGCAGAAATAACTTTACTTTTCTTCAAATTTCGTGACGACAAATATACATTTCTTTCTTCATTAGCCACTACAAATAACGTTTTTTTATCAGAAATCTTTAAATTTTCTAATAATGTAACAAATTCACTTGTCTTTGGTGAAGCAAACTTTTGATCTTCTAAAATCATAATTTGATTCTCAGTTGCTTTAAATGACAATGCAGAAGCACGAGCTAACTTTCTTAACTTCTTATTCAACTTGAAACTATAGTTTCTTGGTCTTGGTCCGAAAACACGTCCTCCACCTCTAAACAATGGATTCTTAATACTACCAGCTCTGGCAGTACCTGTTCCTTTTTGTTTTTTTATCTTTCTTGTACTTCCTTTAATCTCTGCTCTTTCTTTAGCCTTGTGCGTTCCTTGACGCTGATTAGCTAGGTAAAGTTTTACATCTAAATAAATAGCATGATCATTTGGCTCTACACCAAATACTGAATCTACTAAATTTACTTTTTTTGCTGTTGCTTTACCCTCTTTGTTATATACTGCTAATTCCATTATTTCTCAAGTATTACGTATGATCCTTTCGCTCCTGGCACAGCTCCTTTGATTACGATTATGTTTTTATCAGCTAAAACTTTCATTACTTGTAAGTTTGTAACTTTAACACGATCACCACCAGTTCTCCCTGCCATTTTCATTCCTTTAAAAACTCTCGCTGGGTAAGATGCAGCACCAATAGAACCTGGGGCTCTTAATCTGTTGTGCTGTCCGTGAGTAGCATCTCCAACACCTCTAAAATTGTGTCTTTTTACTACCCCTTGGAAACCTTTTCCTTTTGAAGTTCCAACTGCATCTACGAATTCACCTTCTTGGAATAATTCTACAGTTACTTGATCACCTAAATTCAAATCTTTATCGAAAATTTCAAATTCAACTAACTTTCTCTTTGGAGATGTTTTTGCTTTTTTGAAATGTCCTTTTAATGCGTTAGGAGTATTTTTTTCTTTACGTTCTCCATAACCGATTTGAATTGCTTCGTATCCATCTTTTTCATGAGACTTTATTTGTGTAACAACACATGGTCCTGCCTCAATGATCGTACATGGTATATTTTTACCATCGGTACTGAATACGCTAGTCATCCCTAATTTTTTGCCTATGATACCAGCCATTATATTCTATTTATTAATTATACTTTTATTTCTACTTCTACTCCACTAGGAAGTTCTAACTTCATTAATGCATCAATAGTCTTTGATGAAGAGCTATAGATATCCATTAATCTTTTGTATGAACACAATTGGAATTGCTCACGCGCTTTTTTATTAACGTGTGGAGACTTTAAAACTGTGTAAATTCTTTTGTGAGTTGGCAATGGAATTGGACCACTTACAACTGCTCCTGTTGTCTTAACAGTCTTTACGATCTTCTCAGCTGATTTATCAACTAAATTGTAGTCGTAAGATTTTAATTTGATTCTTATTTTTTGACTCATTTGTCTAACTTCTTTAAATATTAATTAGCTTCTACTTGACCTTTAGATTTAGCAATAACTGCATCTGCAATTCCTTTTGGACATTCAGAATATTTACTAAACTCCATTGTTGATGTAGCTCTACCTGAAGACATTGTTCTTAGAGCAGTAACATAACCAAACATTTCTGATAAAGGAACTAAAGCTTTAACAATTTTAGCACCATTTCTATCATCCATTCCTTCGATTTGACCTCTTCTACGATTTAAATCTCCAACTATATCTCCCATGTTTGCTTCTGGAGTAACAACTTCTATCTTCATTATTGGTTCCAATAGAACAGCTCCACAAGCTGGTGCAGCATGTTTGTATGCCATTTTAGCAGCAATTTCAAAAGATAAACCATCTGAATCGACAGCATGGAAAGAACCATCTAACAAAGTAACAGTCATACTATCCATTGAGAATCCAGCTAAAACTCCATTCTTCATAGAATCTTTAAATCCTTTCTCAACGTTAGGTACAAATTCTCTAGGAACGTTACCACCTTTTACTTTATTAATAAACTCTAAACCTTCTTCTCCGTCTTCACGAGGCTTAATTTCTACAACAATATCAGCAAATTTACCACGACCACCTGATTGTTTTTTATAAACTTCTCTATGGTTTGCCGCTCTTTTAATTGCTTCTTTATAGTTTACTTGAGGTTCACCTTCGTTCACCTCTACTTTAAATTCTCTTTTTAAACGATCAATTAAAACTTCTAAGTGTAACTCTCCCATTCCTGAGATAATAGTTTGCCCAGAGTCTTCATCCGTTTTTATTTGAAAAGTTGGATCTTCTTCTCCTAACTTCCCTAAAGCCATTCCTAACTTATCTACATCAGCCTTAGTTTTAGGCTCAATAGCAATACCTATAACTGGATCTGGAAAATCCATAGACTCTAATACAATAGGGTGCTTTTCATCACATAATGTATCTCCTGTTCTTATGTCTTTAAATCCAACACCAGCTCCAATATCACCTGTTTCAATTCTATCTAAAGCATTTTGTTTGTTAGAATGCATTTGGAAAATTCTTGAAATACGTTCTTTCTTATTTGTTCTAGTATTTAAAACATAAGAACCCGCATCTAAAACTCCTGAATACATTCTAAAGAAACATAACCTTCCTACGAAAGGATCTGTAGCAATTTTAAAAGCTAATGCAGCCATAGGCTCATCATTACTTGGCTTTCTGTGCAACTCTTTTTCACCATCAACTGACACTCCCGTAATACCATCTACATCTAAAGGAGAAGGTAAGAATGCCATTACATAGTTTAATAATGTTTGAACACCTTTATTTTTGAATGCCGAACCACAAATGATTGGATTAATAGACATATTGATAGTTGCTACTCTAATAGCACTCATCATTTCATCTTCAGTAATCGACTCTGGATCTTCAAAGAACTTTTCCATTAAGTCATCATTGCTTTCAGCAACTGCCTCAATTAAAACATTTCTCCACTCATTAGCTTCTTCAACTAATTCAGCAGGGATGTCTTGAACTTCAAATGACATACCATTGTCATCTCCATCCCAAACAAAAGCTTTCATTTTAATTAAATCTACTAATCCTCTAAAGTCATCTTCTGCTCCAATCGGAATAGTCAATGGAATTGGATTAGCTCCTAATCTTTCTCTTATTTGATTTATTGTACCAAAGAAATCTGCTCCAATTCTATCCATCTTGTTAATGAATCCAATTCTAGGAACACTATATTTATCAGCTTGTCTCCAAACCGTCTCTGATTGAGGCTCAACACCACTAGACGCACAAAACAAAGCTACTGCTCCATCCAATACACGCAATGAACGCTCCACCTCTACAGTAAAATCAACGTGTCCTGGAGTATCAATTATATTTATCTTATAATTTTCTTTTTCATATTCCCAGAATACAGTTGTTGCAGCAGAAGTAATAGTAATCCCTCTTTCTTGCTCTTGTTCCATCCAATCCATTGTAGCAGCACCATCATGTACTTCTCCAATTTTATGAGAAACTCCTGTATAATAAAGAATACGCTCTGTTGTTGTTGTTTTACCAGCATCAACATGGGCCATAATCCCAATGTTTCTTGTGTACTTTAAATCTCTTTTAGCCATTTTGCTATATCTTATACTTTATAAAAATCTTAATTAGAATCTAAAATGAGAAAATGCTTTATTAGCTTCAGCCATTCTATGCATATCTTCTTTTTTCTTATAAGCCGCACCTTCTTCTTTTGCAGCTGCAGAAATCTCACCAGCCAATTTCTGACTCATTGATTTCTCATTTCTTTTTCTTGAAAGACCAATCAGCCACTTCATTGCCAATGAATGCTTTCTTGAATCTCTTACTGGTGAAGGTATTTGGTACGTTGCACCACCTACTCTTCTACTTCTTACTTCAACGCCTGGAGTGACATTTACTAAAGCTTTTTTCCACATTTCTAACCCGTCATTTTCTTCTGAACGTTCATTAATGATATCAATAGCATCGTAAAAGATCTTAAATGCAACGCTTTTCTTACCGTCTAACATTAAATTATTTACAAACTTTGTTACCCTGTCTCTTATACACATCT
>JAGXIB010000205.1 GCA_024635865.1 Flavobacteriales bacterium
ATTCAAGACTCTATCTTGCCAGACAGCAAAATAAAACATTTAATCCCTCAAAGTTTTGTTTACTTTCAACCCAAAGATGTTGTTAGCGGTGATTTTTATTGGTTGAAAAGACTAGAAGACGAATTACTATTTGCAGCTATTGATTGTACTGGTCATGGAGTGCCAGGAGCCTTCGTAAGTATGGTTGGATTTGGAGGATTAAATAGGGCAGTGAATGAGTATAATCTGACTAAGCCAAGTGCAATTTTAGAAAAACTTTCAGAATTTGTGGTGGATTCATTTGCAAAGCATCAAAGCAAAAGCATCAATGATGGTATGGATGCTTCCTTGTGTGCTTTGAATAGAAAAACGAATGTATTGCAATATGCTGGAGCTAATAATTCCATTTATATAATTAGGGCGTCTGATCATCCAGTTGTTGATACAAAAGGCGAGTTAGTTCAAGTTAAGAACTTAGGTATTCTAAATGAAATAAAAGCGACAAGAAGACCTATAGGAAAATCGGATTACTTAATTCCATTCGAAAACCATTCGATACAATTAGAAAAAGGAGATTCAATTTATTTATTCACAGACGGTTTCCCAGATCAGTTTGGTGGTGATAAAGGAAAGAAATATATGTATAAAGCATTCAAGCGTTTTCTTGTTTCTATTCAAGATTTACCAATAGACCAACAAGGAGAACGACTAAAGAAAGAGTTTGATATTTGGACCCATGGTATTCATGAACAAATAGATGATATCTGTATCATGGGAGTAAGAATCTAATTAAGACAACAAGCATTTATAAAAAAGGAGCTTATTTAAGCTCTTTTTTTATAAATATAGTACTTTGTATTGCATAGTACTATATTTATGTATATACTTGTGCTGTAATTAGAACTAAATGAAAGTAGAGAATACAAAAGCTCAGATGAGAAAGGGAATATTAGAATACTGTATTCTATCTATTTTAAGCAAGCGAGAAGCTTATCCCTCAGATATTATAGCTGAATTAAAAGAAGCGAAATTATTAGTTGTTGAAGGAACATTGTATCCATTATTAACTCGGTTAAAAAATGCTGGAATTTTGGCCTACAGGTGGGAGGAATCTTCAGCTGGTCCACCTAGGAAATACTATTCCCTTACCTCAGAAGGAGAATTATTTTGTCAAGAGTTAGCCAAAACATGGCAAGAATTATATCAATCTGTCAATAAAGTCACTAAATAATATTAAAATGAAAAAAACAATTACAGTACATATAGCTAATTTTATTTTTAATATAGAGGAAGAAGCTTATAAAGAACTACAAGATTATTTAAAAAAAATAAGTGTTCAGTTTTCAATTAAAGAAGAACGAGATGAGATCATGTTCGATATTGAAGCTCGTATTGCAGAATTATTTAGGGAGAGATTATCTAATCAGAAAGAAGTTATAGTTGAACTAGATATCTTAGAGATGATTTCCATTATGGGAAGTCCAGAAGAGTATATTGTTGAAGAAGATCTGAATGCTGAGACTAACGAAGAAGAAACAGAGCGTTCAAAAACTAGAAAAAACACGCGTCAAATATATAGAGATGATGAACATGCAATTCTTGGTGGGGTTTGTAGTGGTTTAGCTGCATATTTTGGTATTGATCCAATAGTAATAAGAGTTCTATTCATAATTGTAACGTTAATGGGAGGTTCTGGGATTTTAATTTACTTGATTCTATATTTTGCTATTCCAGAAGCAAAGACAATTGCTGATAAGTTGAAAATGAAGGGTGAGAAAATTGATGTTTCCTCGATTAAAGGTCAATTTAATAAAGTTAAGAATGAAATTAATGATGAAGTTCATAAACGAAAAATCAAGACTACCTTTAATCGATTAGTAAGTAATTTTGTTATTTTATTTAAGCGTTTTATTAAAGTATTTTCAAAATTTATTGGTTTTGCTTTTTTGATTGCAGGCATATTAGGGATTGTTAGTTTAGTCGTCATCTTTAATAAAGATTTTTTAAGTTTATTAACAGAACAAAGTATTTCAATATCAGACTTGTTAGGGCTATTGTTTGAGTCAGATACGCATATTTTTATAGCCTTTTATAGCTTAATAGCTGTATTGCTGATTCCAATTAGTTACTTGTTAGTAAAAGGTATTCAATTGCTGTTTGGTATAAAAAATAAATTTACTTCAGTTAAAGTTATCTTTCTAACGCTATGGATAATAGGTGTCTGTATGCTTTTTGTTGTAGGAGTCTATATGGTGAGAAACCTTGAAGAAACATCTGGAGACATTATTCAAATTGAATACTTGGCTGTAAACAAGTTAGAGCCATTAACAATAAAACTAAAGAATAATTCAATTTTTTCTGGAATGATTAGAACGAATGATGAAGTTATTTTAAACGAGATGGTCAAGTTAACTGATTCAGTAACTTATTTTGCTTTCCCTAGGCTAGTTGTAGAACCTTCAGAAGTAGATTCAGTGAGTATAGAGGTCATAAAACGAGCTAGAGGAAGAAAAGAAAGCGAAGCAATAAAGTCAGCAGAAGGAATTACATATGATTACAGTGCTTTAAAGAATGAAATAGAATTATCGAATAGTTTTTCAATTCTAGAATCAACTAAGTTTAGAGGTCAAAATGTAAAAATCATAATTAAAATTCCAGAAGGAATGAAGTTGAATTTTAGTTCGGATATTGAAAAGTTAATAAGCGCTGTAAGAGGCAATCATGATTTGAATAATACAACTTGGATGAATAAGGAAGGAAGAATGATTAATATTGAAGAATAAAACCATTTATCTTATATTCTGTCCGTTTATGTATTAGAAGAGTCAGTGTTGAATTTACTAGAATATATTTAAAATTAAATTAATCTATAATAAACTGTACCCTTTTATATTTTATGTATTATAATATTTAAGATGAAACTTATTCTTAATTAAACTGTCAATTATTAAAAAAAGTAAACGATGAATAAACTAATAATTAAAAACGTATCAAAAACATACCCTAATGGAGTAAAAGCATTAGATGATGTAAGCTTAGAGCTAGAGAATGGGTTGTTTGGACTTTTAGGTCCAAATGGAGCAGGGAAGTCGTCGTTTATGCGAACATTGTCTGCTTTGCAAGAAGCTGATAGTGGATCAGCGATGTTAAACGAAATAGATATTTTTAAAACCCCTACTGAGTTAAGAAAAGTCTTAGGCTATTTACCTCAAGAATTTGGAGTTTACCCAAGAATTACTGCTGAGCAATTGTTAAATCATATGGCGGTTTTAAAAGGAATAACAAAAGCATCAGAACGAAAAGAAGAAGTTAATTATTTATTGAATAAAGTTAATTTATACGAAAAAAGGAATAAGAGTGTAAAAGGCTTTTCTGGAGGAATGAAACAACGTGTAGGAATTGCACAAGCGCTTATTGGTAATCCAAAATTAATAATCGTTGATGAGCCAACGGCTGGGTTAGATCCTGGAGAACGTAATCGTTTTTATAATTTACTTGCAGATGTAGGAGAAGAAGTAGTTGTGATTTTATCAACTCATATTGTTGAGGATGTAAAAGAGCTATGTACTAAAATGGCAGTAATGAATGAGGGGAAAATATTATATCAAGGTACTCCCAATAATGCTATTGAAGAATTAGAAGGAAAAGTGTTCCAAAAAATGGTTGAGCGAAAAGAACTCAATGAATACGCAGATAACTTCTCTGTCATCTCTAATAAAATGGTAGGAGGTAAGCCTGTAATTCATGTGTATAGTGATGAAAAATTAGGAGACGGTTTTGAAATGGTAAAACCTGACTTAGAAGACGTATTCTTTTCTAAAATTAACACTTCACATAAATTAGTTTAATATGTTTAAAACATTCTTTTTATCAGAGCTAAATTATCGGTTTAGACAACCTATGATTTATATTTTCTTAGGTATAATTTCATTGTTAGTTTTTGGAGCTACTTCAAGTGATAATGTCCAGATTGGTGGAGCAGTAGGAAATGTGCTTCGAAATTCTCCACATACAATTACCATGTTTACTACGGTAATGTCCATTTTTGGTTTGTTGATGGGAGCTGCTTTTTTTAATAATGCAGCATTAAAAGATTATAGCAATGGGTTTAATGAAATTTTATATTCAACACCATTAAGTAAACCTGGCTTTTATTTTGGTCGGTTCTTAGGTGCGCTCGTTGCATCAACTGTCCCTTTATTGGGCGTTTTTATAGGCGTTTATTTAGGTAGTATCGTAGCTCCTGCAGTTGGGTGGATAGATGCTGATCGATTTGGAGAAATGAGTATAATGACAGTAATATCTAATTATTTTCTGTTTATTCTTCCAAATATGTTTTTTGCTGGGGCAATTATTTTTGCATTAGCGATAAAATGGAAAAGTGCAGTTATTTCTTTTGTTGGTGCTATGATTATTGTTATAGGTTATACCGTTTCAGGTAGTTTATTGTCAGATATAGATAATGAAACTCTTGGAGCTTTAGTTGATTCCTTCGGAATACGTACCTATTCTAATGTTTCTAAATATTATACTTCTACAGAAATGAATACGCTTAACCCTAGTTTTGGGGGGCTTTTACTATTGAATCGATTATTATGGATAGGAGTAGGGTCTGTAGTATTATTATTCTCTTATTTTAATTTTTCTTTTTTAAATAAAAATAAGAAAGAGAAGAAAAAGGTATCGAAAGATAAGGAGTCTATTGTTGAGGCGATCGTATTATTAAAACCACAAACAACCACAATATATTCTGCTGTTGGTGTTTGGAGTCAATTTAAAAGTTTCTTTTCAATTAACTTTTTAAGTATTACAAAAAGTGTAACATTTAAAATATTCTTAATTTTTGCTTTGTTAATTTTTGTCACTCAACTATTTGGAGGTTTCGAATACATGGGGTTAAAGTCTTATCCTCTTACTTATAAAATGGTTGATGCAATAAACGCAGCTTCATCTTTGTTTATTATGATCATGCTGGTTTTCTTCAGTGGGGAATTAATATGGAGAGACAGAGAAAGTAAGATTAACGAAGTGATAGACGCAACACCACACGTTTCATTTATTTCACTTTTTGCTAAAGCAATTTCATTAATCAGTATTGTCTCTTTATTTTACTTTTTGTTTGTCGTTTTAGCAGTTGTTTACCAGTTGCTCAGTGGTTATACAAATGTTGAATTAGACATCTATTTTAAAGCTTATTTATTAAAGTATCTTCCAATGTATATTACTTATACTGGAGTAATGATTTTGGTACAAGTGTTACTAAACAATAAGTATATGGCTTATTTTGTGTCGATACTATTACTATATGTATCAAGCATGATTCTTAGTGCTTTTGACATAGAAAGTAATATGCTATTTATTGGTGGGCGACCTTCTTTAATGTATTCAGATATGAATGGTTTTGGACCTGGGATAAAAGGTGCATTATGGTTTAATGCTTATTGGATACTGTTTGCATTAGTTTGTTTGTTTATAGCAGGGATGTTATGGAATAGAGGAATTGTAAGTTCTTTAAAGTCTAGAATTACTAAAGCTAGAAAAGAAGTGCCTAAAAAATACTTTATCTCAATGATGGTTACTTTTGGTTTATGGATAACGGTTGCTGCGTTTGTTTTTTATAATACTCAAATACTTAATTCTTATAAAACAGGAGATCAACAAGAGTTAATATTGGCTAATTATGAGAAAAAGTATAAGAAATATGAAAAGGTAACTTTACCAAAAATCACAAAAGTAAAGTACTTTGTAGATATATTTCCAGAAGAAAGAGCAATGGATGTGAAAGCGTTAATTAAACTAGAGAACGAATCTCATCATGTAATTGACTCTTTACACTTTAACTTAAGTGATAAGTGGGATACCGAATTTAATATCCCTAATTCTGAATTAGTTTATCATGATGAAGAATATGGATATATAATTTATAAATTAAAGAAGGGGTTACAGCCTCATCAAACATTAGATATTGAGGTTAATAATAAATATACAACCAAAGGTTTTGGAAATACTGTTGGTGCAAGAACCATAATAAATAATGGAACTTTTGTCAATAATTTTGAAATTTTACCTGGGCTTGGTTATGCTGCAGGTATGGAGCTTTCAGATAAGAATACGAGAAAGAAGTATGGCTTAGCTCCTAAGAAAAGAGTTCCTGATTTAGAGAAGACATGTTCAGGTACTTGTATGTCTAATTACTTAACGAATGGGGTTTCAGATTATATAGATGTAGAGACTGTTATTTCTACTTCTAATAATCAAATGGCAATTGCTCCTGGTTCTTTAATTAAAGAATGGAAAGAAAATGGACGTAATTATTATCATTATAAAGTAGATCATGCTTCACAAAATTTTTATTCTTTTATCTCAGCTAGATTTGAGGTGGCTAAACGAAATTTTAGAGGGATAGATATTGAAGTCTATTTTGATAAGAAACACGGAGTTAATGTAAATATGATGTTAGATGCAGTAGAACGTTCTTTAGATTATTACATCACTAATTTTGGACCTTATTACCACAAGCAGTGTAGAATAATTGAATTCCCAAGATATGCGAACTTTGCACAAGCTTTCCCAGGTACAATGCCTTACTCTGAGTCTTTTGGTTTTGTAATGAATTTAGAGTCAGAAGATGATAACAATGTTATAGATGCTGTAATTTCTCATGAAATGGCTCACCAGTGGTGGGCACATCAAGTTGTTGGTGCGGATATGCAAGGAGGAACTATGATGAGTGAAAGCTTTGCAGAATACTCTTCGTTAATGACAATGAAGACAATGACTGATAATCCTATGAAGATGCGTCAGTTTTTAAAATATGATCATGATAAATACTTAAGAGGAAGAAGTGGAGAGCGATTGAAAGAATTACCTCTGTATAAAGTAGAGAATCAGCAGTATATTCATTATGGAAAAGGTTCAGTAATTCTGTATGCGTTACAAGATTACATAGGAGAAGATAAAGTAAATACAGCTATGCGTAACTTCTTAGAAGAGTATAAGTATCAAGCTCCTCCCTATCCAACATCTTTAGATTTCTTAAAACATTTAGAACCTCAAGTTCCTGATTCTTTAAAATACCTAATAACAGATTGGTTTAAAGACATAACACTTTATGACAATAGAGTAAAAGAAACGAGTTACAAAGAATTGGCTAACGGACAATTTGAAGTAGAAATCAATATAGAGTCTGCCAAAATAAAAGCAGATAGTTTAGGAGTAGAAACTAAAGTAGAAATGAACGATTGGATAGATTTAGGAGTTTTTGCAGATCATGAAGAAGATTCTTTAGTCTTTCAAAAAAGAGTGTTGATTAATGCACCTAAAATGACATTTACTTTTGTAATAGATGATAAACCTGTTCGAACAGCAATTGACCCTAGAATGCTATTAATAGATCGTGTTTATAAAGACAATAGTAAAAGTGTTCAATTAAAACAATAAATAAAGTAAAAGATGAAAAACAGTTTTAAGTTCTTGATAATTGCATTAGTAGTCCTTTTATCAAGTTGTAGTTTTGAATCAATAGAAGGTTCTGGAAAATTGGTCGTACGTGAGTTTGACTTTGCTGATTTTGAAAAAATTTCGGTAAAAAACACTTTTAATGTTCAAATTCTTGAATCTGAAGAATTTCGTGTAATTGTTAAATGTAATGAGAATATTGAACAATACTTAAAGGTTTCAAAAGAAGGAAATACTTTAAATTTATTCTTAGAAGGAAATAAAAATTACTTCAATGTAGATTGTGATGCTATAGTTTATATGCCTACTATCAATTCTATACAAACAAAAGGAGCCTCAAAAGTAACATTGTCTTCTCTTCATTCAGACCGTTTAGAAATTAATGTTGCTGGAGCATCGAAGTTTACAGGAGAAATAAATGTAAAAGAATTAGATGTAAATATTGCTGGAGCTTCTAAAATTGCTTTAACAGGTAATGTAGAGAATGGAAACATTGACAGTAAGGGAGCTTCAAAATTTGATGGAAAACATTTGATTTTTAATAAATTGACTTTTAAAAGTGCTGGAGCCTCTAAAGTTACTGCACATGTTACTGGGGAGCTAGACATTGAATTAAACGGAGCAAGTAAATTTGATTATTTCGGAAACCCTAAAATAATAAATAAAGAAATTAATGGAGTTGGGAAAATTAATCAACTAAACTAAAAGTTATACCCATAATTGAATAGGTTTTGAGAACCATTCGAACCAGACTTTGGTTTATATTTATAATAACTATTACCTGCAGCAATTTTACACTCTTGGGCAGAGCCTAGTTCTGCCCATTTATTTATTATTCCTTCTGAAATAAAAGCTCCAGGATAAAGTAAGTGATTGGTATTTACTAAAGGGAAAGAATTTGTATACTCATAATAGCCTTTAAAGTACTTTGCTGAAATACATGAAATTGATACAGCATCTTTAGAAACATGTGTTTTAGGTGGTAAAATATCAGGATGATCGTCCATTAGACCATTATGTCCATTAAAAATAAGTAAATCAGAATGAGCTGCTACTTCATATTTTTCTCCTTCCAAGGTAATAGAATCTAATCTGTTTCCAGAGAGAGCGTTAAAGTAATCGGCCAAACAACTATTCATTCGATCTCCTCTGTAAGCATCAGCTATTAAATATACAATAGCATTGTTGTTATAGTTCTTCTTAAAAACAACTCGTTCAAGTACATTACTATCAATGTTAAATTTATTTCCAATTATTTTCCAATCAGGAGATTCTTTATAAAATCTTTTTACACCTTTACTTGTTGCCCAGTATAAATTGCTTTTGAGGCTCATTCCATTACCTAAGCTTTCAGTCGTTGGAACAATTCCTTGATTTTCATTGTCGCATAATGGCACAAAAATATGAACAAGGAGAGGACTTTCATTTTTGATCTTATCCCTTAATCTTTTTAAGATGTCGGTTCTGTCCTTAACTATTTTAACTTCTTCTTCAATGAGTCTTGATTCAGGTTTGTGGTTAGTTTTAATAGGTTCTTCTTTTAAAGATACTTGAACTTCCTCATCCTGAGGCTGAACACAATCACTAAATATTAGTATTGTAAAAAATAAAATTAGCGTTTTCATATTAGTATAATACTAACAACAGAAAAAGGGACATTAATTTGTTGGTAATAGCTGAACTTTTTCTTCTTGTTCTAACTTCTTTAATGTCTCTATGGTCGAAGCTACAGTCGAGATAGGCAATGTTAGCATGATTCCAATAACAGGAATAAAAAGCATAACTGAGAATAGAACTCCATTTCCAACTGCAGCTCCTTTATGTCTTTTAACGAACTGAATACTTTCATCATATCCAAAATACCGTTCTAAAGTATAGTCCATGTTTCCAAAACCTGCATAGTAAGATTGAATATAAAAAATAAGAACAGTTGAAAATAAGTTTAGAACTGGAATTAAACTCAATAACATTAAAGGAAGCGTAAATAATAATTCAAAAAATAGATTTCTAATGTTTATTTTAAGTCCACGGATTAATAACACTAGAAACTCTGAGGGGGTATCCGTTAAATTAATTGATTTGCCAGTTAGGTGTACTTCTATTTTTTCAGAAACAGGCCCCATGAAAGGAGCTGATAATGCCATTACTATGTGTTTGTAAAGTGTGATTCCAATAATAATGACTAATAACCCTCCAATGAAGTGACTGATTGTAGTAACAACCTCTTTTCCCCATTCCCAGGCCCAAACACTAGCAATTTTATCTCCTATATTTTCGGAAGCAGTATAAGCTAAGAATAGAATAACAACACCTATAACTAAGCCAATAATGGCAGGAACAAAAAAGTATTTCCAAAGGTTGAGTTTGTTAATTAATCCAATTGCTTCGGCATAAGACTTAATACCTTGGGTTATATCTTTAAACATGTCTACTTATATTTTAACTCCTAAAATTGTTATATCATCTAGTTGTTCATTGTTTCCTTTCCAGTCGTTAAGGTAGTTCTCAAATACATCTTTTTGTTTTGACATAGACTCTTGATGATTATTTAGTAAAAGAGATTTTAAGGCTTTAATTTTCATTTTTTTATTATTCTCTCCCCCAAACTGATCGTAATAGCCATCGGTGAATAAGTAGATCACATCTCCTTTTTTTAATTGTAAATTCTTACTAATGAAAGGCTCTTTCTTTATATAGCGCCCAATTGGTTGTCTCGAAGCTTTTAAAACAGTTAACTTATTCTGAGAATAAAGGTAAAGAGAGTTGTTTGCACCAGAAAACTGAAGTTCTTTTGTGTTTTTATTAATCCTACAAAAACAGAGGTCCATTCCATCGCTCATCCCATCTTGAAATGAGTGAATTACAAATTTTTTAACTTGGTTTAAAATTTCAGCAGTATTTGTTAGGTTGAGCTGGATAACAGCTCTGTTTAAAGCGTTAGAACATACTATGCTAACCATAGAGCCTGGAACACCGTGCCCCGTAGAATCGGCTACAGCTAAATAGATATAATCCTCGTCTTCGTAAGACCAATAAAAATCTCCGCTAACTATATCTTTGGGTTGAAAAAGTATAAAGTAATCTTGAAAGTGTTTTTTTAAATTTGCTAAGGAAGGAAGAATCGACTTTTGAATTTTTAGTGCATAATTTATAGAGTCCATCATATCCTTATTTTTCTCCGAAATAATTCTGCTTTGCTTTCTGAATAATAATTTCTGTTCGTAGTCTTTGTCTAATATTTGACGTGTAAACGGAATGAATATAAGTGCTAAAAGTATAATTACAATAATTGAAATCATTGCTTGATTGAAAAACTGTTTTTTTACAATAGACGAAAACTCATCAAAAGAAATATCAGCTTCTAAAATGGCAATTACCTTTCCTTTAGAATTTCTTATCGGATGAAATGCTGATAACCAAGTTCCATTTTCTGACCTATACATAGGGATTGTCCCTCCAGACTCCATATTTTTTAAAAGAATGTCTGGAGAGTTAATGTATGAATGTCTGTAATAAACGTTGGAGTCTGATCGTACAATATATTTAAACTGTTGACTAGTAGAGTCAAACAAAAGAGTGTAAAGGGGGCTGTTAAGTTTATTTTGTACTTCAGCTTGATTAAGTATTTTGTATATTTTGTTGTATAAAAGACTCTGATCCACATTTTGAACCTCGTCTTTAATAGAAAAATTGTCCGTTAGTTGCTGATGTTCATCTCCATTAATGTTATTCCCAATTGAAACAACAATAGCTCTTAATTTATCAAATTGCCTTTGCTCTTGTAGCTCTAAGTTATTATAATAGCCATAAGACAAGAAAAAAACAGTGGTAAGTATAATTAATAAATAAATAATAAATATGATCCTAGTGGATATATTTTGAAGTATTTTTCTAATTATTGAATTCATTTTTTTTCTTTAGATTAAACTTAATCTTTTTTATTAATTGGGTAAACTAATTGTTTCCAAAAAGTAGTCGGAAATTTTTTTAAATTATTGAACCCTAATTGAATATCTCTACCATTTCTGGGGATATAGGCTGTTTTAAAGAGGTAATCCCATATGCTTAAGCTTATCCCAAAGTTAACCCCATTAGGGTAATTGCTCGGTATTTCCTTAGCATGATGCCAAATATGCATTGCTGGATTATTAAAGATGTACTTTAATGGGCCGTAAGTTAGGTTAATATTGGCATGATTTAAATGTCCAATTGCTACGGAAGCATAATAAACGATAAAGGCATCTTGAGGGTTAAAGTTTCCGATAAATACCATTATAATGTATTTAATTGGAGTGTAAACTACGTTTTCCATCCAATGGAACCTTAAGTGCGCTGCGTACCCCATTTCTTCAACTGAATGATGTACTTTGTGAAAATCCCATAAAAATCCAAAGCGGTGAAGCATTCTATGCGTAATCCACTGAATAAAATCTAGGGAAACAAAGAAAACAATCAATTGAACTACGTAAGGCAATTGTTTCGTATCGTAAATAACTAAGCTATCGGCTCCATTTGGAAGTAGTCCTTCGAATAATGAAGCCACAACATTAGAAAAAGCCACAAAAATAATCAGCTTAAAAATGTAAAAATTAAAATACATGTAAAAAGTATCTAACCAAAAATCTTTTCGAAAGATACTTTGGTTTTTTCTCCATGGAAATAGAATTTCTAGCCCCCAAACTAAAAGTGATAAAATTGTAAGTAGCCAAAAGTAGTTGACATACCATGGCGTAACTTGAAACGTAATTTCATTCCAGATGTAGTTCCCATAACTACTAAAAGAATTGATGAATAAATCTAAATACTCCATAAATTATTTTATTTAATAATATTTTTAATATTATTAAATTACTATTTAGTTTTTTATTGCTTTGTAATATTTGTCACCAACAGACTTAATTCCTTACAAGGTTATTAAAGACTTATACTTTTTTTTATCCCTTTTAAATCACCGTAAAATATTTAGTGCTATGACAATAGTCATTCTCTTTTTATTTAACTTTTTTACTTTGCTTTATTTATAACATTCATAAACTCTATACTTCTTATTCTCGTCAATGATTTTCACCCTTGAAAACTTATTTTCTAAATGCACCTTGTATTGTAAATGTGTATTAGCAACTAGAATAAAACGTCCGTTTGGTTTTAAACAGCGTTCGACTTGAGTAAACATACCTAGTGGAACACTAATGTTAATTTCATACTCAAAGTGGAAAGGTGGATTAGAAATTACCAAGTCAAAGAGGTTATCCTCTAGTTGATTAAGAGTATTGTCATGAATAAAAGTGGCTTTTTCTTTGTTAATATTTAGTTTAGAAGATTCAATTGCTAAATAAGAGTCATCTAGTAAGTAAACATCAGATTCAGGAGATAGGTCTTGTGCTACTTTTGCTAAAATTCCATTTCCAGAAGCCAAATCTAAGATCTTTTTTTCATTAAATTTTATATCTATTCTTTCAATTAAGTATTGTGTTGCATAATCAATATGGTCGGCAGAGAATACTCCAAAGTATTGTCTTATCTCTTGATTGTTATAATTAATAGAGCGTATAAGTAGGTCTGAAAGAACTTCTTTTTTCTGCGATAAGATAATTAATCTTGCTTTTTTTTCTGCTCTAGATTGAATTACATGATCAAAATATTTTTCAGCAACCTTAATCAGTTGAGGAGTGAAATATTTTGTCATAAACGGACAAATGATCGTCCCGCCTTCTTCTAAAGACTCATGTAGTTGTTTTAAGTACAATTCAAATAAATCGATGGATTTAGGGATCCTTAATATTCCAAAGTTTATTTTATAACTAATGCTTTCTAAACAGTAGTTAATTTTACGGCTACTGTCATTAAGATTGTTAACCTTCCAATTGTGTTCTAAAGCATACTCCTGAGACTTATTATTTAGAATATTTATTGGACGATATAGATTAAGGTTTACCCCTAAAAAGCCATAGTCATCATTTGCTATAGCAATTTTAGAATCTTTATTTAAAAGCGGAGATAAATAACTTAAAGCTAATACATCTCCAGTATTCCAGGGCAGTAACGAGTTGTTATTATTTGTTGGAAATCGATTTACTTTATAAAGGTTACCCTGAAATTCAAAATTCATTTTAATTATTTTTCTTTTCCGTTAGACTAATTAAGAAAGCATATTCTAAGGCAATTTCTTTTATGTATTCAAACCTTCCGCTTGCTCCTCCATGACCAGCTTCCATATTTGTCTTTAAAAGTAATAAGTTATCATCGGTTTTTAAGTCTCTTAATTTAGCAACCCATTTTGCAGGTTCCCAATATTGAACTTGAGAATCATGTAGCCCCGTAGTGACTAAAATATTAGGATAATCTTGTGCCTTCACATTGTCATAGGGCGAATAAGACTTCATGTAATCGTAATACTCTTTGTCATTTGGATTTCCCCACTCTTCGTACTCTCCAGTTGTTAAAGGTAGAGAAGCATCTAGCATTGTGGTTACCACATCTACAAAAGGAACGGCTGCAATAACTCCTTTGTATAATTCTGGATTATAATTAACAATAGCTCCCATTAATAAGCCTCCAGCACTTCCTCCTTCTGCAAACAAGTTATCTGGAGAAGTATATCCTTCTTTAATTAAAAAATTTGAACAATCAATAAAATCATAAAACGTATTTTTCTTATTTAAGAATTTCCCATCTTCATACCATTCTCTTCCTAATGTTTCACTTCCTCTAATGTGAGCTATAGCAAATACAAAACCTCTGTCCAATAAACTTAAACGGCTAGAACTAAATCCAGGGTCTACTATATGACCATAAGATCCATAAGCATATTGTAATAGTGGCGTATTTTTGTTAAGTTCTGTTGTTTTTTTGTAGACTAAAGAAATTGGAACTTTTGCACCGTCTCTAACAGTTGCGTACAATCTTTTAGAAACGTAATTATTTGGATTGTGCCCCCCTACAATTTCACTTTGTTTTAATAGCGTTTGTTTTTTTGTTTCCATGTCAAACTCATAAACAGACTTTGGAGTTGTCATAGAACTATAAATATAACGTAATTTTTTAGTGTCAATTTCTATATTAGTTGAGGTGTGACAAAGATAAGCAGGGTCATTAAAAGGAATATAGTAAGAGTCCTTAGAATCTAGATTTAAGACTCTAAATTGAACTAGCCCGTCTTTACGTTCGCTTATCACTAGGAAATGATCAAAGACATCAAGATCTTCAGTTAGTATAGAGTCATTATATGGGATGAAGTCTTTCCAAGCATCGATAGCCGTATTTCCCTCATTACAAATCATTATTTTAAAGTTGGTAGCCTCTTTATTTGTTTTAAGGTAGAACTCGTTTCCTTTATGGTCGATTTCATATTCTAATCCTTTTGTTCTTGGAGCAAATAGCTTGAATTTTTCATTAGGAGTATCAGCATTCAACAATTGGTATTCATCTGTTAAGGTGCTAGAAGAACCAATAACGATATATTTCTCAGATTTAGTTTTAAAAACATAAGTGTCATACTCTTCATCTTTTTCTTCATAGACAATTATGTCTTGATCAACAGAAGTTCCAAGAGTATGTTTCATAATACGATAAGAGCGTAATGTTTCTTCATCTTGTTTAGCGTAAAAAACGGTTTTATTGTCGTTAGCCCAAGTTATTTCTCCAGTTGTATTTGGAATTGTTTCTTCGTAGACCTTTCCAGTTTTTATGTTTTTAAAATAGATATTATACTTTCTTCTAGAAACGGTGTCTGTAGAATATGCGATCAGTTCATTGTTTGTACTTATTTCATTGTCTCCTAATTGAAAATAGCTCTTCCCTTTTGCAAGTTTATTGCAGTCGAGTAGTATTTCTTCGGGTGAATCTAAGCTGCCTTTTTTACGACTTTTAATGACGTACTCTTGACCTTTTTCAAAGCGGGAAATATAATAGTAGCCATTGTATAAATAGGGTACAGACTGATCCTCTTCTTTTATTCTTCCTTTTATCTCTTTATATACTTCATCTTGCAATGACTTAGTACTTGCTAATTGAGCTTCCGTATATTCATTCTCTTTGTTGAGGTAGTCAATTACCTCTGGATTCTCTCTATCATTTAGCCAGTAGTAGTTATCTATTCTAATGTCATTGTGAGCAGTTAACTCTTTAGGGATTTTTTTACAATCTGGTGCTTGTAGTTGTTTTTCTATAATTTCAGTTGAATCTTTCAATGTCTTGTTTTTTGTTTCGGTGGTACAATTAAGTAGTAGGATAGGTGTGATAAATAACGCTAAAGTTGTTTTCATGTTAATGATTTAGGTACTCAGATTTTTCTTTAGATGACTTCTCTAAAAAAGCTAGATATAGAATCATGCTTTTGGCTAATTGACTCTCAGGGTGTTTCTCAATTAGAGCTGAATAGACGACTTTAGCTTTAGTAAGATCGTTTAACTTCTCTTCATATATCTTCCCTTTATTATATAAGTAGTTAGGGGCGTGTTGAGAATTAGGAAATGAAGCTAATAACTCATTAATTAAAGCGATGTTTTCCTGATTCATGTTTAAACCATCACTACTTTTAGAGGCCAGTACTAACACCGTCTCTTTATTTATGCTCTTTGGGAATCTTTTTAAAAAAAGTAGAGAATTGTCATAAAGTTGAACAGCTACAATTGTATCTAGCGTTAAGTCTTTCGCAACCAACTGCTCTTCTAGCTCAATCAAATCTAAATAGGCTACTTTTTCTTTGCTCTTTAAATGAATGGAAGAGCTATTAGTAGCACATCCTATACTCATTGTAAAGACCAGTAGAAATAAGAAGATTTTCATTTAATCGAAAGATTAAACAATTAGTTAATCTTGATTTTGTTCTTGTAAGTATTTAATTTTTTCCTCTTTGGACATGTCTATCAAGCCATTACTTAAATAAGATTTCATGTTTTTAGAAATAGGATTTCTTGGAAATCTTTTAATAAGTTCTTTATAAGCGGCTTTTGCAGCTTCTTTATCTTTAATTTTTTCTTCCAAAATTTTACCCTTATTGTACATGTAAATGACCGTTTTGTTAGATTCTGGAATGTCATAAGCTAATTTGTGTAATATTTCAACAGCTTCTTTGAAGTTCTCTATACCTTCAGCTCCTTTTGCAGCGTAACTTAAAACAATTTCTAAATTTTCGCTTTCAGGATAGTCTTTACTAAAGTCTACTGCTCTAGTATATAGTTCTTTTGCAACATTTATATCAATTGTTAAATCATTTTTAACTAATTGATCATCTAACTCTTGGAGTATTGTTAAATCATCTAACTCTAATGCTGGGTTTTTACTCTCATTTGTGGAGGTGTTTTCTTTATTGTTTTCTGTTGACTCAGTTTTTTTGTCATCAGATTCTCCACAACTTCCCAGTAAAATGGTTAAAGAAAGAAGTATATATAAATGTTTCATAATGTTTTATGTTTAATAATATGAGAGTATGTTGTTATTAACAATTCTAAAGATAAAAAAAAAAGTTATTTAAGAGAGAATTTCATTCTATAATTTACAGAAATATTTCCTTTAGAAATATCACTTAACTTTCTTTTCATTAATCTTTTTTTCAAAGGAGTTAAGTAATCAGTAAAAAGTATGCCTTCTATATGGTCATACTCGTGCTGAATAATTCGTGCTGCAACCCCTGTGTATTTTTCTTCTTTAAAGTTCCAGTTTTCATCAAAGTATGAAATTGTGATGATGCTGTGTCTATTTACTTTCTCTCTTATCCCAGGTATACTAAGACAACCTTCAGTGAAATCCCACTTTTCCCCAGTTTCTTGTTCAATGATTGGATTAATAAATACTTTTTTAAAGTCTTTAAGAATTTCAAAGTTTTTTGCTTCAATTTCATTTTCAGGCTCTTCCTCACCAAAAGGAGATGCATCAACAATAAAAATTCTTTTTGAATGTCCAATTTGAGGAGCAGCTAATCCTACTCCAGAAGCTTTATACATGGTCTCAAACATATTTGAGATAAGTTCACTTAAGTCTGTTCCTTCTTCAAATTCTTCACATTCTTCCCTTAAAACAGGAGTTCCGTAGGCAATTATAGGTAAAACCATAAAAAAAATATTTGTGCAAAAGTCTTGTTTTTCTGCTAAAA
>JAGXIB010000206.1 GCA_024635865.1 Flavobacteriales bacterium
GCCTTTACCGAATCATTATATCTTTTAGCTTCCGCCCATTCATTATCTTTTGCTTTAGCTTTGTTAACCTTAGCTGCTTTAATGTTTTCTTCACTTTTTAGTTGTTCTGCTGTTCTAGCGTCTTGTTTTACTTTCATTGCAGCTAGGTAATCGGCAATCATTTTATCTAAATTCTGGCTTTGTAAGGCTTTATGCTCAGGACCATAACTTGCTCCACCATTTTTTAGTTCGTTTAAAGCAATCATTCTTTCTTTTAACGTCATTTTTTTCTTTTCTCCATCTTCGGCAGCTGGAGCAGTAGCTCCTTTTTTAATAAAAACCTTAGAAACAGCATGAAAAGGAGCTCCATCTACTTGAAGTTGATAAAGAACAAAAACATAATCTCCTATAGCTACAAAACTTTCTTTATCTTCAGTTAACATACTTTCATAAGGATGCCCAGTGCAAACTACGCCTTCTTCTGCAGCGCTCATTGACCATGCTAAAAAATCTTTGTCTTTACCCTCGTCAACTACAGCACGTATCTTGTAACCTTCTCCTGTAGGTAAATATTCTTTCTGAAATTTAACTACAAACCTTAGGTCTTTTATAACGTATTTCCCATCTTTATTCTCGTCTTGTACAGAATAGTATTCTGTATATTGATCTGTTGTTGAAATGTTTTCAAACAAGCTATTTTGAGCATTTGTTGTTGTTGTAACAAAAAGTGCTATTCCTACTATTAGTTTTTTCATTTTTTTTATTATTAATTACTGTTTTATAAAATGTTGTGTAGAAACACCTTTATCTGTGACTACTTTAAGAATGTAAACTCCTTGCTGTAAGCTTGAAACATCAATGCTTTTTGTTTTGTTACTAGCTATTGATTGTATCACTTTTCCAGAAAGGCTAAGGATGTTTATTTCAGTGATTTTACCCTCTTCTAATTCAACAAATAAATTGTTTTTAACTGGATTGGGATACGTTTTCAAGTTTAGACCCGGAAAGGCTTTAAGGTCAGTAATAACAGCATTACAATCTATAGTGCTCGAAACGATGTTATTGTTCGTTCCACTGTTTACTATTGCTCCCTCAAAGTTATTGTTTGATTTATCGGTAATGATAGTGTCGGAGACATTTTCAAAGTCATAGTAAGCTATTAAGTTAGTTTCTTGTCCTGTTAAACAAGAGTTCATATTTGAAGAAATTTGTGAAGCTGTTCTTACTCCATCCCAGATTCTAACTTCATCATATTTTACATTTTCCTGTACCGTTTTAGAGTCGCCGTTAGCACCTAAATAAAAATTTGAAGTTTGATTATTAATAATTATTGGGTTAGTAAAGTCTCCTTGTTTGTCCAAAACACCATTAATGTAAATTGAAACGGTTCCTGTAACGTCAGTATAGCTTACTGCTATGTGATTCCAAACTCCATAAGTAAGATTAGATATTGAAGGAAAAGAATTGTAACCTGGGTTAGTTCCGTTAGTCCCGTTTGGCCATAAAACAACTCTTTTATCTGAAGCAACACGTAAGAAGGTACTTCCATAAATATTATATTCTGTTTCTAGTAAACTTACTTGTGTAGAAGTGTTAGTTGGAATATAAACCCACATTTCAAAGGTAAACGGGTTACTTAAACGCAAGTCACTTCCAGAAGGGGTTGGTATTTTTATGTATTGATCTGTTGAAGTACTTCCTGCTGATAAAGATTCAAAAGCTTTATCTTGACCTAAGATTATAAAAGGTAAAATAGTAGAAATTAAAATTATTGTTTTTTTCATGTTATATAGGTTATAACACAATGATAATGTATGATTATATTAAAATAACAAATAAGTTTATGAACAGCAATATGGGTTCATAAAGGAGAAAACTTTAGGCCTAGTATTTGTTTTTAAAAGGAATTACTAACTTTATTTTAGTTCCTGTTGGTTTGCCTTCTTTATATAAGTCTATCACTTCAAAACCAATACTTTCACCATGCTGAGAACGAAGAATTTCTAATCTTTTTCCTATTGCTTCAATGGCAAAGGACTCATGAATATTCCCTTGTCTTTCTTGTATTTTTTGCGATTCAACTCTGCCGATTCCATTATCTATAATAGTACAAATGAGTAGGTCAGATAATTCAAAATCAATGATTAATTTTTTTTCTCCAAATTGATGTAATAAACCGTGTTTTAGGGCGTTTTCAATAAACGGTTGAACAATTAATGAAGGGACTAAAATGTTTTTAGTCCCTTTATAGTTTACTTTAAAGTTGAAGTCCTCTTCGAACCTTAGTTTTTCTAGCTTTAAATAAACGGCTATAAACTCTAACTCAGACTCGATAGGAATAAAATCTTTATTAGAATAGTTTAAAGTATTTCTAACTAATTCAGAAAATAAGACAATATAGTCATAGGAAGCATCTGTTTCTTCTTTTAAAATTAAGTCTTGTATAGAATTAAGGGCGTTAAAAATAAAATGAGGGTTCATTTGAGATCTTAAGGCTTTAAGCTCAGAATCTATTAGGTTTGTTTCTAAGGTTTTTTTTACTATCAGGTCTTTATTTTTCTTTTTTATGCTCTCAATTCTAATTTTAAAGAGAATAAATGCGGTTATTAATACTATAAGCAGAATTATTAAATAAAACCACCATTGACTCCAGTAAGGATGAAGAATAGAAAAAGAAAATGACTGCAACTTACTTTTTTTATTGGTAGCTACAGCAAAAGACTCGAAAGTATATTCTCCAGGTGGCAAGGATTTATATTCTATTCTCCCATTATTAACTTCTGTGGAGTTCCATTTATTTTCTAATCCTTTTATTCTATATTTAACGACTGCATGATCCTTGTATTTTATATTTCTAACGGTTTCATAAAATATGAAGTGATTTTGTTTGTAGTTAAATTTTTGGGTTTTAGTGTTATCTATTTTTACTTCAGAGACAGTAATAGAGTCTAGGTAAAGAAAAAGTGTATCTTTTGATATTTTTAATTTGTTAACTTGTATTGACTTTACGTGTGTTTTGTCGCTTAAAACCCACAGTTTATTATGACTTAACTCAATATCATTTATGACTCCTGAAAATCCATCTTCAGCTCCAAAAACTTTGCTATCATTAGTAATTAAATTAAGGGATTGAATTTGTTTTTCGTCTGTTAAATAAAGAATATTATCCTTGATTCTTATTTCAGTGATTGAGTTACTAATTATTCCATTTCCTTTGTTTAACTGTTGAGTTAGTTTACCGTGTTCAAACACAAGGATGCCATTGTTTTTAGTTGCACACCAGAGTTTATTTTGATGAAAAATTAACCTATTACAGGAAAAACGTTTATCTAAGTGTAGTAGTTCGGTTTTGTTTTTATTATTTAATTGAAAAACTGATGAGGCTGTTGCTACATAAAAGTTATTATTTATAGGGTCAGCGGCTATCGAAATACAGCGATCATTAATTGTCTTATTAAAAAAGTAATGTAATGAACAATTTGAATATCGACTCCAGTTCGAAGTGTCCTGTTTTTCATTACTTGACTTTAAGACTACCCCACTATTTGTTGCAAACAAGAGGGTTGAATTATTTAGAGAGCAAATATCTTTTATGTACCGAACATCTGAGCAATTATCAACTAAAAAAGAGGCTTCGTAGTACAGGTGAGGAAACTGTTTACTTATGCCTACATTGGCAACATCTTTAAGAATAAAAACACTTGCATAATTGTTTTTAGAATTTTCATCAATAGGTTTTACACCATTTTTATAGTGGTAAATACCTTTTTTTACCTTAGCAAAAAACACATTGTTATCATTATCTACAGCAATATCATTTATTCGATCTTTTGTTTTTTCAATAATGTTTGAGGATAGATGATGATTAGGTATAACTAAAACTCCTTTGCCAAAGGTTCCCAAATAAGTGTTTTTCCCTCTTTTGCTAATCGTTGAGATAAAAAGGTCATTAAAAAAACTGTTAGTTACTTTAAGAGTGTCATTTACTATAGACATGACCCTAATACCTCCTTTTTTACCTAGTCCCCAGATCTCATTTTCATTCATTTGAAAATAAGCCTCATCAGGTTTAGGGTTAACAGTTGTATTTGAAAAACTACTAGAGTAAAAGTCATTAAACACCTCTACTAATTGGTTTTTCAATAAAAAATAACACCTTGAACCTGCATATTTTTTTTTAATTAAGCTAAAATATTTAAGTGAGTTATTTTGAATTGAAAAAACAGTGTCATTGTTTTTTGTGAAAAAGAGAAGTTCACCGTTATATAACTTGCTTAGTCCTGAATTAAATGAATTACCTCCTTTTTTATTTTGTTTAATTAAGTAAATAGAGTCTTTTGTTACTTTATAACAATCCTTAGACAAAGCAATTAAGTTTCCATCTTTATCAAAGTTTATGAATGTATTCATTGATAATGAGTCTTTTGGAAGTTCTGAAAACAGGTCTATTTTCTTGTCATTAACAATAAAGATTTGACCACTTAAGTTAGAACAAAAAACTTCGCCTTTTTTGTTTTCTATTAAGTTAAATAAGGAACTTCTTATTTGTTCTTTTGGACTTTCAATTGAGACAAATTTATTTTTTTCATGCTTGAACAAGCCAATATCAGTAGCAACATACAGTAACTCATCTTGTGTTTCTAATATTGAATATATTTCAGCACCACTTAATTCTTTTTCTCCTATTGTAAAATAGTAAGGCTGCTGAGAAAATAAAGTACTTGAACTAATAATCAAGAGAAATAAAATATGTCTTTTTAGAGTATTCATGATGATAAAATCAACTTATTTTTTGTTCAAACTCCTCAATTTTACCCCTTGCTAATTTAGCTTTTATTTCCTCACTTAAGGTAATAGTTAACTCTGTTTTGTTGATTAACTTTAGGTGAGACAAGTTAATAATCCATGCTCTATGCGAACGGAAAAAATTAGATTCTTCTGGAATTACAGACTCAAAATACTTTAAGTTTTTGCTTATAATAATTACTTTTTTTTCTTTCAAGTGTAGCTTACTATAAGATCCGTCTGCTTCTATGGCTATAATATCAGCTAGGCTTAAAATTCTTCTGTCTCCTAACTCAGGGATAACTATTTTAGTATACTTTTTATTTTTCACTGATTCTAAAAGGAATCTATATTCTTCAGTTTGTTTTTGAAAGTTTATTTTTCCAGCGGCTTTTAAGATAGCTGTAGACAACCTTTTTCGATCAATAGGTTTTACTAAATAATCAATTGCATTTAATTCAAAAGCTTTAATTGCATATTGATCAAATGCTGTAACAAAAATAATTTCAAATGTAATTTCGTTAAAAAAATTCACAATTTCATACCCTGCATATTTAGGCATTTGAACATCTAAAAAAACGATTTGAGGAGTTAACCTTTTAATCTCTAAAACTGCTTCTTCTAGATTAGAACAAGCGCCCAAGACATTGACCTCTGGGTGTTCTCTTTTGAGTAAGCTTGAGAGTACACCTCTAGCGTGCTTTTCATCATCTACTATAATTGCTGTTATTGAATTCATTGCTACAAATATATGAAGTATATCTACTAGTGCAGAAACAATTTTATTAAGCTTAAAAAGAACTTGTAAAGGTAATTGTTGTGAAGGTTAGTTATTTTATTTAGGTTTGTCTAAAAATAAAGCTAACATGAGACTAAAAACAAAAATGTTGTTACTTTTTTTATTGACAATAAGTGTTGCTGACTACTTTTCTCAGTACTCCATTAAGGGAAACGTAGTCTCTAACAGAGGAGAACAAATTAGTTTCGCAAATGTCTTTGATAGTCTAACTAAGACAGGAACTGCTGCGGATTTTAAGGGAGAGTTCAGTTACAGAACAGATCAAGATGAGGTAGTTTTGTTTGTAAGTGCTATTGGGTACCAAACTAAAAGATCGGAAATAAAATTAAAAGATGATACTAATATACTAATAAAGTTAAGTGAAATAGCGGCATTAGACGAAGTAGTCGTTAGTGGAACATTGTCAGCTATCTCAAAAAGAGAAAGTCCTATTCCAATAGAAGTTTATACCTCAAAATTCATAGAAAAAATACCAGTTTCAGGACTCTTTGAAGCAACACAAAATATTAATGGAGTAAGGCCTCAATTAAATTGTGCGGTTTGTAATACTGGAGACATACATATCAACGGAATGGAGGGTCCTTACACTATGATTACTATTGATGGGATGCCTTTAGTAGGTGGGTTATCTTCCGTTTATGGTTTACAAGGTATTCCAACAAGCTTAATTAAGCAAATGGAAGTAGTTAAAGGACCAGCATCAACACTATATGGTTCACAAGCGGTTGGAGGACTAATTAATGTAATTACAAAGAAAGCAGAACAAGCTCCAGACTTTTCCTTTGGAACAAACATAACAACTTGGAGAGCATCACAAACAGATTTTAGTTTTAAGTACAAACTAAAAAAAGCAACAGCTAACTTTGGAGCAGATTATTTTAATTACACAAATCCAATAGATAAAAATGGAGATAATTTTACTGATCTAACGCTTCAGCATCGAATTTCATTATTCAATAAAATAGATTTTAAACGAAAAAAAAATAGAGAAGCTTCTCTATTGATGAGGTACATGTATGAAGACCGTTGGGGAGGTGAGATGCAATGGAATAAAAACTTTAGAGGAGGGGATAGCATTTACGGAGAGTCTATATACACAAACCGAATAGAGTTAGTTGGGAAGTATGAATTGCCAACAAAAGAACATTTGATTTTAAGTGGCTCTTATAGTAACCATATCCAAAACTCTTTTTATGGAACTACATCTTATAATGCTTTGCAACAAATAGGTTTTGGTCAGTTAGTTTGGGATAAACAATTAAATATAAAGAATCAAGTATATGCAGGATTGGTTACACGATATGAATTCTATGATGATAACACTTTTGCTACTCAGACTATAGATTCTTTGAACCCAACAAATCAACCTACGATAGATATTTACCCTGGTATTTTTGTACAAAACAGTACAGACATTAATGAAAAAGTAAAAATGTTAAGCGGAATTCGTTTTGACTATCACAATAAACATAAATTAATATTCACTCCACGCTTGAACTTTAAATATAGTCCAACTCCTAAGTTCACCGCTAGGTTTGGGTACGGAAATGGTTTTAGAGTAGTGAATGTATTTACCGAAGACCATGCGGCACTAACAGGTGCTAGGTCAGTCGAAATTCCGAATAAACTAGACCCTGAACGTTCTCACAATGTTAATTTAAACATAGAAAAAAGAATTAACACGAGGTGGTCCTATATTATATTAGACGCTTCTGCGTTTTACACTTATTTTTCTAATAAAATTATACCAGACTATGAATCAGATGATAACAAAATCATCTATGCAAATTTAGAGGGGAATGCTGTCTCTAAAGGTTTTTCTTTAAATGCTAGTTTACTATTTGAATTTCCATTAACTATTAATCTTGGAGCAACCTTAATGGATGTTTATACCAATGAATTGAATGGAGAGGGGAAGTTGATTAAAACGCCTCAATTATTAACTGAGAACATCACAGGAACCTGGGCAGTTTCTTATCAGTTTTCTAAAATAAATCTTTCTATAGATTATACAGGAAATATATACGGGCCGATGCACTTGCCAGTTTTTGAAAATGACTTTAGACCTGATAAGTCTCCATTTTTTAGTATTCAAAACATAAAAGTTACTAAGGAAATTAAAAATAGATGGAAAGTGTCTTTAGGGATACAAAATTTATTGAATTATACTCCTCCTCCTTCTTCTATTATGAGAGCCTTTGACCCATTCGACAAAAACATTAATGTAAACAACCCTAATAATTATACCTTTGACCCAGCTTATGTTTATACTTCTTTTCAAGGAATTACGGGTTTCTTTGGAGTCCGATATAAATTCAATAAAAAATGACTGTAATTAGCCCCCTATTATTATCCTCTTGGTGTTTATTCATGACTCTTAATTTATATAGTCAAGAGATAAAGTGGACTTCTTTTTCTGATTTAAACGACTCTTTAAAAGCTAAACCTAAAAAGGTAATTATAAAAATAGAAACGGATTGGTGTGGTTACTGTAAAATGATGGATGTTAATGTCTTCAGTCATAAACGAACACAAATAAAATTAGGTGAAACTTACTATTTTGTTAAGCTAAATGCTGAATCTAAAGAAGAAATTATTTTTAGAAACCATATTTTTAAGCCTTCTAGTCTTGCTAGAGGGAAACATGAGTTGGCGATAACTTTAAATGGAAAAGAAAATACAATCTCTTTTCCTACTACCGTTCTCTTATCTTCTAATCTAGAAATAGAAAACCGATTAAACGGATATTTAAAAAGGAGTCATTTTTTTCTGTGGTTAAAAAGTAAGTAATCAACATTTGTTAGTCGATTAAAAACAAACGAATAACCAACTAAAAGTATAAGTTTTATTACATTTGCTAATTCGGGTCGCTTACATTGTAACCTTTCAATACAAGCAGTGACGATAAAGTAGAACGTATGAACAATTATTTAGTAATAATGGCTGGGGGAATTGGAAGTCGATTTTGGCCAATGAGCCGAACGAACTTTCCAAAACAATTCCACGATGTGTTAGGAACAGGAAGAACATTATTACAAATGACGGTAGATCGTTTTGAAAACATTTGTAACATCGAAAATGTTTATATTGTAACGAATCAAATTTATTTAGACTTAGTAAAAGAACAACTACCTCAATTAAAAGAAGATCAAATATTACTAGAGCCTAGTAGGAAAAACACAGCTCCATGTATTGCTTATGCATCATACAAAATATATGCTAAAAACCCAGAAGCGAATATTATTGTGGCACCTTCGGATCACTTAATACTGAAGCAGAATGAATTCGAGAAGTCAGTTCATTTAGCAATTAAACAAGCAGAGCAGTCAGATTTATTAATTACAATAGGAATAAAGCCAAGTAGACCAGATACTGGGTATGGCTATATACAGTTTTGTGATGCTGAAAATAGTATAGCTTCAGAAATTAAAAAAGTAAAAACTTTTACTGAAAAGCCAAAGCTAGATATGGCAAAAGAGTTTCTAGAAAGTGGCGATTTTTATTGGAACTCAGGAATGTTTATTTGGTCGGCAAAAAGTATAATGAATGCTTTTGAGCTTAATCTTCCTGATATTCATTCTTTATTTGAAGGAGGCTTAGCTGTATACAATACCGATAAAGAGGCTGAGTTTATAAATGAAATTTATCCACAATGTAAAAGTATTTCCATTGATTTTGGTATCATGGAAAAAGCAGATAATGTATTAGTTTTGCTAGCTGACTTAGGTTGGAGTGACCTGGGTACATGGGGCTCTTTGTATGACCATGTTGATTTAGATGATAGAAAAAATGCTGTATTAGGAGATAAGGTTTTAACTTATGACTGCAAAGACAACATTATCATGATGCCAGATAACAAGTTAGTTGTGGTAGAAGGTTTAATGGATTACATTGTAGTTGAAAGCGACAATACTTTGTTAATTTGTAAAAAAAGAAGTGAGCAAAAAATTAAGCAGTTTGTGAATGATATAAAAGCCAATAAAAAGATTGGAGATGAATTTATTTAAGGCATGTCTTTCAAGAAAGTTTTAAAAAAGAGTTTTATAATTCTTATTGGTGTGTTGTTCATTGGGTTAATTTCTTCTATCATATACATCAATCATATAAAAAGTAGAGCTTTACCAGATTATATAGAATCTGTTAAACTTGGTTTAAGTAACACCGTTGAAATTTATAGAGATAGTTTTGCCGTACCTCATGTTTATGCGAGCAACGAATTTGACTTATACAAGTCTGTAGGTTATTTGACAGCACAAGATCGTTTGTGGCAAATGGACTTACTTAGAAGAGTAACTCAAGGAAGAATTTCTGAAATTGTAGGAGACAAGGCCATTAAATTCGATTTACTGATGCGTTCTTTACAATTGAATAAAAAATCTGAAGGAATTATTGAGCAATCTAGTGACACATTAATAACCATTCTAGAAGCTTATGCTGAAGGGGTTAATCAATACATTGCTGATAACAAAGATAACTTACCACAAGAGTTTTCTATCTTAGGATACACTCCAGAAAAATGGGAAATAAAACACTCGCTGAACCTTATCGGTTACATGGCATGGGACTTAACACCTAACTATAAGGCAGAGTTAATTTTAGAGAAAATAAGAAGAAAAATAGGTGATTCTTTAGCGCAAGAATTTGTTCCAGAAACGTCTACAGAAACATTTATATACCCTCATTTTAAACTTAAAGACACTACTTCCTTAGCGTGGCATAATGTATTAGAAGAGTACGATAAGATAATAAATGAGTTGGGGTTAACTGTTTTTTCTGGAAGTAATAATTGGGCTGTTTCTTCTAAAAAAAGCAATACAGGAAAGGCGCTATTGGCTAACGATATTCATTTAAAACTAGGTTTACCAGGTATTTGGTATCAAATACACGAAGTAATAGAGGGGGAGCTAAACGTCACTGGCCTTTTACTTCCTGGGCAACCATTTATAGTTTCAGGACACAATGAAAAAGTTGCATGGGGATTAACGAACCTAAGAGTAGATAACATCGATTTTTATCAAGAAAAAATAAGTAAAGAGGATACAACTAAATATGAATTTAATAATGAATTACTGAACATTACCTTTCAAAAAGAAGTCATAAAAAGTAAAGGAGTAGAACATCACCATACGATCAGACGAACAATGAGAGGTCCTATTATTTCTGACTGGACAGCCGTTGGATCTGAAAATACGATTTCAATGAAATGGGTAGGGTCTCATCAGTTTAGTAATGAGGTAAAAGGGTTGTATTTATTTAACCACGCTAAAAACTGGACTGATTTTTCTGAAGGGGTTGCAAATTTTGGAGCTGTTGCCCAAAACATTAATTATGCAGATGTAGAAGGTAATATCGGACTTAGAGTTGGAGCAGGAATCCCAATTCGTAAAAAAGGAACTGGACATTTTGTTGCTCCAGGTTGGACAGACGAGTACGACTGGAAAGGGTATGTTCCTTTTGACTCCCTTCCATATACTTACAATCCAAGCTCGAATATTGTCTCCTCTGCAAATAACAAAACGGTAAACGATGACTATCCTTATTATATTAACCGTTGGTTTTGCACGCCATATAGAGCTGAGAGAATTGTACAAGTACTTAACAGTAAACCAAAAGTTTCAATCGAAGATTTTAAAGCATTACAAAATGATTATTATTCTATTCTTGCTAAACAGTTAAGTCCAGTAATTATAGAACACACTAAAAATACAAGCTTAACTGAACTTGAAAAAGAAGGAATACAACTATTAGAAAATTGGGACTATGTTTTAAATAAAGAAAGTCCTGAAGCGCTTGTTTTCGAAAACTTTTGTGTTTCTTTTTTAGAAAAAGTTATTAAAGATGAGTTAGGAGAGGAACTATTTAAAGACTTTTCTTCTAATGCTGCCATTACTCCAATTATGATTCATAAATTGTGGAGGTCCCCTAATTTAAAACTGTTTGATGATGTTTCTACTGATGTTGTAGAGAATTATTCAGTTTGTATTGAAAAGGCCTATAAAGAAGCGATTAGGAATATAAAAGAACGTTATGGGGTAGATACCAATAATTGGATGTGGGGAAAAGAACACACCTTAACCCTAAAGCATCCGCTAGGCAAAAATAAATTATTAGACCTTGTCTTTAATTACAATTCAGAAAAGTACCCTGTTGGGGGAAGTTTTCATACGGTCTCTCCTTTTTTTAGTAACTACAACAATTACAAAGAAGTTGATCATGGTGCTTCTCATAGGCAAGTTTATACCGTTGGAGACTGGGATAACTCTTATTCTGTTTTACCTTCTGGAAATTCAGGTTTAACAACAAGTAAGCATTATTTAGACCAGTTAGAGCTCTTTATTAATGGAGAATACCATAGAGACTATTTTAGCCGTAAAAAGGTTGAAGAAAACACTTTATATAAAACTACGTTTAAATAAAAAGAACATTTAGCATTGAAAATTGATTACTTGTCATTTTAGGTGTTTGTTTTGCAGTTGATTAGGTATAAAAGCGTATTTTTACCTACCTTTGAATGGAGGTTTATTATCGATGAAACAAATTAAAATCATACTTTTTATACTTTCTCTATATACAGGGGCTCAGTTTTGGGCTCAAGAAATAATTATTTTAGAAGGTCAATATCAAAAAAGGAATGTTTTTGTTGCTAATAGTTCTAATTCTACAGGAATAGGTTTTTGTTCTTTTGAAGTTCGAGTGAATGGAGCTTTAATTACTGATGAAATAAATGTTAGGGCATACGAAATAGATTTATCTGTTTTCGAACTCAAGTTAGAAGACCCTGTTATCATAGAAATAAAACACAAAAGGGGGTGTGTTCCTAAGGTTTTAAACCCCGAAGCCTTACAAGCAAAACCAACTTTTAACTCTAATGATATCACAGTAAATGATGAAGGTGTTTTGACTTGGGAAACTACAGATGAGCATGGTTCTTTGCCTTTTGTAGTTCAGCAGTATAAGTGGAATAAATGGGTGGACGTTGGAGAAATTCAAGGAAATGGTGAGCCAACCTTAAATAAATATACTTATCAAGTTGACTTTGTATATGGAGAAAATAAGTTTAGAGTGGTTCAAAAAATTAATCAACAACGTTTTAGAAAAACAAAAACGGTTGTAATTGACTCTGAAAAACCTAAATTGAACTTTGTATATAACAGGAAAAATAAAAAAGTAGTTTTTTCAAACACTACAGCTTACGAAATTCACGATAAATACGGACAGTTAATTATGCGTGGTTTTAACTCTCAAGCAGATGTTTCTCACTTAATTAAAGATGAGTACTATGTTAGTTTTGATAATGTAACAAAAGTGCTGGCTAAGCGTTAATAATCCAGATTAAAACCTAAAAAAGAAACCTCTCTCTCTTTTTATCTTTTACTGTTGTAAAGAAACAGAACGCCCAACTCTCTAGAGTTTTAAACTTTTCTGCTTAAATAAAAAGCTAAACCTAATTTTCTCTTTTTACAATACTATTTAAATACATAGCTAATTCCTGTGGTAATCATATCATAATTACTGCTTGGTTTAGAGGACAAAAAATTTCCATTAGAGATGTGGTTAAAACCAGCTGTTACAGCAATTTTATTTGTAATACAATATGAAAAATGCCAATAATGATGAAAGTTAAGCCCCCTCCTTAGTCCATCAGAAACCAAATTATTAGCTTCAACCCATACAAGGCTTATCTGAGGATTAAAAAAGAACCGCTTGGTAAGTCGAAGTGAAAGCTCTATTCCTAGTCCCGCACAATTCCCTCCTCTATTGGTCAGATGAACTAAAGCAATCGGCCTAATCGAAATCAACCTTCCAAAATAAGCTGAATCTTTCCCCTTTTCTTCAAAACTTTCAACTTTATCTAATGACCGCTGAAAAGGGAGGTAGAGTTGAATGAATGCACCAAACTGATTAAATTTATTTTCTAATGCTGGATTTATCCCAAGCCTGGACCTATATATACCAGGGTTAAAACTCAACTTAAGTGGAACGACTTCCAGTTCTACTTTTGCTTTGCTATAAGAAGACTTACTCCCCTCTTTTACTTGACACCATGCAAAAGATAGTTTAAGGATTAAGAAAATAATTAGTAAAATTTTCATAAGAGTTTGCCTAGGGAGTAGTTCTAAGCTAATTTTTTTATTTTGATTAAGGTACTTGCTTTCATTTGTTACTGTAATAAATTATAGTATTTAATAAGGGATGATGTTCCAGGGGTATTGACATATATTGTATTAATTTATTAGACTTAATAAATATGCTCTATCCGCTTTAACTGTTTTAAAGGCGTCAGTTTTGCTCAGTCCATTGTACCTAAATTTTCCTCTAGTTTTTAAAAAATACTTCCAGTAATTCCAACTAAAAATAGCAGAGAGCGGCAAAGAAAGTAAATAAAGAATCCAAATGTAATCGTCTGTCAATAGTGCTACAGTTATTGTTTGCAATAACCAGAAAAGCTTAAAGAATAAAACTCCAAAAGCCATTTTAAAAGAGCCATGGAAGGTAATGTCTTTTATTTTTGAGTTCACAAACCACACCGGTATTTTATAAGGAATGTAATTGTTGAGCACTCCATAAAGGTGAAAAGGCAACCCTAATACTAACCCTAAAACAGCAAAGAATAAATTTAAAAAAGAATATTTTTCTTTGTCGAATAACCAATACTTTAGACCGTTTTCTTTGGTGTAGCTGATTACAGATTTAGCTTTTTCGTTTAAGTTTTCTGCTACAGAAGCATTTGTTTCTATTGTGTTTTCAATTTTGGATATAAACTGTTTTTGCGACCTGAACTTAGCAATTAAGCTCTTTTCTTTTTCTCCAGCAGCAATTTTGATTTGATTAGGGAATAAAAACAACATTTCATGAATTGCTTCATAGTAGTCAAGTTTTTGAATATCGATCATTTCCTTGCTCATCCCTTTACTAATGGCTTCTGTAATCGTATTAACAGCTTTAGATTCGTTTTCTTCTTTTTGTTGTTTATAGTCATTTATGGAGATAGGCTCTCCGAAATTGATTAAAAACTCCGATTGAAAACCTGAATACTCGCTATAGTTTAAACCAACAGGAACGATTTTTATATCTAACTCATTGTTATATTTGTTATCCGCACCATAAGCAATTCTGACTAACCCTTTCATTATAGGGCGTAAATTCTTCTTGTTATTATGGTTCCCTTCTGGGAAAATGATAATGATATTGTTTTCCTTTAAAAGGTCGTAACACTCGTTAAAAGTACCTTCATTTTTTTCTATTGTATTCCCGCCATCTCTTTTTCTATATATAGGAAGCATATATATTCCTCTAAACAGTTTGTTTAGAAATGGTTTTTTAAAAATGTCAGCTCTTGTTAGGTAGTAAGTATTCTGTTTACCAACAACACTTGTTAAAATCGGGTCCAAAAAGGCATTTTGATGATTAATTGCAAAGAGAATAGGCTTATTATGATAAGGAACATTTTCTTGCCCCACAGCCTCATATCTTTTGTAAAAGGTGTTAATCCCAATTTTTACAAAAAGGTACCCATAAATGTATGTCCCTGTCCAATTTTTAAACCGCCCGATCATGTAGTAAAGATTATCTTAATTCTGCTTTTAATAGTTCCGTGATAGAGGTTTGAATTTTATGCATTACTTTTTCAATCTCTTTATCCTTTAAGGTTTTGTTTTCATCTTGTAAGATGAATCGAACAGCATAAGACTTCTTACCTTTTTCCATGTTCTTACCTTTGTAAACGTCAAATAGAGAAACTTCTTTTAATAGTTTACGGTCACATTTTTTAGCTATTGTCTCAATTTCTTCGAAAGTAATGGCGTCGTCTAATAATAATGATAAGTCTCTTTTAACGGCAGGAAATTTTGTTAACTCCTTAAACTTAACCTTATTCATGCTCATCAATTCTAAAACCACATCCCAATTAATTAAAGCAACAAACACATCATTTTTTAGTCCAAAATGATTTTTAATGTCATTTCTAATCCAACCAGTATCAGCTACTTTTTTCTTAGCAATTTTATAAGTTAATCCATCTTCTAATAACTGATTTTCTGTAGCAGAAATATTTCCATTTTTCCAAATTCCCAAGCGATTCAAGATTCCCTCAGTAATTCCTTTAATATTATAAAAGCTTACTTTGTCATTGTTACTATTCCAAAGCTCTTCTTGAACTCTTCCGCTAATCACAATACATAAATGTTCTTCTTCGTTGTAGCCGCTTTCAAACTTCTGATAGATCTTCCCGAATTCAAATAACTTCACATTTTCTGTTCCGTAATTTTGATTTAAACGAACCGCCTCTAAAGCATTAAATAGTAGCGTTTGACGCATTACATCTAATTCTGTACTTAGTGGGTTTAACATCTTAACAGAAAAAACCTCTTTAATGTTATCGCTTTTTGCAATGTCAACATAATCAGACTTGGTTAATGAGTTAGACATAGCTTCAAAATATCCAACACTAGCTAACCAGTCAGAAATATAGTTTTGTTGTTTCTCTTTATCTAATTTTGGTCTGTATGAAATGGAGGTGTTTAACTTTTCTGGAATAAGAACATTATTAAAACCATAAATTCTTAATACTTCTTCTGCAATGTCAGCTTCACGCTGAACATCTACTCTATAAGCTGGAACTTCTAATTCTAAAATTGAACCATTCGTTGCCAATACTTCAATCTCTAGATAGGATAAGATATCCTCTATTTCATTTTCTTTAAACTCAACACCACACAATAAGCTAATTCGATCTTTATTGACAGAAAACTTGAAGTTTTTTATTGGGTTTGGGTAGTTGTCTGTAATTTCTGAAGAAATGGTTCCTCCAGCAACTTCTTTAATCAATAAAGCAGCTCTTTTCAATGCTTCGATTGTTAAATTTGGATCAATTCCTCTTTCGAATCGGAAAGAAGCATCTGTATTTAAGCCGTGTCTTTTTGCTGTTTTACGGATGCTAACAGGGTTAAAATAAGCACTTTCTAAAAACACATTTACTGTTTCGTTGGTGATTCCAGATTTAGCTCCTCCGAAAACACCTGCAATACACATTCCTTCAGAGCTATTTGAAATTATTAAATCTTCTTCGTGTAACGAACGCTCAGTATCATCTAAAGTTGTAAACTTAGTTTCTGAGGCTAACGTTTTTACAATGACTTTTTTCCCTTCAATTTTATCTGCATCAAAAGCATGTAAAGGCTGTCCATATTCATGTAAAACAAAGTTAGTAATGTCTACAATATTATTGATCGGTGATAAATCTATTGATCTCAACTTGTTTTGTAACCACTCTGGCGATTCCTCTACTTTAATCCCGCTAATAGAAACCCCACAATAACGGGGGCAAGCTTCACTGTTTAATACTTCAACCGAGATAGGTAAATCATGATTTTCTACTTTGAAAGTAGAAGTATCTGGCCAAGCTAACTTTGTAGACACAGGAGTAATTCCTTTGTATTTGAATGCCGCTAATAGGTCTCTAGCAACACCAATATGTCCCATTGCATCAGCTCTATTCGGTGTTAATCCAATTTCAATTTGAGTATCTTTTTCAACTTTAAAATATTCAGGAGCTGGTGTTCCAGCAATTGCATCGGCATCTAGTACCATAATCCCATCGTGTGCCCCTCCAAAGCCAATTTCGTCCGCTCCACAAATCATTCCTAGAGATTCAACACCTCTAATTTTCGATTTTTTAATTTTAAACGATTCGCCTTCTTCTGTATATAAGGTAGTTCCAGGAATAGCTACAACTACTTTTTGTCCAACTGCAACATTTGGTGCCCCACAAACAATTTGTTGCGGCTCTCCTCCAACATTAACCGTAGTAATGTTTAGACGGTCAGCATCTGGATGTGGTTCTTTAGTTAAAACCTCTCCAATAAATAACCCTTCTAAGCCTCCTTTTATACTCATACTTTCAGTAGTTTTTTCTACTTCTAGACCAGTATCGGTTAGTATTTCTCCTACAGTAACAGCATCTAAGTCTGTCGATATATATTGCTTCAACCAATTGAATGAAACTTTCATAATCTTCTATTTTAAAATCGTAGGCACAAAAATAGTTTTTTATCTTGACTAGCCCTTTATATTTAAAGTAAGAATCCTTAGAATTAAAAAAATAGTTGGATTTTAATTAATATTAACACCCGCTCTTATTTAGAATGAATATAAAATTAGTATTTTTGTATAATTAATTTTAATTATAAAAAGTAAATAAAATATGTATCCACCAGAATTAGTTGCCCCAATGAAAGCAGAGCTTACGAGCTCTGGATATGAAGATGTAACAACAGTAGAAGGAGTAGATCAATACTTAAATGCAGATAAAGGAACTACTTTTGTAGTTGTTAATTCTGTATGTGGGTGTGCTGCTTCTAATGCAAGACCTGCTGCAAAAATAGCAACAGGAAATGGAAAGAAACCAGATAACTTTATTACTGTATTTGCAGGAGTAGATGGAGAAGCTGTGAACCAAGTAAGAAAATACTGTTTACCTTACCCTCCTTCATCACCAAGTATGGCTTTGTTTAAAGATGGACAGTTAGTTCATTTTGTAGAAAGACATCACATTGAAGGTGTTTCTGCAGAAATGATTGCAGAAAATGTTGTAGCAGCTTTCGATGAGTTTTGCTAAGATTAAATTACGATAAAAACAAAAAAGCCTTGCTAAATTAATTTAGCAAGGCTTTTTTGTTTTTATCTCCATTCTACTATTTGTCCTCGTTTTTTATCTAAGAATTCTTTTGGTACTGATTCAGAAATTGCTTTTGATAAGGCTTGTAACATTCTTCTTTTGATATGATTTCTGGAATAGGCAATTCCTACTTCCCTGACTGGACTTTCTGAAACAAAAGGTTTGATAATCGTATTTTTAAGGTTGCAATTATT
Source organism: Flavobacteriales bacterium (assembly GCA_024635865.1). Classification (GTDB taxonomy): domain Bacteria; phylum Bacteroidota; class Bacteroidia; order Flavobacteriales_D; family Parvicellaceae; genus S010-51. The sequence goes on from JAGXIB010000206.1 coordinate 18,434, forward strand.
TACTGCTAACTCTGGTAGTAACGTATAGCCTCCTTCAGTTTCTATTATTTTTTTAATTGTTTCTAAAGAGCCGCTTTCGAAATTAAACTTAGTGTCTTTTATTTTCTCGTCTTGGTAAGAACATAAGTTTAAAACTTGAGAACGAAAACAATGCCCTTTTCCTAACAACCAAAGTCCATCAGCTGTTATCTGACTAGTTTTTAGCTCTTTATTTTGACATAAAGGATGTTTTTTGTTGGCAAAAAACAACATCTTTTCATAGAAAATGGCTTCTTCTACTATTCCAGCTTCATTTAATGGAGTGACAAGTATGCCTACATCAATGGTGTCTTTTTTTAACCGTTCTATAATTTCTTCAGATAGTAATTCAACTATTGTTACGTTTATTAATGGATATTTTTTTGTTAGGCTTCCAATAAATAACGAAAGTAAGTATGGAGCTAGAGAAGGAATGATTCCTATGGTTAAGTCTCCAGACAAAGTTGAATTATGTTCTTCTATTACTTCAGTGATTCTTTTGCTTTCAGCCAGCGCAATTCTAGCTTGTTTTATAATCTTTTTTCCTATATCTGTTGGGATAATAGGTTGCTTTGTTCGATCAAATATGACAACTCCTAAGTGGTCTTCTAACTTTTTTATTTGCATACTCAATGTTGGTTGAGTGACAAAGCATTTTTCTGATGCAGTGACAAAATGACGATAAGTATCTATTGCTACAACATATTCTAGTTGAGTAAGTGTTATCATTTGAAGTCCATTTTTTTTGCGTTTTTTATTTTTGTAAATTTATCAACTTTATATTTAACAAAAAAGCCCAACATCTAGTTGGGCTTTTTTTAATCTATATTAAAAATGGCTTTTATTCTACGGTAACAGATTTTGCTAAATTTCTAGGCTGATCTACATTACATTTACGCATTACTGCGGTATGGTAGCTTAACAGTTGTAATGGAATTGTTGCCAATAAAGGAACTAACATATCGTCTGTTTCAGGAATCTCTATAACGTGATCTGCAATACCTCTTACAACTTTGTCTCCTTTTGTTACAATTGCTATGACTTTCCCCTTTCTAGCTTTAACTTCTTGAATGTTACTTACCACTTTTTCGTAACTTGAGTCTTGAGTTGCAATTACAAAGACAGGCATTTCTTCGTCTATTAATGCAATAGGCCCATGCTTCATCTCTGCAGCAGGATACCCTTCTGCATGAATATAAGAGATTTCTTTCAGTTTAAGGGCGCCTTCTAAAGCTACAGGAAAGTTAATTCCTCTTCCTAAGAATAATGCATTAGAAGAGTCTTTATAAATTTCAGCTATACTTTTTATATACTCATCAGACTTTAGTACTTCTTCTACTTTTTCTGGAATAGCATTTAAGTCTAACATTAAACGACTAAAACGAGTTGGTTCTATTGTTCCTTTGTTTTTACCAAACAATAATGAAATTAAAGTCAATACGGTAACTTGAGCTGTAAAAGCTTTTGTAGAAGCAACTCCAATCTCTGGCCCAGCATGAGTATAAGCACCACAATCAGTTGCTCTTGCTATTGTGCTGTTTACCACATTACAAATTCCAATTATTGTTGCTCCTCTAGACTTTGCTAATTCAATTGCAGCCAATGTGTCTGCTGTTTCTCCAGATTGTGAAATAGCAATAACAACATCAGTTTCATCTATAATAGGATTCCTATATCTAAACTCTGAAGCATACTCAACTTCAACAGGAATTCTAGAAAGTTCTTCGAGTAAATACTCTCCAACAAGACCTGCATGCCAAGAAGTTCCACAAGCAATTATTATTAAGCGTTTTGCTGCAAATATTTTTTCTTGATAAGCTTCAATACCTCCTAAAGAAATATTATTTTGATTTAACATCAAACGACCCCTCATACAATCTTTGATAGATCGAGGCTGTTCGTAGATTTCCTTTAACATGAAATGATCATATCCACCTTTTTCTAAAGTTTCTATTTTCATTTCTAACTCATGTATATAAGGTGTCTTTTCTTGGTTTTGAATGGTCTTAAGGGTTAACCCAGTGTCTAAACTAAGTTTAGCAATTTCCCCATCTTCCAAGTAAATTACATTTTTTGTGAATTCAACTATTGGAGTAGCGTCTGATCCTATAAAATATTCATCTTCTCCTAGTCCAATAACAAGTGGGCTACTTTTCTTTGCTGCAATAATTTCTCTTGGATTTTCATGAGAGATAACTACAATAGCATATGCCCCTATTACCTCATTAAGCGCTTGTCTCGTTCCTTCAAATACATCACAACCTTCTTGTTCAATTACATCTTCGATTAAGTGCATTAACACCTCGGTATCTGTTTCACTTTTAAAGTCATGTCCTCTTGCAATTAACTCTTCTTTTAAAACAGCATAGTTCTCAATAATTCCATTATGAACTAGTGCAAACTTACCATTTCCAGAAGCGTGAGGGTGTGCATTAACATCATTTGGTTTTCCGTGAGTTGCCCATCTAGTGTGGCCAATTCCAACGCTACCAGTAGTATCTTTATCTTTAGAATACTTTTCTAATTCAACTACTTTTCCTTGTTTTTTATAGATGTTTAGTTCACTGCCGTTATTCACAGCTATTCCAGAACTATCATAACCCCTATATTCTAGTCTCTTCAGACCCTTTAGTATAATAGGAAAAGCTTCTCTCCCCCCTACATATGCTACGATTCCACACATTATTTAATACTTTGTAAATGTTAATTTTAACTTTGGTTTATCTTTCAATGTCGATTCTTGTCCATTAAAGACGACTCTGTTTGCAGAAATTCCACTTCTATTAGTTAAAATAGAAAGCGGTGTGTTTTCAATTTCTTCAGCAAATATTTTATTAATGTGCCTCGTTACATTAAATACATATTGGTTATTATCAAAATCGTAAGTTCCACCTAACTCCTCATTAAAATCAGCAGTAAAGACATCTTCTCCTGCTTCATTAATACGAGTTAAAAAAAGTTGAGAGGCAGGAACATATTTGTCTAATGTATAATATTGTACAGGAAGTACTAACTCTGCTTTATTTACTATTATATTTCCATTTTTAATGTACTCTTTTAAGTGTGGGAAAAAAACTTTTCCATTTACTCCACCTAACGTTTGAGTAAAGAACTGTTTTTGTCCTAACGTAGAGTCTGATAGTACATTTCCAACATAATAGCCAGAGTTGTCTAAAGTCACTCTATGATACCTCGCTGACTGAGAATTAAAATTTAAGTCATAGCCAATAGTGTCTTTTGCTACGGTGTCTCTATAAAAAATAGTGATTTTAGAATACTCATTCAATAAGTCAGTATAGATAATGCCTCCTTCATTAGTGTTTTGAGCCGTATTTGTCTTAATTAATAGTCCTTTAAACCAATCTGTAAATTGGCCTGTTGCATCATTTCCATCTAAAACCCCTGTTCCAGATTGGTTGATTATATTCCATCCTACTGCGTTAATGTCTAGTGGTATTCCTAAAATTGCTTCATTAACAATATCACCTTCAACAGTTCCAAGTGTTAGTGGTCTTGGTTCTATTAAGCCTTCTCCAACAGCAACTAAATCCCCCATTACTGAGTCTCTTGTGGTTGTAGAGTAATAGGTAGAGTCTATGTTTAAAGCACTACTAAGTTGGTATACTTCAAAGTTTTGGGCTTGAGTATTCCCATAAAAGTCACTTATCTTTAAGTAAAGCATTACAGAGTCCACTACTAGGTGGTTTAAGTTACCGCTAGGTGGTGTAAAGTTAACTGCTGCAGAAAGCCTTAGTTGAGCAAAAATTGCAGATTCAATCTTGCCAAAGTAAGGGTCAATATATGAGCCCAGCAAATTATCTCCAGAGAGTTCATCCGTCGGAATTTTCTCACCTTCTTCAACGTAGGTTAATAATTTTGTTGTATCGGAGATCAGAACATTTAATTCGTCTCCTTGTGGTTGAATTGCTAGTCCTAAATCATTCTCTTTTTTCTTACAACTAATTGTGATCAGGAAAATTAATAGAGAAATATAAATAGAGGCTTTAGTCTGCCAAAACTTCATCATTTGCAAGTATGTTATTATAAAAATCTTGATGTGCAGGAATCAATGTTTCTTCTGTTTGATATTCTAAAACTGGTTTGCCAGATTCTTCTATATAACTACTAATTGTCTTGTTTATTGTTTCGCTTCCCATCCCTACTGCATCTGCCCATTTAATACCAAGCATGTTTAAGTTTTCTACGGTGGGTTTTTTAAGTAAGTCAATGTCTTCTTCTAAAAAGTTATCAAACTTAAGTTTTTCTATAATTCGATCACTAAGTGGACCAACCTCTCCTTGATCATAACTTGTGAATATGATTTTCACATTTTCGAAATGAGGATCATTTGCATACATTTTTTTCAAATACAGAGGCATAAGTCCAGCCATCCAACCATGGCAATGTACAATATCAGGAGTCCAACCTAGTTTTTTGACTGTTTCTAACACTCCTTTACAGAAAAACATTGCTCTCTCATCGTTATCAGCATGACACTTGCCTTCCGCATCTTTACAGATACTTTTTCTTTTAAAGAACTCATCATTATCAATAAAATAAACTTGCATTTTCGCTTTAGGAATAGAAGCAACCTTAATAATCAACGGATGATCTGCATCATCAATAACTAAGTTCATACCAGAAAGTCTAATTACTTCATGTAATTGATGTCTTCTTTCGTTTACAACGCCAAATCGAGGCATAAACACTCTTATTTCCTTATCTTCTTCTTGAACTCCCTGCGAAAGTCTTCTTACAGAAGATGCTATACCTTCCTCAGGTAAAAAAGGAAAAATCTCTTGCGTAATGTATAGAACTCTTTTTTTTGACATAAAACCACGTTTTTGTTTAAGGGAATACAAAAATATAAAAAAAAAATCAATACTTCCAACAAATAAAGTAATTTTGTGGAGTTTTGCAAATTATAAGCGGTTTTTTGTTGCTTTAAGCGAAGTGTTTGGGCTATTTGTCTTAAAATATAAATTCATTCTATGAAGTTGTTTAAAACTCAACAGGAGTTAAAAAAAAAATTGGAGGGGTACTCTTCAAAAGTAATAGGTTTTGTTCCAACTATGGGAGCATTGCACAAAGGGCATGTTTCTTTGATTAGAAAGGCAAAAAAAGAGTCAGATATTGTCGTTTGTAGTATTTTTGTTAATCCAACCCAATTTAATGAGTCTACGGATTTTGAAAATTACCCAGTTACACATGATGAAGACATTAAGCTTTTAGAAAAAGCTGGTTGTGATATTCTTTATATCCCAGAAAGTGTTCAGGATGTTTACTCAAATGAAAAACCTATTGAGGTAAACCTTGGTTCTTTAGCAGAGGTTATGGAAGGAGCAAACCGGCCAGGACATTTTGACGGCGTAGTGCAAGTTGTCAGTGTTTTGTTTGATATTGTAAAACCCAATAAAGCATTTTTTGGGTTAAAGGATTTTCAGCAGTACTGTATTATAAAAAAGATGGTAGCTGAATTGAAGTTGGACATTGAGATTGTTGGCTGTCCAATCATCAGAGAAGATAGTGGTCTAGCCATGAGCTCTAGAAACATTTTGTTGTCAAAAAAAGAAAAAGTAGACGCATTAATTATTAGCGAAACTTTAAAGTTTTTGCAAAAAGAAATTAAAGCTGGTGAAATTTCTGATTTATTGAATACTTGCAAAGAGAAATTAAGTGCTAAAAGTGAGTTAGAGTATTTAACCGTTGCAGATTTAAATAGTCTACAATCCTTGGAAGTTTTAGAAAAGGGAGCTATTTACAGAGCTTTTGTAGTTTCTCGTTTAGGAAATGTTAGGTTAATTGATAATATAGAGATTTTTGTTTAAATTTGTATGCTATGAATATTCAGGTTTTTAAATCAAAAATACACCGTGTATCTGTTACAGAGGCGGAGTTAAATTATATAGGAAGCATTACCATTGATGAAGCATTACTGGAGGCTGCAAACCTTATAGAGGGGGAGAAAGTTCAAATTGTAAATGTAAATAACGGAGAACGTATAGAAACCTATGTGATAAAAGGAGAAAGAAATTCTGGTGTTGTTTGTTTAAACGGACCAGCTGCTAGACGAGTTGCTGTTGGAGATATTGTCATAATCATTGGCTATGCGTACATGGACTTTGAAGAAGCAAAAACATTTAAGCCGTCTATAGTATTTCCAAACCCTGCAAACAACAGAATCGAGTAAATCTCGTTTGTTTCTTCAATGAAAAGTAAAGTTCTAAAAGGTTTAAAAGTTATTATACCCCTATTTATTGGAGTGTATTTGATGTGGTATTTTTGGGATGCAATGTCAGGAAAAGACAAGGAAAGTTTTTTTAGGGCTGTGAACGAAGCCAATTACTTTTGGTTTTTCTTATCCGTTATTTTTAGTTTTTTAAGTCACTTGAGTCGAGCAATTCGTTGGCGTTATATGCTAGAACCTATTGGTTACAAGACAAAGTTGATGAACAGATATAACGCTTTAATGATTGGCTACATCATGAACCTGTTAATTCCTAGAGCAGGAGAAGCTTCTAGAGCCGGAATATTATACCAAACAGAAAAAGTTCCATTTACAAAATCATTTGGGACGATTATCGCCGAACGTGTTTTTGACTTAATTATGTTAGGGATTGTTGTGTTACTGGCTCTTTATTTTAGTTATGATGACTTAATGGAGTTAATAGAGCAAAACCCTTACTTAACTAAAAAAGAAGGTTCTGATGGAAGTAGTTCTCTACTGTATACCTTAATTGGGTTATTTTTAGCTGTTGGAGTTGTAGGAGTTTTAATATGGACATTTATTCCTAAGATAAAAAATAAAGTCTTGGACTTAATAAGAGATGTTATTGCAGGAGTCTTTTCTATTTTTAAATCAGAACATCCCTGGCGTTTTATTGGTCATACATTATTTATTTGGGTAATTTACATTGCTTTTTTTGGATTATGTTTCTTTAGTTTAGAGTCTACCCAAGAAGTTCCTTTTGGAGGTATTTTAATTGGTTTTATAGCTGGAACTTTAGGGATTATGTTTACCAATGGAGGAATGGGAGCGTATCCAATGTTGGTTGGAATTGTCATCACCTTCTACTTGGGAGACACCTTGGGAGAAGATGAAGCAAAAGGAGTAGGAAATGCTTTAGGAATGATGATTTGGGCAACACAAACAATTATGATGATTTTGTTAGGGTTGTTGTCATTGTTTTTAGTCCAAAGAGGAAAGAAAAAGGAAGCTTAAGCTTTATTCCTTACCACTAATAACGATTACAAATTCTCCTTTAGGCGCTTTGATTTCAAAGTGTTTTTTTACTTCGGCTAATGTTCCCCTAGCTGTTTCTTCATAGAGTTTAGAAATTTCTCTCGATACTGAACACTTACGATCTTCTCCAAAAGCTTCAGAAAATTCTGTTAACGCTTTTACTATTCGGTAAGGAGATTCGTAAAAGACCATTGTCTTGGTTTCTTCAACTAGCGCTTGTATCCTTTTTTGACGTCCTTTTTTATGTGGTAAAAACCCTTCGAAAACAAAACGGTCGCAAGGTAATCCTGAATTAACCAATGCCGGAACCAATGCCGTTGCTCCTGGTAAAGTTTCTACTTCGATGTCGTTTTCTAAACAGGCCCTAACAAGCAAAAAACCAGGGTCAGAAATTGCAGGAGTACCTGCATCGCTTACTAAACAAAAAGTAGTGTCGGAAACAGAAAGTTCACTTACTAATTGCTCTACGATATTATGTTCATTGTGTAAATGATAAGAACGTTTAGGGGTGTTTATCTCTAAATGTTTTAATAATTTTCCAGAAGTTCTAGTGTCTTCAGCTAAGATTAATTCACATTCTTTTAGTGCACGAATTGCTCTTAGTGTTATGTCTTCTAGATTTCCTATTGGTGTTGGAACAATAATTAGTTTTCCCATAATAGGGGTAAAATTAGTTAAAATTAGCTTCTGATAAGCTAATCAGTAATAGATTTTACAAGAAGGATGGAAACGGCATCCTTTTTTGGGTTTTCTGCCGTTTCGTTGTTTTGTTTATTAGTTTATTTACTATATTCATTCTTCAATTCGGTTTCAAAGACTAAAAAAGATAAAGAGGACAGCGTGGTTTGGTGTGAGACAAACTTGCCCAGCAGCCAAGAATTAACAAAAAATTAAGACTTGGCATTGTTCTTGTTTTACATGTTTCACATAGAAAAAATACCATTATGAAAAATATTTTACTTTTTACAAGCTTCGTTTTTATTTTGTTTTCTTGTACTAAAACACAAGGAGATGTCTCCATTACTTACGAAAAAGCAAATGCAGTTTACGGAGACCTAGAGGCCGTTAGAGCACTGCCTCTTATCACAACACAAAAACAATTAGTAAACCCAGGGAAAGTATATGTTGGAGAAAACTATATCCTAATAGGAGAGGAGGGACAAGGAATTCATATTTTTGATAATGCAAATATGACCAACCCAATTCGATTATCATTTATTCAGATACCATACAATAGAGAGTTTTACATTAAGGACGATGTTTTATATGCTGAGACACTATACGACTTTATAAAAATAGATATTTCAGATGTTTATAACCCTGAGTTAATTAGTAGGGCACTAAACGTGTTTGGAACACCATATAAAAATGACAAAGGAGAGTCTTTATTAAGCTTTAATTATGAAATAGCGACGGATGTTTTTGAACTAAATAGTCCCGAAGCTAATGAAATAGAAAGAAAAGGAAAGTTGCATTTAGATTATTTAGACAATGTGATTCCTGAGTCTACAATTCCGTCTTCATTTGCCTCTACCTCTATTGGGTCAGGGTCTATAAATAGAATAGCTGTAGACTACAATCATATCTATGTTTTAGGGGGTAATACTTTACATGTTTTAAGCGATAATGGTTTTTCAATGACACATGAAAATGACATTAAATTAGATGATGGGATGGAGACTATTTACTCTGAAAATAATCGTTTGTATATTGGTTCAGAAACGGCAATGTTGACCTACAGCGTTAACAACCCTAGTAGGCCATCAAGAGTATCTACTTTTGATCATACAGAATCTTGTGACCCTGTTCTTCCGATAGGAACAAATCTAGCCTATATGACCCTTAGGTCTGTTGGCAATGAAGGGTGTAATGCTAACGGAGAAAATACCTTAACTGTAATTGATTTAGCAATAGAGCAAGAGCCAGAAAGTCTCCAGGTTATAGAAATGGAAAGCCCATATGGAATGGCAATGTTAGGCTGGTATCTAATTGTAGGGGAAGGGATAAATGGGATAACTGTTTTTGATGCTTCTAACCCAAGGAATTTAATAGAGCTAGCAAGAATTACAGGTGTTGAAGCTTATGATATCATGCGTCACCCATCTGATCCCTATGTTTTAATGACCACTAGTAGCAATGGTTTGGAGCAGTATCAAATAGATTACAACACGTTTGTTTTAACTCCATTGAGTACAGTAAACTACCCAAACTAATGAACGGTAAACGATACATCATTTTATTTGTTTTACTTCCTTTTTTTAGTTGGTCTAATGTTACGATTAGTTCAATTAATGGAGAAGGGGATAAGCCAATTGTTCAGCCTTTAAAGACAAGCTTTTTAAGCAATACATTATATGAGGATGGTGGACGTCTGATTAATTTTAACCATCGTGCTTATTTAAGCTTTGGTCTCCGAAACTTTATGCTGGACTACCAAGCGACAGTTCAATTAAAAAATTGGGCAGAAATAGGTTTAGGAGTTGGCTACCATCGTAACAATGTAAAGTTTTATTCTGCTTCTGACCAACATAAAATTTCGATTTCATCTTTACCGACTTATGCTACTATTACTCTTTACCCATACCATGACGACAATAGAGCTTTTTATATAAAAGGAAACTATGGTTTTGTAAATAACTTGAGCGGGAAGAAAAATCAAAATGACGATTCATTACAAGGCAATATAATGCAAGCAGGAATTGGATATAAGCAGTTTAGTTCTTCTATAGATCGTTATTGGTTTGTAGAACTGTCTCAATATTCTTCTATGGGGAAAGGAACGTTTAAAGATCCTGAAACCTATAGTGCAGAAACAGATTATAATTTACAGTTTTATGGAATTATATTGTCTGTGGGGATTAATTTGAATAAGTTTTAATTAAAGGTTTATTTTTTGACTTATAATGTTTATAACCTCTTTTAAACGAGTTTCTACTAGATCTAAGTACTCTTCATAATCCTTGATTTTTGGTTTTGCCAAATGATTTAAAATTACTGAGGAATTATTTATAGGAGTTAGAAATCTTTTTTCAATTTGGGAAATAGAATTATGAGAAAAAGAACAAAGCTCATTATAGGTAGTTTGGTAAAGTAATAATAAGTCAAGGTTATTAAATTTTTCTTTATAATCAAGTGCTAATGGCAATGCTGTTAATTTTCTTTCATTAATCTCATTCTTTAGCATCAAAACTCTTGATTTTATTTCTTGATTTTCAATAGGATTTGAAGGCGAAGAAATTGTATTTAGTTTATTTAATTCAAAATTAAGGTCTTTAATAATATAGTTGTTGATATATGAAGGTTCCTTAAGGAGAGTTTTTAAATCAATGTAAGTTTCTAAGAAGGTTCTGACTAAAATCGGAGTGTTTCTAAGTTTATTATGTTTAATTAGAAAATAAATATTTTCTGAAATATCATATAATGATAAAAAGTATAAGTAGTAAAGGAAGTCTTCATGATTACTTACTTTAGGTATTTTATCTACTAATTTATCAGCTTCTTTTAAAATATTTGAAAGAGATTCTATTTTTGAATGTTGCATTTTTTTTAACTTTTACATTGTCCCCATCCTTGTCTTCGCCCCTTTTCTTCCATCGCATTTACGTGGTGTTTTTTTTGTTGCGCTACAAGAAGCTAAAAACAAAACAACTAATCCGAATACTATTCCTTTTTTAACGTTCATAAGCAATGATTTTGAATTGAGTATACCTTAAAGAGAAGTAAAAAGTTACAGAGAGGCTTTATACTCTCAATTGCAAAGTCAAAAAGTAATTGCGGGGAGCTGATGGTATAATTCCAGGGCCAGGGTATGCCGTTGCTCTACGAGTAAAATAAATACTATTAGTCAGGTTGTTTATTCCTGTTTCAAGCTGTAGCATTTTCCACTTGTATTTTACCGACCAGTCTACAATCGAATAAGCAGGGATTAGACCGTTTACCGCATTAGCCTGTTGTAAGGTATTGGTAGCATCAGAAAAGTGCTCTGAAGTATAAGAATATTGAAATTGTGTACTAAAATTACCATAACCAACCCGAAGGCCAGTTTTAAAAGTGAATTCTGGCACCAACTCTACTTTTTTATTATTGAAAGCTGGCTCTAAGGAGCTGACATATTTAGCATCTGTAAAAGCTGTGTTTACAAATGTTCTAACAGACAGTTTTGAGGTGTCGTTAATCAATAGCTTCCACCAATCAATAGCGATCATTCCTTCCACTCCTTTGGTGACAGATTTAGAAATGTTTGTTCTGTATTGGTAGACATTAAATAAAACAGGGTCAGTTTGTATCGCTGTTCCAATACGGTTATCATACGAAAGTAAAAACAAAGAAATATCATAGTTAATTTTGTTTCCAACTAACCCTCTAACTCCTAAGTCAAAATTATAGCCTTTTTCATCCTCTAGGTTGGGATCTATTTTAAAATTAGGGTTTTGAATTTGCATATCGGTAAAGTTTATGCTTCGGTAATTTTGAGAAGCGTTGGCATAAACCTCTAATGTGTCACTTTGTTTATAGTTTAAGCCTAAGCCTCCAATAACAAAAGAACGATTGTTAGATTGAGTCTCAGTAACTTTCTCATCAAAAACAACATTCCCAGCCAAGTCAGTTACGGTGTTTCTATACCAACCATTGGCATTAGTGTTTATAGATTCAAATCGGACACCAGGAGTAATACTAAAGTGATTGGTTAATGCAAAAATGTGTTCTATGAAAGCAGAAATATTCTGGCTTGGAAATTCATAATCAGAACCTTCTACGTAGTTAGGGTTGAGGTATTCAAAATTGGGTTGATCGGTGCTGTCTGCCAACCCTTGCATACTATGGTTGTATCCTTTGTAATACCTAAAGCCAGTAACAAATGCCCAAATATTATCCTTTACCGTATAGGTTTTAAGAAACCTGGTTTCATTTCCAAAATTCATAAACTCTCCCAAAATATAATCACGTTCTTGTAAGGGGTCAATCCTGTTTATTTGTTCTAAAACACCTAACGCTTTTCTGTTGGCAATTAAACCAAAGAATCTACTGTTGATTCGAGCTGAAGAATTAAATTCATGGTCGAATTGAAAAGCCGCTAAATTCCAATCGACTTGAAACCAGTTTCTAGTTCTGTAAGAGGTGTCAGGGTTAGTGTTAAATTGTAAGTCAGTTAACCCACCAGGTTGGTGAGCTAAATAACTCATCTTAGTGAATTCAATATTAGCGCTTGTTTTCTCACTGAATTTATATTGTGCATTGATGCCAATAGCATTTACATCAAATTCAGAATTAGGTCTAAAATCATTCCCTTTTTTGTATTGAGCATAGGCATAATAGTTCCATTTTTTTGTGCTTCCTCCTAGCTCTAAAAATGTATTTGATAACCCAAAAGAACCATTGGTTTGTCTTAAAGTCGCTTCTAGTTTTTTTTCTTCATTTCCTGTTTTCAAAACAAAGTTTAATAACCCACCAAATTGAGTTCCGAATTGTAAGGCAGCAGCACCTCTAATCAGTTGTATTTTTTTGACAGCCTCTGTTGGTGGAATGTAATAGGTTTCTGGATAGCCCAATGCATCCGCACTTATGTCATAGCCGTTTTGTCGCGTATTATAATTAGAAGTTCTGCTGGGGTTCAAGCCTCTTCCTCCGATACCTAATTGAATACCAGCTCCATCACTTTCCCAGATATTTAATCCAGGTATTTGGGCGTAAATTTGCCTCCCTTGGTTGACAGCTTTATTTCCGCCTGTTTGTTCAATGTCTATGACTTCGTTTTTTTTCCCTTGACTTATTAAAACTCCTTCGATTGGTCGCATCCGCTTAGTCGCCCCCACACCATTTTTTTTATTTCCTGACACATCGACACCTTCAAGATTGTATGCTAACTCTTTTAATGTTGCATTTACTTTGGTGTTTGACTTGTTAATGGTAACCGTCACTTTTTTCTGTTCGAAGCCCAAGGTGTAATAAATGACTTCGTATTTTCCAAAAGGAATAGAATCTGTTTTATAATTCCCTTGAATATCAGAATAATAAGTTTTTCGGAGAGAAGAAATACTAATCACCTTTTTATCCTCAAGTGCTTTACTTTTTGTTTTAATGACTCCGGAAAGAATTCCTTTATTTTGTGCAAAAGAAACTATGCTAATGAAAGCGAACAAGTATAAGGTTAGAAACTTATTCATAAGGTAAAATCCATTTCTTTGAAGCAAACCCTCTTTTTTCTTTCGCAAGGTCTACGTTTGGCTCTATAAACATTCTACTTCCTTTGTTAAACAGAGCGACTTTAACCGAACCATAAACTTCGGGGACTTCTATTTTTTGGGTTTTTCCATCTAACTCATAAGTATAATTTTTGTATTGGTCTCTAAGGTAATGAGCATATTGTAAAATCATATCGGGCTGTGTAGCCATCATTTTCTCTTGTTGTGGTGTTAAGTAGTCCGAATTGTTTATAATTAAGTTGCTATTGGTCTCTGGGTCTTTTACTTTAAACTCAGCATAACCAGCTTTTTCTATAAGCATCACTCGCCAACTAAAACGATAGCCTTGTTCTGTCCAAAAAAGGTCACCACTGTATAGTAAATATCGAAAAGGGACGAAGACTTGAATGGTAATAAAAAGGAGGATTATAATTTTTGTGCTTTTTTTAACGGGTCTAGTCTTTTTTAAAATGACTGGACTTGACTTCCCAGAGTTAATAAAAGCTAACAGTCGCCTATGAAAGTTCGTAGAAAAGAAGATGGTAGTGCTCAAGATCATTACAAAAGGAAACACTCCAATTGGAAACATAGCAGCTGTAATGACATGAAAAAAAACAACCACGACATAACCATAAACTCTTAACCGCTTGTTGAATAAAACAAAAGGAATACAAAGGTCAAATAACATTCCTCCCCAGCTAAAAAGGTATGCAGTAAGGTCATAGTGCATTAGAGACCCAATGACAGGTAAGTCGGTTTGGTGTTTTAACCAGTTGGTTAATGGTTGAGCTTCAATTAGCCAGTGATAATTTATTTTAGCAATGCCTGCAAAAAAATAGACCATCCCTAACTGTAGCTTAACGCTGTTAATCGTCCAACTTGGAACGGTGAGTTTTTCTTTAACAATTTTAAAGTAAACATCAAGCGAAAAGTATCTGTTTGCAGGCAAGAAAATTAAAATAAAACTGACCAGACTAATAAAATAATAATGGTTTAAGTAATTTGTTTTATCTATTAATTCGACATAAGTAAATAAAGTAAAGTAGGAAATGGTTGCTATTCTATAAAACCCTCCCAAGGCGATTAGTAGACTAGACAAGAGCAATAGTATAAACACCGTATTCATTCCCACTTCCCCCAAAGGTTTTACCCAATCAAAACCATAATAAGTAAAGAAGTAGGTAGGCTTTACATATAGGTCGTAAACCCAACCTTTAAATAGAAAACGAGCTGTACTAAAGAATAACAATAAACCAAAAAGAATCCTGAAAACTACTAAAGGAGCAATGTCTTTCTCTGAGTTAAAGAATTTTTTTAATAAGCGCATTTTTATTTATTTCAGACAAAATTAATCTCCGTCGTTGTCTTGGTAGGTTACTAGAACCCCAAGAGCAGAAGTTAAATCTACTTTAATTAGTGGAACTAATTTTTGCATCTCTTGATAGGTAGCTAATACTTCTGTAGAATTATTAACAACTTCGAAAGAAAGTGGGTTTGAATGAGAGTTTAAGGCTGTTATAATCTTAGTAATTTGTGTGTCGATTGTTGTTTCTAATGCGTTGCCATTTGCATCTTTAGCGGAAACAAAGTTAATGTAGTCGTCTAACCCTTGTCCTGTTTCATTAGAAGAAAACCCATTTCCTTTTATATATTTTCTCATGGCTTGCATTGTAGCTTCAACAAATTCAATGGAGTATCCAGAGTAAAACCCTTCTACGTGTCCTGGCATTGCTTGTTGAGAAAACCCATTAAAGACCCCAGCTGGTAATCCTACTTTACCTTTTCTTACGTAAGTTTCAAAATGAGAACTTAAGGCATTAACTAAATTACTAACTGCACTTCCTTGAGAATTGTTTGTATTGTTGTTTTTAAACGCTTCGCTGTAGGTAGCGTTCCAATTTAATAAAACAGTTGAAGCATTTGTTTTTAACTCATCAGAAATGGCAGTAAGGTAATCTTTCGCTGCTACATTATTCATAAAGTAATCTATGACGGCTTGTTTATTAGCTCCTGTTCCAAATAGTAAATAGTCGATTGCTTGTAAGCCCTTTGCATCAAAATTGCTTGGAATTTGAAGGTCGTAAGTTCCAGTTGAGATATTAGAGTTTATCAAAACAGTGTCAACTGGAAAAATATTTGTTTGTGCTTTTAAGCTAATGTCTTTTGCTGGTCCAAAGTCTATAAAAGCAACCGACTGCCAATCAATACAGGCCTGCTTCCAGCTTAGCCTTAGTTCTTGTAATGTTGAGGTGGATGGGCTGGTGTTAAATAGGTTAACTTTACTTTTTAAGTTAGTAAGCGTCAATTCATAATTAGAATATGCTGGAATAATGTAGTTCTGTGCAATATTGGTTAACATTGTCGCTCTATCATAATTTCCTACAACATTATAGTCGCAACTTCCGTCATCTTTTTTTGCTTTATTGTCGTAGTTACTAGCAGTTGAATCGGTACACCCTTTTCTTTTACAACCTACTGTTGTTAAGCTAGCAATTACTATTATTCCAATTAAAAGATTCTTCACACTCATATAAAATTATTTGAAATGTTTTCTAAAGGTTAGGAACATAACTGGTTAAGTTTGTTTTGCTAGCAATATTATCTATAGCTATTTGAAGGCTATTTAAAGTTACGTTATTAAAGTCTGTTCCTATCGTAACTAATACATTATTTATGTCTGTTGATGACATTCCTCCGTTACTTGCTCTGTATCCATACTTTAGCCCTTCAAGAAAAGCTACAGCTTCAGAGATAACATGATTTCTAGTTGTGGCATTTGCAATGTTTGCTTTTGCTACTTTTAAATAATGAATTGCAGAAGCCGCTCCAACTTTTTCCATTTCTACATTAATAATAGCAACTTGGGCATCTCTAGTTGTATAATCTTCGTTTGATATTGCTGCTCTTCCTTTTCTAAATGCTGCAGCAATTTTTGTGGCAGAACCTAAAACCCCTTCTCTTGAGTTGGCGTATTCTCCCCAAAACCTATCTGTTCCATTAGTTGGAAAATCTATTTCAGAAGTAAAATATCCATAAGCTTCATCCCAGTGGTGTTCCATCGTAGTGTAATACTTTCCATTAGCAGCGTCAACTGCTGCAGTATTGTCGTCAGTAGAAATATTAGCTAAGTAATTCATGGTCATTTGGTTCGTAAATACAGCTCCCATTAATCCTTTTTCAATTAACTGTGTGTATTCTTGACCTTCTCCAGACATTAAATAAGGTCCTTTTACTCCATCGTTAGGCCATACTCCTCCAGTTCCGCTAGCTCCATTTTCTTGTCCCGATGTAGTCGTAGCACTTAATGTTCCAAGAGCATCCATATAGTTTTCAAAAGTTGTTTGTACTCCTACATCTCCACTTGCTGTTTTACTTTTTAATTGTTTAGAAGACCCTGTCATTCCCAAAGAATTAAGATCAGTCCAAGTATATCCAGTATTTGAATACATGTCTTTTAAGGTCTGTGCATTAACTGCCGTTCCAGCAGTATTAGCTGTTTTCATGTAAGCAACCATTTCGCTTAGCATATCCAGACGTTCTTTCTGGCCGCTAAAACTTACTGTACTGTTTCCATTTTCATCTTTATAAACATAAGAGGTTGGAATAGAGTAAGTTTCTTCTTCTGAAACAGTAAACTCACAGGAACCGTCATCTTTCTTAGCCTTTTGACTATAGTTGGTTGCGTTAATATCGGTGCATCCTTTCTTTTTACAACTTGTTGCTAAAATTAGGCTTCCTCCTAATGCAATTAACATTAATTTCTTTACTTGCATGTGCTATTATTTAGATTAAATATAAATAGACTGCAAATATAGAAGCGATCATTAGAAATTACAATACCTTTTTTAGGGTATATTTTTTTCTTAGCTCAAGACTTACGTTAAAATTCAAGCGAAAAAGAGCAAGGGTTTTGTTAGAAAAAAGCGATTAAAAAAGTTCTTTTACATTACTGCTAAATAGTTTAATGGCGATGGCTAATAAAATAATACCGAAAACCTTTTCTAAAACAGCTATGCCAGCTTCCCCTAAAATACGTTCGATACGTTTAGTCATAATTAAAACTATATATACCAGTAGCATATTAATCAATATTGCAATTAAGATGTTTAATTGATGAAACTCCGCTCGCAAAGAAATAATAGAGGTCATTGTTCCTGCTCCAGCAATTAAAGGAAATGCTAAAGGAACGACAGACGCTACCTTTGCTTTTTTCTTTCCTCCAGGGTCATTATGTTTAAAAATTTCTACCCCTAAAACCATTTCTAGTGCCATAAAGAATAACACAAATGAACCAGCAACAGCAAACTCATTTGTTCCAATTCCAATAACTCCTAAAAGACTTTCTCCTAAAAAAAGAAAGGCTACCATAATTGAGAAAGCAACAATAGAAGCTTTTATTGGACTTATTTCTCCTGCATTTTTTTTTATTTTAATAATAATAGGAATAGATCCTACAATATCTATTACCGCAAAAAGTACCATTGATGCTACACCAACTTCTTTTAAATCAAACCCTAATTCTGAAAACATTATTTTTTAGTTATAAACTGTTCTATAGTAATTGGAAAATTCTCTTTTTCTAATTTGCTTATTTTTTCTTGCAAGGACAGAAGTGTTTCACTTTCGTCAATAGAGCATGTTGCTTGCTTAATTATTTTTCCATCATCATACTTTTCATTGACTAGATGAATGGTTATCCCTGTTTCTTTTTCTTTATTTGCTAATACCGATTCATGAACATGTCTCCCGAACATTCCCTTTCCTCCATACTTAGGTAATAATGAAGGGTGAATATTTAGAATTTTATTTTCGAAATTAGAAATAAGGTTCTCTGGAATTTTCCAAAGGAAACCAGCCAATATAATGTAGTCTATTTGCTCAGACTTTAAGAGCCTTAAAACATTATTGGATTCAAAGAAGTCATGACGATTAAAAGGTAAAGCTTTTATGTTTGCTTTTTCAGCATGAACTAAAGCTCCTGCATTTTTTTTGTTCGATAATACAATGGTAACTTCAACTATTTCTGAACCTTCAAAATAATTAATAATATTAAAGACATTACTTCCTGATCCAGAGGCAAATAATGCGATTCTTTTTTTATTATTTTCTGTTGTTTTCATTGCCTTTGGTCTTGAAATTGGGCGCAAAGGTAAGAATACATTTAACTTAGTTGTATTATTTATTTGTTAAGTATTTGTAATTTTAAAAAGTATTAAGCTCTCTCACCTAATTCAATCACTTCTAAATCTTTAATGTTTCCTTTATCTAGTGTAAAGCGAAGCATTGTTCTAACCTTATGAAATCCATGAATTCCGGCAGCACCAGGGTTCATGTATAACATTTTTAACTTTTTATCCATTTGGACTTTACAAATGAGGGAATGTCCACAAATAAATAGTTTTGGAGGGTTTTTAGTTATTTCGTCTCTTATTAGATGGTTGTAAGCATATGGTTTTCCTCCTATGTGTGTGATCC
>JAGXIB010000019.1 GCA_024635865.1 Flavobacteriales bacterium
AGAAAAATTAAACAATAGACCAAGAAAAATTATTGGATATAAAACTCCTACAGAAATGATGAATTTTGAATTAAAAAATGTAGCTTAGTATCTTAATTAAATAGCAACGGTTTGTTGCGTTAGAACCTTGAATGCAGCACATAGGAATTATAACTGCGCAATTACTCGAAAAGGACTATAATGTAACACTTGTAGAAAGAGATAAAGTAAAATGTGAAAAAATAGCAGGAAAGCTAAAGAATACTTTAGTTGTAAATCTTGATGCTAGAGATGTCTCGTCTCTAGAAAACGAAGGATTAAATGATATGGATGCTTTTATTTCGGTAACTGGAGACTCAGAAACAAATATTATGTCTTGTCTAGTAGCTAAAAGTCATGGGGTTAGAAAAACAATAGCTAGAGTAGAAAACATGGATTATATTCATCTTTCTCAAGCCATTGGAATCGATACTTTGATTAATAAGAAAGTTATTGCAGCGAGTAACATTTTTAAATACGTAAGAAAGGGTAATATTGATGCCATTGCTAGTCTCCATGGAGTTGATGCAGAGGTAATTGAATACATTGTGAAACCAGGGACTAAAATCACTAAGA
This sequence comes from Flavobacteriales bacterium, assembly GCA_024635865.1. GTDB lineage: Bacteria > Bacteroidota > Bacteroidia > Flavobacteriales_D > Parvicellaceae > S010-51. The sequence continues at coordinate 595 of JAGXIB010000019.1, forward strand.
AACCAATTAAAAAATTAAATTTTCCTCAGAATGCTAATATTGCTGGAGTGATTAGAAATGGAGAAGGGTTTATACCTTTTGGAGATTTCACATTAGAAGCTGGTGACAAAGCAGTTGTTTTTTCAGCAACTGAATCAATTTCAAAAATAGAACACTTTTTTCTTTAAAGCATGGCTAAGCGATTAATTAATTGGAGGGTTGTTGCTCATGTTGTTGGTTCACTACTAATGATTACAGGTTTTTTAATGGCCTTTAGTCTCCCCTTTTCTTACTATTATGATGATGGAATGCATTTTTATATCATTATCTCTTGTCTAATTACTTTTGGTACAGGTTTAAGCTCTAGGATAATAACTCGTAAAAATCATAATGACGAAATTAAGAAAAGAGAAGGGTATCTAATTGTTACATTAGGCTGGTTATCAATGGCTGTATTTGGAACTTTACCATATTATATCTCCTCTTCAATACCGAGTATACATGACGCATTTTTTGAAACAATGTCTGGACTTACAACAACTGGAGCAACCATTCTTGGAGAGACTGGACACAAAATTTCTGAATTAGCCCCTAGCCTTTTGTTTTGGAGAAGTATGACTCAGTGGATTGGAGGAATGGGAATAATTGTTTTAACCATAGCTATCCTACCATTACTAGGAATTGGAGGAATGGAACTATTTATAGCAGAAGCTCCAGGACCTACCAAAGATAAAATCCACCCAAGAATAAAAGAAACTGCTAAACGATTATGGGTGATCTATTTTGGATTAACAGCTATAGAAACTGTAGCATTAATGTTCGCTGGAATGAACTTTTATGATGCCATTAATCATGCATTAACAACCAACTCAACAGGTGGATTCTCTACAAAAGATGGTAGTATTGGAGAGTTTCACTCTCCTTTAATAGAATATATTATTACTATCTTTATGTTCATTGCAGGAACCAACTTTACATTACTCTACTTTGGTTTTAAAGGAAAGTTAAAATACTTTTTTAAAAATGATGAATTTAAATGGTATTTAATGGCTGTAATAGGACTAACTATAGTCTTAATTCCCTTTGTCTATAATTACTATGGTTCTCTAGAAGAAACGTTTAGAACAGTCTTATTTCAAGTAGTAAGTATGATCACTACGACAGGTTATGCATCTGCCGACTTCACATTATGGGGACCACTAGTTACCTTTGTATTCTTTCTCTTACTTTTTTCTGGTGCTTCAGCAGGCTCTACAAGTGGAGGAATAAAAATAGTAAGAATAGTCGTATTAATGAAAAACGGATTCTTAGAATTCAAAAAAAGATTGCATCCAAATGCTGTTATACCCGTTCAACTAAACAAAGAACCAATACCAACAAAGATTATTTATAACTTACTAGCTTTCATATTCTTATACCTATTCATCTTTACTACTGGTGCAGTACTATTAACTGCCTTTGGAGTTAAATTTGATGAAGCTTTAAGTGCGGTTGCAACCTCTTTAGGAAATGTTGGCCCTGGTATTGGAGACTTAGGTCCTTCAGGAAATTTTGGGAATTTACCTGACCCTACGAAATGGATACTAGCTTTGCTAATGCTTATGGGGAGGTTGGAACTATTTACAGTAGCCTTATTATTTACTCCTTACTTTTGGAGAAGAAATTAAAATTTATAACAAAATGAATCAACTTAAATCAATTATAGAAAAAGCTTGGGATAATAGATCTTTATTAGAAGAGCATGAAACTATAAAAGCAATAGAAAACGTTATAGAGCTTATTGATAAAGGAGAAATAAGAACAGCTGAGCCAGATGGAGACAGTTGGAAAGTAAATGAATGGGTAAAAAAAGCAGTTGTTTTATACTTTCCAATTCGTAAAATGGAAACTATAGAGGTGGGTCCTTTTGAATTTCATGACAAAATGGCTTTAAAAACGAACTACAAAGAACTAGGTGTCAGAGTAGTTCCTCATGCGGTCGCAAGGTATGGAGCTTTTATAGCAAAAGGAGTCATTATGATGCCTTCCTATATTAATATTGGAGCATATGTAGATAGTGGAACAATGGTTGACACTTGGGCTACTGTTGGCTCTTGTGCACAAATTGGGAAAAATGTTCACTTAAGTGGAGGTGTTGGTATTGGAGGCGTTTTAGAACCTTTACAAGCTGCTCCTGTAATCATTGAAGACAATGCATTTATAGGAAGTCGATGCATTATTGTAGAAGGAGTTAGAATTGGAAAGGAGGCTGTTTTAGGCGCTAACGTAGTGCTAACTAAGTCGACTAAAATAATTGATGTTTCTGGAGAAAGTCCAATTGAATATAAGGGTTATGTTCCTGAGCGTAAAGTTGTAATTCCTGGAACCTATACGAAAAAATTTAAGGCAGGAGAATATCAAGTCCCTTGCGCATTAATTATAGGAGAACGTAAAGCGAGTACAGATCTTAAAACTTCATTGAATGATGCTTTAAGAGAGAATGATGTTGCTGTTTAAACAGCTAAAGAATCAGTCAAAATTTTAATTTAGCTAATAAAAACGCTTACTAACAGTCATAATGTTAATAACTAAACTGAATTTCTGACAACGTTTTTGAATTTATTTCGTCATTTGAGTAATTGGAATAATATTTGAATAGAATGTGATATATTAATGATAAAGATTTTTATTATTTTTATTCACCATTAATAATTGAGGTCATGGAAGCAAAATTTTCACCAAGAGTAAAAGATGTAATTAGTTACAGTAGAGAAGAGGCATTAAGATTAGGGCACGATTATATAGGTGTTGAGCATTTATTGCTTGGACTAATAAGAGAAGGTGAAGGAATTGCCTTAAAAATTATTAAGTCTAAAGGGATAGATATTAAAGAGTTGAGAAAAAAACTTGAAAGCGAATTACCTAATGGAGCTAACAAGCCTTCTAATAGTGGTAACATCCCTTTACTAAAACAAGCTGAGAAAGTCTTGAAAATTACTTATCTTGAGGCTAAATTATATAAAAGTAATATGATTGGAACAGAACATTTATTACTTTCTATTTTAAAGGAAGAGGATAATATTTCTACTCAGACTTTAAAAAACTACAAAATAGATTACGAATACGTTAAAGAAGAATTAGAACTAATGATGGAACAAGGATATAAAGAAACACCAAGAGCTGAAATGCCAGGAACACCAGATGATGACGAACAATCTAAAGCTGGGGGATTTGGTAGTGGTGGTAACGCTGGAAGAAAACCAAGTGATTCTAAGTCAAAAACACCTGTTTTAGATAATTTTGGAAGAGACTTAACAAAATTTGCAGAAGATGGAAAACTCGACCCAATTGTTGGGAGAGAAAAAGAAATCGAAAGAGTTTCACAAATATTAAGTAGAAGAAAGAAAAATAACCCAATATTAATTGGAGAACCAGGAGTTGGGAAATCTGCCATAGCTGAAGGTTTAGCATTGAGAATCGTTCAACGTAAGGTTTCTCGTGTTCTATTTAATAAAAGAATTATTTCTTTGGATTTAGCTTCTTTGGTTGCTGGAACTAAATATAGAGGTCAGTTTGAAGAACGTATGAAGGCGGTAATGAATGAGTTGGCAAAGTGTCCAGAAATCATTCTATTCATTGATGAAATCCACACTATAGTTGGTGCTGGAGGAGCTTCTGGATCTTTAGATGCTTCTAACATGTTAAAACCTGCATTAGCAAGAGGAGAAATACAATGTGTTGGAGCAACGACATTAGATGAATATAGACAACATATTGAAAAAGACGGAGCTTTAGAAAGACGTTTTCAAAAAGTATTAGTTGAACCTACATCTATAGATGAAACAATTGTTATTCTTCATAATATTAAAGAAAAATATCAAGATCACCACAATGTACATTATACAGATGAGGCGATTGAAGCATGTGTTAAGTTAACTGCAAGATATGTTACTGATAGACATTTACCAGATAAGGCTATTGACGCTTTAGATGAAGTTGGCTCTAGAGTGCATATTTCTAACATTAATGTCCCTAAAGAGATTATTAAATTAGAAAAAGACATTGAAGCAATTAAAGAAGAGAAAAATAAAGTTGTTAGAAGTCAGCAGTATGAAGAAGCTGCTAAATTAAGAGATACTGAACGTAAGTTATATGAGGCTCTTGATGATGCAAAGTTGAAATGGGAGGAAGAAAGTAAAACGCATAAGGAAGAAGTTTCAGTAGATAATGTAGCTGAAGTTATTTCTATGATGACTGGAATTCCTATGCAAAGAGTTGCAGAAAAAGAAAGCGGTCGTTTACTAAAAATGAATGACGACTTAAAAGGTTCTGTCATTGGACAAGACGATGCTATTAAGAAAGTAGTAAAAGCAATACAGCGTAATAGAGCAGGATTAAAAGATCCTAACAAACCAATTGGAACGTTTATTTTCTTAGGTCCTACTGGAGTTGGTAAAACTCAATTATGTAAAGTTTTAGCAAAGCAAATGTTTGATACTGAAGATTCATTGATTCGTATCGATATGAGTGAATACATGGAGAAATTTGCAGTCACTCGTTTAATTGGAGCTCCTCCAGGATATGTAGGCTATGAAGAAGGTGGTCAATTAACAGAAAAAGTTAGAAGACGTCCCTACTCTATTGTTTTACTAGATGAAATAGAAAAAGCACACCCAGATGTTTTTAACTTGTTGTTACAAGCACTAGATGATGGACAGCTAACAGATAGTTTAGGACGTAAGATTGATTTTAGAAATACAATCATAATTATGACTTCTAACATTGGAGCGCGTCAATTATCTCAATTTGGAGGTGGTGTTGGATTTGGTACTACTGCAAGGGAAGAAGCATTAGAAGATGATAACAAAGGTGTTATTCAAAATGCTTTGAAAAAAGCATTTGCTCCAGAGTTCTTAAATCGTATTGATGATGTAATTATGTTTAACTCTTTAGAAAGAAAAGACATTCATAAGATTATAGACATCGAATTAAAAAAACTCTTTGGAAGAGTTAACGATTTAGGTTACGAAATTGAGCTTACTGATAAAGCAAAGGATTATATTGCTGACAAAGGTTATGATAAGAATTATGGAGCAAGACCATTAAAAAGATCTATTCAGAAATACTTAGAAGACCCATTAGCAGAAGAGATTATTAAATCTAATGTAAAAGAAGGTGACACTCTTTTGGTAGACTTTGATGACACTGATATAACAGTAAAAGTTAAGAAAGCTAAAAAATCTTCTAAAAAGACAGAAAATCCTAAGGAAGATTAATTTTCGACCATATATAAAAATTAAAAAAAAGCCTGTAACTATAATCGTTACAGGCTTTTTTTTGCTTTAAATAAATTGTCAACTATATTTTTAAATAATTCAATAATCAGTTCAATAACTTTAGTCCAGTTATCAAAACTCAATGGGTATAAGCACATTAGAGACCAATTCTCATCTAACTCACAACTAATTAATGGGTGAAATTTTTCTTTATCAGCAATATTATTTAATAGTCTATAAGAGTTATTCTTACTTAAAAAATCTTCAAGGCTTCTATCCTTTGATTTGACGATAAAGCTACTTTTATTTCTGCTAAAAAAACGCTGTAAATGTGACCTAGTGCTTAATTCAAACTCTATAGGAGTTAAACTTTTCGATAGTCTACAGCTAATATTACCAATAAATGTCGTTCCATTTCGAAAAAAAAAATCAAATTGATTGCCTTTATAATTGAACTTAACTTTATGAGTTACATTAGGGCTTCTTACCCCATTACCAATAGCTATATCCTTGTCTTGAAAATAAAATGTTCCATTTTCTTTTTCGGCTAACTGCTTAAAGAATTCTTTATTCATTTATATCCAAGCTTACTTATTAAAAAACTGAAACTTACATTCTATCAGGGACATTAATTCCTAACAATTTCATACCACTTTTAATCACCTCTCCAACTTGATAAGAAAGTGCAATTCTAACTTGCTTCTTATTCTCATCTTCTTCTTTAAAGATGGAAATTGACTGATAAAACGAATTATAAGTTTTTGCTAATTCATAAACATAGTTAGCAATTAATGCAGGGCTATAATTCTCTCCCGCTTCTTTAATCGTAGCCGAAAAGTCGCCTATTGCTATAATCAACTCTTGCTCTATTGGAAATAATTCGACCTCACTGTCCACCTCTTTCTTAAAACCTTTAACAGATCTTAAAATAGATTGTGTTCTTGCAAATGTGTATTGTATAAATGGCCCAGTATTTCCGTTTAATTCAATAGATTCAGCTGGGTTGAATATCATTTTCTTTTTTGGGTCTACTTTCAATAAAAAGTACTTCAACCCTCCCATTCCAATTGTTCTAAACAGTTCATTTTGTTCTTCAGTAGACAAGTCTTCTATTTGACTGCGTTCTAACGTTGCTTCTTTCGCATCATTAGTTAATGAACTCATTAAATCATCTGCATCTACAACAGTACCTTCACGAGACTTCATTCTTCCCATCCCTTTTGGAAGTTCTACCATTCCATAAGATAAGTGGTAACACTCTTTTGCCCATTCGTATCCTAACTTTATTAGAATAGCAAATAATACCTTAAAATGATGATTTTGTTCGTTTCCAACTGTATAAATTAAAGCTGAAAGTGAAGGATTATCTTTGTAACGTAATAATGCTGTCCCAATGTCTTGAGTCATGTAAACTGAAGTTCCGTCTCCTCTAAGCAATAATTTATCATCCATTTTTTCTGAACTTAAATCACACCAAACAGAACCGTCCTCTTTTTTATAAAAAGCTCCTTTGCTTAATCCTTCCTCAACAACTTCTTTTCCAATTAAATAAGTATCAGATTCATAATATAGAGAATCGAAATCTACTCCCATATTTTTATAAGTAACAGCAAAGCCTTCATAAACCCAACCGTTCATTTTTTTCCATAAAGCTCTTACTTCTTCATCTCCAGCTTCCCATTTTTGAAGCATTTCTTGTGCTTGAACTAAAATTTTTGTTGACTTTTCTGCTGTTTCTTTATCCATTCCAGATTCAATCAACGCAGCAACTTCTTCTTTATAACTTTTATCAAAAGCAACATAATATTTTCCTATTAAATGATCTCCTTTTATCCCTGAGCTTTCTGGTGTTTCTTCCTTTCCCGACAATTGCCAAGCCAACATACTTTTACAAATATGTATTCCTCTATCATTAATTATTTGTGTTTTAATGACATGATGTCCATTTGCTTTTAAAATTTCTGAAACAGAATAACCTAAAAAGTTATTTCTAAGGTGTCCTAAATGAAGAGGCTTATTTGTATTTGGCGAAGAATATTCTACCATTATTGTTTTACCAGAAGAAGTTTTCGTTTGACCAAATTCTTCTTCATTTAACCATTTATTTAATTCTTTTAACCAAATAGAACTTTTAACCGAAAAATTTAAAAACCCTTTGACCACATTAAAACGCTCTACAATTGAGTCATTCGAGTTAACAATCTTCTCTCCTATTTCCTCAGCAGTTTGTTCAGGCCCCTTCTTAGATATTTTTAATAACGGAAAAACAACTAGTGTTAAATCTCCATCAAAATCTTTTCTTGTTTTATTAATTTGTATTTGACCATCAGCTATATCAACTCCATATAACTCCTCTACTACTGATTTTGACAAATCAAAAATTAACTTTTCTACGCTCATTTTAATTTATTTTAACTAAAAAACACATCTCTATAAGGATAAAGATGTGTTTCAATAAAAATTTATTTATTAATTACTTAACCTCTTTTTTCGATAATAGCCGAAGCTCCTTCCATTATTCTAAAAGCTGTTTCAGCCATTTTGTTTTGTTTATTGTCTAAACAAGGGTTTATTTCAACTACTTCAAAACACTTTACACGTTTATCAATTAAAAAATGATTAATTAACCCACTTGCTTCTTGATCTGTTAACCCATTTTGTACTGGTGTTCCTGTTCCATAAGAGATTAGATCACAATCCATGCTATCTACATCAAAAGAAACATAAATAATTTCACATTCTGCTAAGTACTGTAATACTTGTTCTGAAACTTGTTGAGCACCTGTTCTACGAACATGTTCTACACTAATGCATTTAACTTTGTTGTTGGCGATGTAGTAATCTTCAGGATCTTCAGTATCTCTTACTCCAATAAACACAAGATCTTCTGGTTGAATTTTAGGCTGAATATCGCCTATAGACTTAAGTTTCTCCCAGTTCTGCTTTACTTCATCTGAAATTTCTTTTACTGCATAGTCTGCATTATCGCTAGCTAAAGCAGTAGCCAATGGCATACCATGCATATTTCCTGTTGGCGAAGTATATGGTGAATGTAAATCTGCATGTGCATCAATCCCTGTCTCTTATACACATCT
>JAGXIB010000207.1 GCA_024635865.1 Flavobacteriales bacterium
AAATAACTATGCATATATTACTGTTGACTGATGGTATAAGTCCTTTTGTGACAGGAGGAATGCAAAGGCATTCTGCTAACTTGGCAAAATACTTTACATTACAAGGAGTCAAAGTTACTTTAGCACATTGCGTAGACTATGATTCAGATTTGCCGAACGAAAATGAAGTTAATCAGGCTCTTTTTCCTAATTCTTCTTCAAAGCTAGAAGCAGTAAAATCATTACACTTTCCAAAGAAAGGTAAGCTAATAGGACATTACGTCAGGAATTCCCACCAGTATTCGAAACAGTTGTATGAGTTGTTTGATTTTTCAATCTATGATTTTGTATATGCTAAAGGCTTCTGCGGGTGGTATTATATGGAGCAAAAAAAGAAAGGAGTAAAGCTTCCTCCTATAGGAGTTAAGTTTCATGGTTATGAAATGTATCAGGAACTTTCTACTTTGCCTCAGTTGTTAAAAGCTTATTTACTGAGAAGACCGACTAAGTGGAACAATGTAAATGCAGATTATGTTTTTTCTTACGGAGGTAAAATAACCGATTTAATTGTTAATTCTTTTAATTTAAGTAAAGATAAAATAATTGAGTTTCCTTCTGGGATAGATAACGATTGGGTTCGTGAAACGGAACTAAGTCCTTTCAAGAAGCCTATTAAGTTTGTTTTTGTTGGGCGAAATGAAGTTAGAAAAGGAGTGAACGAATTAAAGGAAGCAATTAATAACTTGATCAATGAAGTGGACTTTGAGTTTCATTTTATAGGTCCTATTTCAACAAGTGAAAAGATTTTAAACCCTAGCGTTTTTTATTATGGAGAATTAAATAGTAAAAAAGACATCATATCTATTTTAGATAAAAGTGATGTGCTTGTATGTCCAAGTCACTCTGAAGGAATGCCTAATGTGATTTTAGAGGGAATGGCAAGAGGTTTAGCAGTTTTAGCAACAGATGTTGGAGCGGTAGAACTTATTGTAGATAATACAAATGGAATAATAATACAACCACTAAAACAGGTAGATTTAGAAGGTGCAATAAAAGGGTTTTCAATCATGAATCCAGAAGATTTAGATAGATTGAAGCTTAATTCTTTAGAAAAGGTTAAAAATCAATACCTTTGGACTAAGTTAGCTTCAGCAACATTAAAACGTATTTCTGCCGTATTAGAAGATTAAATAGAGGTTGAATAGAAAAATGAGTAAAGATCAAAGAGTATATTTTCCAGGGTTGAATGCATTACGATTTTTTGCAGCACTTTCTGTAATGATAGGCCATGTAGAATTATTGAAGTCTCAATTAGGAATACCTAATAATTATAGTTTATTTGAGAGGATTAATTTTGGGGGATTAGGGGTTTATTTCTTTTTTGTGTTAAGTGGATTTTTAATTACATACCTACTTTTTGTTGAAAAAGATAGAACTGGAGCAATTGCTTTAAAAGAGTTTTATTTCAGAAGAATTTTAAGGATTTGGCCGCTCTATTATTTTATTGCTATTTTGAGTTTGTTTGTTTTGCCTAATTTTGAAATAATGCACATTCCATGGCTACAACAGTTTTTCGAGCAAAACTTTTATTGGAATTTAGTTCTGTTTTTTATTATGCTGCCTAATTTAGCATTGTCCTTTATGCCTGCTTTACCTCACGCTGGACAATTATGGTCTATCGGAATCGAAGAACAGTTCTATTTAGCTTGGCCTTTATTGATTAAGAAGGCTAAAAACAAGATGAAATTAATTTTAGGTTCAATTGTCGTTATTCTTTTAATAAAGATGGTGGTTCTTCTTTTATTAAAGTTTGAGGTTGTTCCAACAAGTGAGATTGTCTTGGGTGTAAAGAAAGCTATAGCTATGAGTAAGTTTGAGTGTATGCTTATCGGAGGGTTAGGGGCTTATTTTTTAAAGTATAATACGAAGAGGTGGCTAGACATTATTTATAATAAATGGGTGTTAATATTGTCTATTACGGCTATTCCATTTCTGAGTTATTTTATGTCAGGTTTCACAAATGATATTATTCACTTAGTTTATGCTTTACTATTTCTGGTTGTGATAATGAATGTTTGTTCTAACCCTACTTCATTTCTTAAGTTAGAGAATAATGTTTATAATTTTTTAGGTAAGATATCATATGGTTTATACATGTATCACATGATGATTGTTGTTTTATTAGCACAATTAGGGTCTAAGTATTTTAATTTTCAAGGCGAAATGTTTAATTTCTACTTATATTCGTCAACTCTTTTAGTAACTATTATTGTTGCTGCAGCATCATATTATTGGTTTGAAAAACCATTCTTAAAAATTAAACAAAAATATACCGTAGTCAAAAGTGGAAGTAGTTAATAAAGTCAAAGTTTCAAGAGTTATTGAAATATTGATTTTTATTTCAGTTTTCATAAACTCTTATATTTTTTTTAGATATCCTTTTGAGGGGTATCTACATTACTTAATTTTTTTAGGTTTAATTCCTGTATTTATGCTTAAATACGGCTATCCTAAATACCTAATTAAGATTTATATTTGGTTTATTGTCGTGGGCTTGGTTAGTGTGTGGTCGGGAATTTACCCAATGTTTGATTTTATAAAAGTATTCGGGGGGATGTTTCTTACGTTTACCTTTTATCATTATGTATTAAAATACTACCAATTTAATTTACTTCAACTCTTTAGTGTTTATTTAAAATGGTCATATATAGCAGCTGTTATTGGTATAATACAAATAGTGTCTTTTAAAGTAGGCTTTCTGTATGGTTATAATTTTCGATGGATCTTTAACAAATGGGGAGTCTTTGAAGGAGGGGTTTTGGGATTAAGAATTAATAGCATATTTGCTGAGCCTTCAGCATTGGCAGCAGTTTTAGCTCCAGCAGCTTATGTGGCAGTGTATAATTTGATCCATAAAAAGAATTTTATCTTGAGTAAAATAGCATCAATTACTATTCTTATTACTTATGTGATATCAAGTTCTTCTACGGCCTATTTAGGCTTGTTAGTAATTCTAGTATTAGTAATTACAACAATTAAATTTAGATACTTATTGATTAGTTTAGGAGTAGGACTCTTTTTTCTTACGACTATTTATGGAGTGTCTGACGATTTTAAGTCAAGAGTAGATAGTTCTATAGGGTTGTGGGTTTATCAAGATTATAGTATTCAAAATACTAACACTTCTAGTTTTGTTTTATATAATAGTTTTCATGTAGCAATAGAGAGTGTTAAAGAATATCCGCTTTTTGGTACAGGAATTGGCTCATTTGAGTCTGCCTTCGAAAAGCATTCATTAACTAAAAACGTAGAAGTTATAGCTTACGATTTTGAGTTTAATACGACAGATGGAAATTCACTTTTTATAAGAATGTTGGTAGAACTAGGTCTTGTTGGGATATTTATAATGCTAGTTCTTGTAGTTAAGGGGTTTATCTACCTGAGAACTGAAGACGAATTAATACAATATAAAATAATCAGTCAAGCTATATTAATTTTACTTTTGCTTAACCTACTTAGACAAGGTAATTATTTTTTAAATGGTTTTCCTTTATTTATACTTATGTATTACTATAATTGGAAGCAATATAAAAAAGCTGTTCATGTTAAATCTGAGAAATTCAAGCTAAATGAATAAGGTAACAAAATATAAAGAGTTTACTTCTGGAGATACTTTAAAGTTAAGATTGAGAACTAAACTAAGGTCAGAAGTCATCAACACATTAGCTTTAAGAAGAAAAATCACAAAGTCAACTAATTGGTTAGCTTTCCCTTATTATCATCATGTTTTTGATGATGAGATAAATGGATTTGAAAGGCAATTGAAATACATGCAAAATTATGGAGATTTTATTTCCATTGAGGAAGCACATACAATGATGACTTCTAATGAAGGAATTAAAGGAAGATACTTCTGTTTAAGTTTTGACGATGGTTTTCAAAATTGCTATACAAATATGATGTCAGTAACGGCAAACAATAATATCCCTGTAATAATTTATTTAGCGACTGATTATATTAACCTTGATTTATTAGAGAAGGAAAATTTGTTAAAGGTAAAGACTTTTGATAAAACAGTGAATAAGGTGGTGCCTTTTTTAAGTTGGGAAGAGTGTAAAGAAATGTTAGTTAATCAAGTTACTTTTGGCTCTCATACATGTGGACATTTAAATTTAGCAACTTTATCAGAGGAAGAAATAGGCAGTCAATTAAAAGAATCAAAATTAGTTATAGAAAAAGAATTAGGAGTTGAATGTGTTCATTTTGCTGCACCATGGGGCAGGAGAGGGCTCGATTTTGATGAAGAAATTTTAACTAAACTAGCTAAAGAAAATAAATACAAAACCGTAGTCACTACTAATAGGGGGAAAACATATCATAAGGATAATCCATTTTTAATAAAGAGAGATCATCTATTGGCTAAGTGGGAAAATTCACAATTAGATTATTTCTTTGGAAAATAAAACTAATTGTTAATCATAGACATTATTTTTTCGGCCCAAGAACTAGGAGTTATTTCCGATGATATTTTTTTACTTTGTTTAGCTAAAGCTTTTCTTTCTTCTTGACTTAAGGCAATCATCTTTTTCATAGCCTCTTTTATAGATTCTTTGCTTTTAGCTTTTATTTCGAATCCATTTTCTCTTAAGAAAATCTCTTTAGCTCCAACCTCTTCACTCAATATCATTGGGTATCCTGCAGCAGCCATTTCATGTACTGATACCCCCCAAGGCTCAAAGTGACTAGGGAGAATGTAAACACCATTTGGTTTTAAATAATTCTCCATGTTTTTAGGTTGAACAAAACCAAAATGCTTAATTTTTGGGTGAGACAATTTATTAGGTTCTTCATCTCCGGTTCCAATACACCATAACTCCCAATTATTAGGAGTCTCATTTTGCAATTCAATAAAGGCATTCCAGAGTTCGAAAATTCCTTTATGGTTAACGTACCTTCCAATATATAAAAAGTGGTTAGTAGAGTCAAGAGATTCTTGTTTATTCTTTTCGTAAATTTTTGAGAAATGATTAATGTCTGCAGAATAAGCTCCTAAAACAATATAGTTATTTTTAAAGCCTAGTTTTAAAGCGAATTTTTTTTGAGCCTCTCCTGGGACAAAAGCAAATTTAAATTTAGGTCTAATCATTATTTTACCTAAAGTTAATAGTATGCGTTGTTTTAAATTCCCTTCCCACTTATTGTCAAATCCAATAACGGTTGGAATCGACTTTTTAAACAAATTAGCTAGTTTTAAATACCTTTTGTCACCCCAGCCTCCACAAAACAATAGAGAAGGGTTCGTTTTTATAGCAAGTTTTTTTAAAGATTCATAGTTAAAGTCATCACTGTTATGTAAAGTAATTGAGCTGGATAAATTTCCTAAGTCAAAAGGAGCTTCTTTATTAATTAACTTTCTTACAATATGAACATCGACATCATATTTGTTAACTAATGTTTCTATACAAGCCATAAAATAGCCTGAAAGTTCTAAATAACAAATAAAGATGCTTGTTCTTTGTTTCATAAAAAATTAATACGTTTGTCAAAACTAAGAAAAAAACAAAAACTATGGTTGTTTCAATAGATTTTTACAGTGACTGGATGAAAGAACAAGTCATTATGCTGTTTTGCGAACAATATAATGAAGATAAAAATCAGTTTACTTTATTTTTTGAAAAATTTTACGAGCATGGTTTCCAAAAAGAAAAAGCAATTAAAATTGTAGCTCTTAAAGGGCGGAAAGTTGTAGGGTTTCAAAGTTTCTTTTATTGGCCCTATCAAAGTAATGGAGTAACTTACAACAGTTTTCAATCTGGTAATTCTCTAGTAAACGCTGATTATCGAGGACAAGGACTTTTCAGGAGAATGTTAGAGTTTGTATATGAGAACGATAAAGACATTGATTTTATCGTTGGTTTTCCAGTTCAGGCATCATTCAATTCATTTATTAGAAATAAATGGGAGAATTTATTTAATCTACAATGGTATATAAAAAAAGTCAGCTTCATTGCTCTAATGACAAACCTTGCTTTTAGATCAGAGAAAAGATTAAGTAATGTTTTCTCATCTCAAAGTATTAGTATAAAAGAAGAGTTAAATATAGATGAACTTAAACTAATCAATAATTCAGAATTTAAAAATTGGAGAAACTCTTATTCAAAAGACATTAAATACTATTTTTGTTTTAAGAACGAAGGCAAAATAATAGAGTTTGAGCTCAAGTACAATGTTCGAAATAAAATTATCGGAGAGTTAATTATAGGTAGGATTTCTAGTAGTTCAAACGACGAAAAATTTATTCTATTGGGAGTGAATCAATTATTAAAAAAAGCAAAAAAAACAAAAGTAATTACATTGGTTTCAACCGCTTTAAATCCAACCAATAATAATGTAGTTAATTTGGTAATGAAAAAGAAGTTCAAGATAATTAATAAGCAAATTTACTTTATTACTAAAGGTACAGAAGGGAAAGAGCTTTTAAAAACTTCAAAAAGCTGGAATTTATCAAGGTCAGATATTGATACTTGGTAATATTCACAGAAAGAGAAATGCAAAAAATAAAAAATTAAAGATACAATTAAAAAGCATTGAATTATCTTTGTCAGTTACCACACAAGAATGGAGTGATTCTTTAATGTCGTTTAAATTATGATTAAAATATTAATTACAGGAGGAGCAGGGAATGTAGGAGGTGCTTTAGCTCGTAGATTAGTTCAAAATAAAGAGTATTTTATAGTAATAGCTGACGACTTATCAACTGGTTCAAAGTCTAAATTACCATCTTCCGATAATGAAAACTGGACTTTTGTTTTTTGTAACGTGAATAATTACAGAGATATTTCAGAGTTAATGTTAGCTTATAAATTCGATTATGTTTTTCATTACGCCGCGATGGTTGGTGTTCAAAGAACGCAAGAAAATCCAATTCAAGTATTGAATGATATAGAAGGGATAAAAAATGTTTTAAACCTTTGTAAAAACACATCTGTTAAAAGGTCTTTCTTTTCTTCCTCT
>JAGXIB010000208.1 GCA_024635865.1 Flavobacteriales bacterium
CAAAAAAGACTTAAGTTAACTTAAGTCTTTTTTGTTTTAATTCATTCCTTCCCCATTAGTAATTTAATAGCAGCCTCTAATTGCTTGTCTTTTCCTTCACTAACTGATTTATAATCATTTTCAATCTTTACGTCAGGCTCAAACTGAAAGTTCTCTCTCAACTTACCATCTGTTCCTTGCATCCCTACCTGTGGTATTCCAAAATAAACAGAAGGATTAATTTGAGTTTCCCACCATACAGCAGTCATAGTACCTGGCACAGGCATTCCAACTGTTTTGCCAATATTTAAGGCTCTATATGCAAATGGGAAACCATGCGCATCGGAGTAATTTCCTTCCCCTATAATAACTGCTGAGGGCTTATACCATTTTGCGAGCGGTTCATGACCTATCACTTGACCTCTTGGTATAAATGTAGCATATAATTTCCCGTTAAGAAAAGTAGCTAAATCATCGTGTAACCAGCCTCCTCCGTTAAATCTTGTGTCTACAATTAATGCTTCTTTATCTGCGTACTTACCTAAAGCATCAGAGTATACTTGACGAAAACTTTCTGAATTCATTCCTCTAACATGAACATAGCCTAATTTACCTTCTGACAAACGCTCAACTTCAGCTGCTCTTTTCTTAACATATCTTTCGTAAGTCAAGTTGTTTAATTGTCTTAACGAAATAGGTTTAAAAACTTGTTCTTCTTCCTTACCTTTTGCAGTAGTAAAAGTCAACAACACATTTTTTCCTACAACATTATTCATAAGATCATAATAACCAGATAAGTTAAGAACTTCTTTGCCATTGATCGCTTTAATTACCGAACCATTATTAATTAATGAAGAGTCAGTTAACAATGGACTTTTATCTATTATTTCCGCTATTTTAACTCCATTTCCTTTGTAGCTGTAGTCTGGGTAGAAAGCAAAATCAGCAGTATGATTTCCTCCTTTTTTCTTAAATCTAAATCCAGATCCAGTATGTGAGGCATTTAACTCGCCTAACAACTCACTCAACATTTCGGCGAAGTCATTTCCATTATTAATATGAGGTAAAAACTTAGCATATTCATTTTTGTAAAAAGTCCAATCAACACCATGCATGTCTTCTAAATAAAACTTCTTTAAAGTTTGTCTCCATGAATGATTAAAAATAAACTCAAACTCTTTTTGTTGATTCCATTCCATTTTTGCAGAGTATACTACTGGCTTAGCTTTTCCATCTTTAATGTTAATTTTCTTTATTTCATTATTAGATAAAACAAGAATATTCTCACCATCTTTATCCAACTCAAGCGTACCACTACCAACTCCTAGTTTAGACAACAACTTTGTTTCCTTCTTCTTAAAATCTCTAACCCAAAGGTCATAACCTTTTTCTACTTTACTTAAGTAATAAAATTTATCGCCATCATCAGAAAGTAAAACATCACTTAAAGTTGAGGAGTTCAGAGTTAATCTTTTAGTTCTATCCTTTGCGTTATCTAAATCAAACGAAAGCAATTTAGGAGGAGGTGTAGAATCTTTATCTTTCTTATTCCCATCTTCTGGTTTGCTTTTATTTGCTTTTTCATCTTCTTTAAACATTTTAAATTCAGATTCACTTAAATTAAATTTATCGAATGACTCTTGCGTCAAAAACATAGCATAGCAATCTGACTGAGACCCCCAACTACCATGGCTTCGCATTCCATTTCGACCAGAACTCCAAACAATTGCTTCACCTCCCATTACCCATTTTGGATTGTAACATTCGTAACCTGTTTCCGTAATGTTTATCAACTTTTTCCCATCTGCTGAGACTAGACCAACATCTTGATTCCATCTTTTGAAAGGTAAATAATTAACCAAAAGCCATTTACTATCTGGAGACCATTCGTAAGATTGATCACCATCTGAATATGAATAATTGTATTTTTTTTCTAGAATAGTTCTGGTCTCTTTAGTTTTTAAGTTTTTTACTTTTAAGATGACTCGTTCCTCTAGAAAAGCAATTTCTTTTCCATCTGGAGAATAAGAAGGCTGAAAAGCTTCTTTATTATCTACAACTAATTCTTCTTCTTTTAAAACGGTAGCGCTATAAAATGTACTTTCTTCTTTTCTTTCTATGTACTTTCTGTAAATATTCCAGCTTTCGTTACGCTCTCCTGCAAATAAAATTGACCTACCATCTGGGCTAAAACTAATACTTCGCTCTTGTTCTGGAGTGTTTGTTATTCGTTTTGTATCAGAAAAATCAATGGCAGAAACAAAAATCTCACCTCTAGCAACAAATGCAATCTCTTTTCCATTTGGGGAATAAACAACTTCTGAAACTTCTCCTTTAACATCAATTAATTGACTTAAATTAAAGTCGTCATCTACATGAATTTTGATACTTACCTTTTCTGGAGTATTTCCTTCTTTTAGCAGATAAATTTCTCCATCATATCCAAATGAGAGGGTTCCATTATTTGACTGACTTAAAAAACGAACAGGATGGTTTTTGTAGGACGTTATTTGAACCTTAGTCCCTGTACTAATTTCTTTTTTCCATAAATTAAATGACCCAGACTCTTCTGATAGATAGAAAAATGATTTTTCATCATTGCTCCATACAGGATTTCTATCTTCCCCATTAAAATCTGTTACTTTTTGATGTTCTTTTTTCTTAACATCATAAATCCATATATCTCTTGTTATCGATGAAACATGGTGTTTTCTCCATTGATTTTCATATCCTTTTTTATCCTGATAAATCAATTTCGATCTTTCTTTATTCCAAGATGAAGATTCTGCTGGTGTAGTTAATACTTGCTCTAAATTTCTTTCTTTATTTACTGAATATAATTCTGGCAATCTCGAAGAAGGAAATTGACTATTTGTATTCGCATCTAACCTTGAAGAAGTAAATAAAATTTCTCCTGCATTGTCAATTGAATGCGGATAATCATCGGAAGAGTGAAAAGTTAACCTTTTCGCTTTGCCTCCGATAGAAGGCATTAAAAAAACATCATAATTACCATACCTATTAGAAGCAAATGCTATTTCAGAACCATCTCTAGACCAAACTGGCATAAAATCATGGTCTTGATGAGTAGTAATTGCTCTAGCCTCTCCTCCTTTAGATGAAACCAGAAATATATCTCCTTTATAACTAAACGCTATCGTTTCTCCATCAGGAGAAATAGATGGATACCTCATCCATAATGGGTCTTGAGAAAAAACACTAACGGTAATAACCAATGCAAAAAATAGAAGTTGATTTTTCATTATTCTTTATTATATTTTGAACGAACCAAAAATAACTAGACAACACTTTTATTCCTAATAATAACCTTCCTTTATTTTAACAATATCAAGTACTTATGACTATTCTATTTGAATAGTTATAAAAAAACTAACACGGTAATAAGAGTTAGCTAAAGATAAGTTTCTCTAGCTTTTTAGTCGACTCCTCCCAACTGTAAGTCTTTTCAACAAATCTTCTTCCTTCTTTTCCTAATAACAACCTTTGATCTTTGTTGTCTAATCACAGATTAATTTTAATAGCAAATTCCATCGATGAATTTGCCAATTCTAGATCGACGCCCTCTTTTGCTCTTAAGGTACTATTAACTAAATCTGTAGTGATGCATGGCAATTCCATTGCCATGGCTTCTAATAATTTATTTTGTAATCCTGTACCTATAAACAAGGGGGCAATAAAAATTTTAGCATCGGAATAAGCTTCTCTAATGTCATCAATCCATCCAGTAATTTTAACATTATGACTAGATAATCGAAGAACTTCTTTAGCAGGGTTCGATCCAGCAATTAAAACACTAACCTCCTGACCTAAAAGAGGTAACACCTCTTCAACTAAAAAGGTAACTGCTGAAATATTAGGCGCATAACTCATATTCCCAACAAAAAGAAGATCATATTTTTTAGTCGTATCTTTTGGACAGAAAAATTCAGTGTCAATTCCGTTAGTTATAATTGCGATATCCTCTCGCTTTTCATGGTAAATCAACTGCCTATCTTCGATAGAAATAATCGTGTGATGCTCAAAATAATCGAAGATTAAATGCTCATACTTCAATAACCTTTTGGCCTCTTCTCTAAAAAGTGGCTTCAAAATACCTGACGAACTAATTCTTCGATCAATTCCCTTAGAGAAAGCATCCATATAATCTAATGTTTTAATTATATCGTGCTCATTTTTCACATACTCTGTTGTTCTTATTAACTGGCTATAAATTCTATCTGGTTGAAATGATTGAATTAGTTTTTTAATTTTTCGATGAATAGAGGATTGATAGAAATAGTTGATTTGATATGGCTTAGTAGAAAATAAAGACCAAAATAAATTAATATAAATTTTAAGCTTATTTAATTGAAAAACAGAAACCTCATGGCAAAATAACTCTAAATGTTCTATAGACTCTTTAGTAGTTTTACTATCATCTAGACAACACAAATGTATTTGATGCTTCTTGCTCAACTCCTTAACCTGATGATAAACTCTAAGTTTATCTCCCTTATCTAAAGGGTATGGAACACGAGAAACAAGTACAAATAACTTCATAAACTATACTAAAGTGAGTGATAAAATAAAACTAACTGCTCGTTTATACGATCATTATTATATTTTTCTTCTACCAACTTCCGGGCATTACTACCTATTTCTTCTATTCTAGACTTATCTTCAAATAACCAAACTAATTGACTTATAAAATCGGATTTTTTATCTGCAATTAAGATATTTTTTCTGTTCTCATAATCTATTCCTTCAGCTCCAATACTTGTTGAAATGACCACTTTACCTAATGCCATCCCTTCTACTATCTTTATTCTCATTCCTCCAGCAGATAATAAGGGAACAACCATAATGGAATGATCTAAAATAAACTCTTTCGCATTAACTACCTCCCCATGATTTTCAATGTTTTTCCAATTTGTTTTCAACAACCAATTGGGCATATTACGACCTGCTAAATGAAACTTTAAATCTGGATAAACTTCTTGAATTTTTGGCCATACACTCTCTCCAAACCAAGCTATTGCCTCTAAATTAGGTTTCCAATCCATTGAGCCAATGTGAAACAAGTCAAATGATGTTTTTACTGGAGAAACCTTAAACTCTTTTACTTCTATTCCGAAGGGAATTGTTACAATAGGTTTATTGCACCCTAAATTTAGATATTTATCTCCATCTTCCTTTGTAATCGCAGCAATACCATCTACATTATTTATAACATTTTTTTCAAATTGTTTTAATTGCTTAGCTAATATTTTTAAGTATACTTTTTTTGCTTTATTAGTTGTACTATTTGCTAACCTTTCCCAAATCATATATTCAAGGTTATGAGAACGCAATACAATTTTGGCATTAGAAAATCGCTTAACTGTTCCAATATAAGGACTCATAAACAAACTCTCTAAGTGTACTATATCGAAGGAGCTTTCTTCTAGTGTTTTTCTTAACAAACGATCAAAGTCCGGTGAAAAAAAACGACTTATATTATAAGAGTCAGATGTAACTAAACTTGAAAAAGCATCAACTATATTTAATTCTGTATCGACAAATACTGCCTCAATATTAGTTTTCTCTAAAAATTCTCTTTCTTTCTTTTCTATTTGAAATGGATGTTTTGTTGTACAAATTGCAATGACTTTAACCTCTATTCCATTCTTAATAAAACCTTTAGTGATATTATTAATAGCAATACAGCCTCCATCTATGGCGGGTTGGGGTGGCTTATGGCATATTTGCAGTACTTTCATTAGAACTTATTTTATTTACGCCTTAACTTTTGAAAAAACTTAACATAAGAATCCATATCAAATAGTTTTGAATCATTATTTGCTTTGTAAAATACAAATATAGTGATAGGAGTCAGAATAATAGCACTTAACCACATTCCTACAATAGGAGATAAAGCTAAGTCAACAGCTAGCTCTTCTCCAGCTCTAGTAAAGATAAAGTAAAATAGAAACAGTACAATACCTATTAAGACAGGAATTCCTATTCCTCCTTTTTTTACTATTGCACCTAAAGAACTACCCAAAATTAAAAGCATCATGCATGCATAAGAAAGCGTAAATTTTTGATGCCAACTAATGTCTTTTCTTGTAATATACTTTTCTGAGCTCTCTCTTAATGCTACTGGGACTTTTTGGCTATTAACTAAACTTCTGGTTAATTCAATCGCTCTTAATATATTTTGCTTTTTAGATACGCTGTCCAACTTTTGAAAATAATTATTAGTTGCAACAATAGAATCATAATTAAATGAGGTCGAGTCATCTACTCCTCTCGTGATAGAAAATTTATTTCTAGTAATATTGTATTGAGAAATATTCGTTCTTACTCTTGAAACTAAAGCCGAGTCTCTTAACTTTTTTAACTGACTTAAAGAGAGAAAGTGTTCATCTCTTGTATATGTTTCTTCAGTAGAACGCTCAAAATCAAATGACTTTAGCTTAATTTTTAGCGTTGCTTTCTCAAAGTAATAACGCATAAAGGGAAATTTTGAATCTTCAACCGACTTAGGGTTAAACTCTTGAAAAATAAACCCATCATATAAATCTAGCAACATGAAAGAGCTATTCTTAGGATGAGTTATTGAACCTTTTTTAGCACTTATAATTCTTTTATAATCTCTAGGGTCTTCTGAATAATTTTGTGAAAAATTCATCTCAGAATAATCATAGATCAATAAATCTTTAAAAATACCATCCTTTTCTTTTTTTCCAATACGAATATTATAATCTTCTAATTCATCAAAAAAAATACCTTCTTTAAAAATTATTGCGGCTTTCGTTTGTTGAATATCATAAATCAACACTCGCATTTTAAAATTAGCAGTTGGCCAAAGATTATTTGAAAAGTAAAATGCTCCCGCAGAAATAAACAACATAAAAACCATTAAAGGCTTCATGATCTTAAATAAAGATAACCCTGCAGCTTTCATTGCTGTCAACTCATTGTGTTCAGCTAAGTTCCCAAAAGTCATGATTGAAGCAAGTAGAACGGAAAGTGGTAATGCGACAGGAACCCAATTGGCAGAAGCATAAAAAAGTAACTCTAAAATGATGTACCATTCTAGCCCTTTCCCCATTAAATCATCGATATACAACCACAAGAACTGCATATCTAAAATGACCATCCAGATTAGGAAAACCAAAATAAAAGGACCTATAAACGTCCCAATAACTACTTTAGTTAATTTTTTCAATCGTTGATTATTTATGTGCCTCTAAAAAATAAAATCTTATAGTATGTACTATAAGATTTTATAATGATTACAAATGTAATACATTCTCTATTATTAGATTATATATGGTGACTGTTTTAACGAAAAAAAAGCTAATTATCCACCAATTGCAAACTTCAATTTCTGAATATTACTCTCCCAAAGCAGTTTAGCTTCTTCTATTTCATCTTCTTCTGCGAAATCAGTAATTACTAATGCAATTTCTTTTGTTAAATCATCAATTTGAATTGCCATTTCAAAATAGTAAGGAGTTCCTTCATCTTCAGACCATTGAAAACGTACTTCATTTCCTTTTCTAGATTTTAATAACGTCGCTGTATCTTCGTCTCCATCCCAAAAAAAGGTGTAGACATCTAGCTTTATATTTACGTCATCAGCAAACCATTCTGAAAGGCCACTTGGACTTATTAGACAATTAAATAAGATACTTGGGGAGGTACTAATAAGTGTTTCCGTTTCAAATTTTACTTTTTCCATTATTTTAATTTTACGCCTAACAAGAATTAGGACTTCTAGTATCGCACAATATATAAAAAAAATAATAGAAAAAAATTATAAGTTCCTGTTTTACAAATTATTTTATAATAAATTTTCGAATATTTAACATTTTATATTTACAACAAGCCTTCGTCAGCAAAACTATAATAATGTTCATTTGTTATAATTAAATGATCTAAAACAGGAATATCCATAATACTTCCTGTCTCCACAAGTTTATTTGTCAATTTAATATCCTGACTACTGGGCTTTAACTGTCCGGAAGGATGATTGTGCATGATAATAACAGCAGAAGCTAAGTCTTCAATTGCTTTTTTAAAAATCAGCTTAATATCCGCAACTGTTCCACTTACTCCACCTTTACTTATTTGATGCTTAGCTATCACTTTATTTGCTCTAGATAAGCTCATCAACCAGAACTCTTCGTGAGGTAAATCTTCAAATACAGACTTAATTTGATCATAAGCATCTTTACTTGATTTCACCCCACTTAGCACTGGAAGCTCTTCCGCTTTTCTTCTTCTCCCCAATTCCAGTGCAGCAATTATACTTATCGCTTTTGCATTTCCCACACCATTAAATTCAGTCAAATTTTGAATGGTTTTTTGACCTAAATTAATTAGGCTATTATCTGTACTATTTAAGATCCTTTTGGCTAACTCTACAGCTGTTTCCTTTCTATTGCCAGAACCAATTAAAATGGCAACTAGTTCTGCATTAGATAAGCTTAACCTCCCTTGATCCATTAATTTTTCTCTAGGTCTATCAGCTAAATCCCAATCTGGGATTAAAATTTTATCTTGGGGCATCGGCTTTTATTTTTTTAAGTTGACTAATTTAGTGATTTTATGAACAGCTTCTACTCTATTGTTAATATCTAATTTAGAATAAATTCTGGCAACATGAGTCTTTAGTGTATTAATAGAAATATGAAGCTCTGCTGAAATTTCTTTATACTTTCCTCCTTTAATTATATAATTTAATACCTCTACTTCTCTCTTACTTAATGGATTCACTAATAATTCATTAACCGATTCGTCAACAATAACTAAAGCTGTATTTTGAGGGGTTTCATATGATTCATTTAATTGTTCTAATTTAATTTTCAGCTCTTCTATTTTTAAAAGTGAACTAAATAATTTTTCTTGGCTTTCTTTACCTCTTATTATTTCTTGATTTATATAATTAACCACAACATAGGAAAAGACAATCATTTCGAACATAATGAATGTAAAAATAATAACCTCCATTAAAAAAGAATGAACAACCCAGCCATTATTGACTAATATTCTAAATACAAC
>JAGXIB010000209.1 GCA_024635865.1 Flavobacteriales bacterium
CTTTAAGGTAATACGGTTCAAAATAAGCAACGTCTTCGAAATCATTAGCCATAAATTTATCGTAGGATAAACGTTCCATTCCTTTAGCACTTGTTTCTAAATCCTCAACTACTTCTATGGTACTAGTATTCAAAACATTCACCAATTTATTCGCTCCATCTCCAAAAAGATAAACAGGCTTACTGTGTTCTGAGAATGAAGTTTCATCAATAATCATAGCTTGGACAGGTGACTCAACAACTAAGTTAGCATTCATTTTTTGAGTAAAAACTTCCATTCTTCTAGCATCTATCATTGGATATAGAATAGCTTCTTCATCAATTGTTTTTAATTGTGCAAATACACGCCCTAAAATAGTTAACGAATCTATTGCTATCAGTGGAGTTTTTAAAGCATAACAAAGACCTTTAGCACATGAAACTCCTATTCTTAAGCCAGTGTAAGAACCAGGGCCTTTACTAACGCAAATCGCATCTAAATCATTTAAAGTGTAACCGGAGTTATTCATCAGCTCCTCTATGAAGACTGTTAACTTTTCTGAATGTATGTATTGTTCCCCTAGTTCTTCTTTAACTGCAATAGTTTCACCATTTTTTGCAAGAGCAACAGAACAGACTTTTGTAGAAGTCTCTATATTTAGAATTAATGCCATATTAATCTTTAAACACTTTTTTCTTTAATTCGAAATGTTGCCCTAAGTAAACTTTTTTTACTTGCTCGTCTTGGGATAGCTCTTCAGCTGATCCAGATTTAAGAATTGCTCCTTCAAACATTAAGTAAGCACGATCTACAATCGACAATGTTTCTTGTACATTATGATCGGTAATTAAAATTCCAATGTTCTTTTTTCTTAACTTTAATACAATACTTTGAATGTCTTCTACTGCAATGGGGTCCACCCCTGCAAAGGGTTCATCTAACAATACAAAATTAGGGTTAACAGCCAATCCTCTGGCAATTTCTGTTCTACGTTTTTCTCCACCAGATAGCTTTTCTCCTAAGTTCTTGCGCACATGGCCCAATCCGAATTCTTCTATTAACTCTTCTAATCGCTCTTTTTGTTGCTTTTTTGATAAATCTGTCATTTGTAGAATTGAAAGTATATTATCCTCTACACTTAATTTTCTAAAAACTGAAACCTCTTGCGGTAGGTAGCCAATTCCCATTTTAGCACGTTTGTACATAGGTACTTTTGTTATCTCTTTTTCGTCTAAAAAAACTTTTCCTGAGTCAGGTTTTACTAAACCAACAATCATATAAAAAGAAGTCGTCTTTCCAGCACCGTTAGGACCTAAAAGACCAATAATCTCTCCTTGGTTTACTTCTACGGAAATCCCTTTTACCACTTGCCTTCCTTTATAAGCCTTTTTTATTTCCTCTGTTCTTAACTTCATAAAATCACCTAATAATATTATTATTAAAACCTAAACTGAAATTTCCCTCTCAACCCTAACCTATTTACTTTAATTCCATTAAACTCATTATCTAAATAGTTTAAACGCCACAGTACATCAAGTCTTAAAAAC
The DNA here is from genome assembly GCA_024635865.1 of Flavobacteriales bacterium. Classification (GTDB taxonomy): domain Bacteria; phylum Bacteroidota; class Bacteroidia; order Flavobacteriales_D; family Parvicellaceae; genus S010-51. The sequence continues at coordinate 1,527 of JAGXIB010000209.1, forward strand.
TTAAAAATATTTTCTATTCCAGCAGAAGCTTCAAAATAAGGTTTAGCTCTTAAAGTAGAGGTGTAAATAGGCAACTCCATTTCAGCTAAATTTCGATCTCCCATTTTCCCCCATATCCCTTTTATACCAATAACTTCTCGCCACTTCAATCTTCTTAGTAATGGGACTTTATTCAAAAATAAACCGTTCAAATGATGTTCTATGTTTCCGCTGACATATTCATCGCTGACAAATTCTAATATATTCATCATATTATAAGCGTCAGAATTTCCAATCCAGCTTTCATTTCCTTGATGAACTTCTAACAAAGGGTATGGAGCAGAACCAAATACCTTCCCTATACTTCCCGAATAGTTTAATACTCCTAAAAACCCTAGTTTTAATTTATGCTTATAGCCTAGAATCAATTTATGGTACTCATAATCACTCTTTAACATCCCTTTCATACCATAAGTATAATTTAGTGTAAAAGTTGGAGACTTTGTACCTAAACTGACTCTATCAAACTCTCCTGCTAAAAACTCTTCGTTTCTTGCAAACCTTGTGAATAAAGTAACTTCAGAGGTGGTTATATTTTTAATTGGGATAAAAGACTCTGTATTAGGGATTCTTTTATGAAAAGTAATAATCCCTAAAGGGTCAATGGTATTATTTCGCAACAATAGTGTTGTAGAAAGACCTTTCAGCCATTCTCTTTCATAACTAATTCGATAATCGGTATTAAAAACAAGTCTATTAATCGGGTTTCTAACCCCTATAGAAGTCAGGGCTCCGGTATTATTAAAAGCATTTGAACTTAACCCTATTTGTTCAACATCATGTTTATAAACTAGCTGCATCAATTGTCTAGGTTTTTTTGATATAAAAAAACGTGTGCCTGCTCCATATTTAAACTCTTGGTCTCTTAATCCATAAGCACAAAAACTTGAAAACTCAATTTTAGTGCTAAAATCATTACTTGTTCTTAATCCCAGACGAAATCGATGTCCTTCTACGGCATTGTTAGCATACATACTATTGTAAGGGCCTATTTCAAACTTGCCTATTACTTTATAACCGGAAACCAAAGTCTGAATTACATCTACATAAGAAGTTATAATAGGTAGGTTTGACAAGGTGTCTATCATGTGGTAGATTCCCTTTTGATTCTCTGTTAAAGAATCATGCCGATTAGCATTCCAGAAAACGTCTGAACGTACGTCAGCACTATCTAATAAAGTTATTTTTTCTAAGCCATCATAAAAAGAATCTTCTCTTTCTTGATTCACAATTATATCCTTATAGCTAGCATGTTTTTGACCATAGAAGCCCATTTGATTATCCGCTAATACAAAATCAATAAACAAGTCGTCTTCTTTCAGCATCCAAGCTTCATGATTAACATAAGTATAAGTCTGCTTAAACTTTAAATCTTTTACAAAATTTATGTTTGCTCCCTCAGAGATATCTCCTTCAATTTTTTTAATTGCATAGGTTGTATCATTAATCCACATAGTTCCCGTTAAGGTCATTTCTCCTTTTCTTCGAGGTAAAAACTGAATTTCATAACACCAGTTATTGTCTATAAATAAGCTATCTTGTAAGTAATAACGATACGAAAACAAGCCTTGATTAGCAATTGGACTTATAAAGTTTTTACCAAAAATTTCTACAAAATTTTCGTATAAATTAACTTGTTGATACATGTCTCCTGTGAACTGGGCTACACTTTGGTTGCTAACACCAGAAACCCTTGATGCTTTTATATATTCTCTCTCTGCTTTTGGCTTACGTTTATAATATAAATCAGATAAACTCTCAGTGATAAAAACAGGTAGGTAATCTTTATTTTGGGTTGTATCTATGTTCTCAAATATAAAGTCGAATTTCTTGAAAATTTTCTTATTCATGAATTTTTCTGACATATTATTGATGTCGAATTCTAATTTATTATAGACTTCATATTGATAAGCATCTAACTTTTCTCTGTTATTTGCTTTTTTATTTCTAATCACATTTTCTAAAATGGGGTGAGCAGGATTTTCTGTTGGTCTAATAGTAACCTCTGGTAAAGCCTCAGTTGAGGGCTCCAACTTAATTATCAACTCTTGCTTAGTGTCTTTTTTAATTTTAATTTTGGTTGTTTTATAACCTACAAAAGACGCAGCCAGTGAATCAGAAGCATAATAGGTTTGTATACTGAATCCACCTGAGAAATCAGTAGTTGTTCCTATTTTAGTTCCAACAAAATAAACATTAACAAATGGCAATGTATCTCCATTTTCAGCATCTAAAACAATTCCAGATACTTCCGTTTTTTGAGCAGAGAGTACCGTCACTATTAATAAAAATAGGGTAAGAGAACTATATTTTAAGTTATTTATCAAGTTTAGCTATTTTTCTCTCTACTCGTTTAGATACTAGTATTCCTACTTCATACATAATCAATATTGGAAATGTTACAATTACTTGACTTATAATATCTGGAGGGGTAATGACTGCTGAAAGAACTAAGATCCCAATTAAAGCATGCTTCCTGTATTTCTTTAACAAGCTAGGGCTTATAACTCCTAATTTAGTTAAAATATAAATAACAATAGGCAATTCAAAGAATAACCCACTAAACAAAGTCGTTGTTGTGATCAGTGATAAGTAGCTGTTAATTGTAATAATATTCTGGATTTCTTTTGTCATCTGAAAACTACCAAAAAACTGAACGGTTAATGGGCTTACAACAAAATATCCAAATAGCACCCCTATAAAAAACAAAATAGAGCTCCAAAATACAACGCCTTTTGAAACTTTTAACTCTGAATCTTTCAAAGCTGGTTTAAAAAATTGCCAGACCTGAAAAAATAAAAAAGGAAAGGTTAATATAATTCCTCCAACTATTGCAAAATACATATTGGTAGAAAACTGAGCGGTCATTTCTGTTGATTGCCATTTAATAGGAATATCAATCCCACATAAAGTATCTCCCATTCCGACTAAGTTAGACAGCCAACAAAAAAACTGATAAGTAGGAAAATTGGAGTCTGCCATTCGAATGTAAACAAAACCTACAACTGGTTCTGTAAAGATGAATAAGACCACCGCAACAACAACAATTGCAATTGCTGCCTTCACTAATCGCCACCTTAACTCTTCTAAATGTCCTAAAAACGACATTTCTTTACCTTTTTCCAACTCTTCCATTTATTAAAATACTAAACTCCAATAGTCGCTCTAAATTATTTTTAAAATTATAACTGGTAGGACAAAAATAATTAAAATACTGGATTAAATAAGCGATCAATACATTAAGTCTAACCTGTAAACAAAAATGCTCTAGCTTGATTGGCTAGAGCATCTATAATTAATATTTTAATTTATCCTATTTACCCTCTTTAACAGAATAGATAACTTTCAAAGCATCTTGCTCTCTCAACTCATCTTGTACACCTTTTACCGTTCTTATTTCGGCACCACCATCAACTTTAAAGTTGTTGTAAACTTCCGAATTCCAAACATCTTTGTACTGTTCTCTTTTTTGTTTAAGATAAGTACCAACAGCTGACATGTTTGGGACCAAAGCATCATCTAGTTGAACCCTGTAGTTCTCACCATATTTTTTACTCTTCGGTTTACCAATAAAGTAATTAAAAATTGTTTTCGTCTTATCTAATTTAGTAACAGCAGAAGCTGTTGGTTTTTCTATCTTTAATGTCGACTCTTTTTCCTTAGAAACAGAGGTCACCATAAAGAAGAATAATAACATAAAAACAATATCTGGTAAAGACGCTGTAGAAATAGCAGGCCCTTTACGTTTTTTATTTTTTGAAAATTTAGACATAAAATACTATTTTATTGCGTGTTAA
>JAGXIB010000210.1 GCA_024635865.1 Flavobacteriales bacterium
GAATTGGTTAATTTATCAACTTCTGGAGGGGTTTTAGGAACCAACGCTTTATATTCTTGGTATGATCAAGATCCTTTAGTTGGAACTCCTTTGCATATTCATACGAGTTCTATTCCTATTTACAATGGCTTATCCCCAGCTATTTCCACGACCTATTATGTTAGAATAGAAGGATGTAATATCACTAACCTAGCTTTTGCTAATGTGACAGTAAATGAACCTTCAATTAGTCCTTCGGGAGTTAATGCTACAAACACGACTGTTTGCCCTAATGAACTAGTTACTTTAACCGTTAATGGAGGAAACCTTGGTACTGGAGCAGATTGGTATTGGTATGAATCTGGTTGTGGTGCTGGTACATCCATTGGAACTGGTGCGACAATAAATGTGAACCCAGCATTAACGACGAACTATTTTGTAAGAGCAGAAGGAACTTGTAACGCCAGTAATTGTGCAAACATTACTATCGTTGTTAACGAAGCTTCTAATAACCCTATTTCTATTGTCGAAACAGAGTCAAATGTCTGTCCTGGAGACAATACGGTTTTATCTGTTGTCGGTGGTAGTCTTGGAACTACTGCAGATTGGTATTGGTATAGTGGAGCTTGTGGAGGCCTATTAGTTGGGAATGGATCAACAATCAGCGTTAGTCCAACCAATACAACAGATTATTTTGTGCGAGCTGAAGGCGCTTGTAATACAACTGGTTGTGTTAATACTACCATTACTGCTAAAACTCCATCAACCGATGCTACTGGAATTACAACTTCTGCAAACAATATATGTTCTGGAACACCAATTACTTTAACTGTAAACGGAGGAACTTTAGGGACGGGAGCAACATGGGAATGGTACACTAGTTCATGTGGAGGTATTTATTTAGGCAGTGGAAATACATTAAGTGTAACTCCTACAGCTACAACAACCTATTATGTTAGAGCTGAAGGTGACTGTAATAACTCTGGATGTGTCAATGTCTCGGTTATTGTTTTACCTAGCTCAGTTTTACCTACTTCTATTGCTGTTTCTAATCCTAATGTATGTCCTGGAGCTTCAACAGATTTAACTGTTGTAGGAGGACAATTAGTTACTGGCGATAACTGGACATGGTATGCTGGTGGTTGTGGAGCTGGAACAGCTTTAGGAACAGGAAATACAATTAATGTAACACCAACAGGACCAACAGAATATTACGTAAGAGGAGAAGGAACTTGTGGAGCAACGAATTGTGCCAGTGTGACGATTAATACGAGTACTATTTCTATTGAGCCAAATTCAATTGTTGCGACTAATGAAGCTATTTGTGTTGGGGGGTCATCTGTTATCTCTGTTTCAGGAGGTTTATTAGGAACAAATGCAAATTGGAATTGGTATTCTGGTTCTTGTGGAAATGGCCCAGTTGGAACAGGGAACTCTATTAGTGTTTCTCCAAGTGCAACTACAACTTACTATGTAAGAGGAGAAGGAACTTGCGGGAATTCAAATTGTGTAGACATAACAATTAGTGTTGGAGCTGGAGTTTCGGACCCAGTTTCAGCACAAGTATCGTTAGATAACATTTGTCCAGGTGAACCAACAACGCTTTCTGTAACAGGTGCTGTTTTGCCAGCCGATTATACTTGGGTATGGTACACAGGAGCTTGTGGTGCGGTTCCAATTGGTGTTGGGACTCAACTTGTGGTTTCTCCAACAAGCTCTGAAACTTATTTTGTTAGGGCGGTCGGAACTTGTGGAGCAACCAATTGTGCAAGTGTTACTGTAAATGTTCAGAACGGTAGTGTTGCCGCTGATGGAATTTTAATTTCGAATAATGATTTTTGCGCTGGAGAATCTACGACCTTAAGTGTTCAAGGCGGAATGCTTGTCCCAGGAGCAGAGTGGGTTTGGTACGAGAATAGTTGTGGAGGGACACCTGTTGGGACAGGAGACCCTATTACATTAGCGCCTTCAAATTCAGTGACTTATTTTGTAAGAGCTGAAGGTGGAGTTTGTGGAAGTACACCTTGTGCTAGTGCTTTTGTAAGTGTCACAGAAGTTATTGTACACTGTAATCCTTTTGATACCATCTGTGGAATTGGAAATGCTTTTACCTTAACTGGTGGAGAGCCTGATGGAGGTTCTTATGTGGTAAATGGTGTAAGTTCTACTCTTTTTAACCCTGAGAACGAAGGTGTTGGATCACATCTAATTACTTATAAATACACTTCTCCGCTAAACGGTTGTACTGATTCAGTAAATAAAGAAATTGTTGTCATTTCTTCAGATCTAGAAGCTAGTATTGTTGTTGAAGAATTACCTTGTTCACAAGGTGGAGTTACGTTAAGTGTAAATGCTAAAAATAACAATGGATTCTTAGATTACCTCTGGTCGAATGATTCTTATGATCCTGTTTTAAATTTTGTTGGAGAAGGAGTTTACTCTGTGGTGGTTAAAGATGGTAAAGGCTGTGTGGCGAAAACAGAAGAAGTTACCATAACAGATGACATGGCCTGCTTAACAATACCAAATACTTTTACTCCAAATGGAGATGGAAAAAACGATACTTGGAATCTTTATTTTGATGGTTTTGGAGAAGCAGAGCTAACTGTTCTTTCTAAATGGGGTAGAGAAGTTTATCAAACGACTGCCTTAGAAGTACATTGGGATGGTAAATCAAATACAGGAGCTGATCTTCCAGCTGGGGTTTATTACTATGTATTAAAGTTAAATAGAGGAGATAAGAAACAAACGGGTGTTGTTACTTTATTAAGATAATGGTTAAATGAAAAAATATACTGTCATACTACTTGTTCTTTTAGGAATACAAATTGATTCTTACACTCAACAGATTGTAATGAATAGTCAGTACATGATTAATAGTTTTGTTTTAAACCCTGCTGCTGCCGGAACTAAAACCTATGCACCCTTGGTTATTGGAGCTCGTCGTCAATGGATGGGCATTAAAGAAGCTCCAGTTTCTCAACATTTGTCTTATCATACTTCTTTAAGTAAAAATATTGGAGTAGGAGGAATGGTTTTTAATGATGTTGCTGGACCAATGAGAAGGTCAGGATTATTGGGAGCGGTATCGACACAAATCGAAACGACTAAGTATACTAGAATTTCTTTTGCTTTAGCGGGTTCTCTAAATCAGTTTATGATTGATAGAGAACAATTAATTACAGAAGAAAGTGGTGATAATACCGTATTAAACTATACTTCTAACCGTTTAATTCCTGATTTAGGATTTGGTGTAAAATGGTATGGCGATCGATATCAAGTAGGGTTATCTGGGTTTAACTTAGTGCAATCTAATGTAGATTTAACGAATATTGTAACCGCAGTAACCAATAATTTAGAACGAACCTTTTATTTAAACGGAAGCTATATTATTCCTTTAGGAAAATACAGCCCATTAATTACTTTAGAGCCTTCTGCGGTAATGCGTTACATGATTAATGCTCCTTTTCAGTTTGATTTAAATTTAAGAGCCATCTATAATAAGCGATTGTGGTTTGGTGCTTCTTATCGATTTAGAGAATCGATAGTAGCCATGATTGGTTTCTCTACCGCTAAGTTAGGAATCAGTTATTCTTACGATTATAGTTTGTCTGCATTAACTGAGTACAATTCTGGGTCGCATGAAATTATGATTACCCTAAGAAGTAAAAATAAAAGAGGGAATTCTGTAGCAGGAAGTAAGCGTTTTAACTCTTATGATTGTCCTACTTTTTAATCGTCTAAGTTGGAATAATAATTGATGATTATCAACCTATGAAAAAGTATTGTTTATTTTTTGTTAGTTTATTATTGACACTTAGTTTCTTTGCTCAACCAAAAGTTGAGTTAGCCAATAAAACTTACAAATTCCCCAAGACGAAAGAAGGAGTTCAGTTGAAGCATACATACCAACTCACAAATACAGGAGATAGCCCACTTTTATTAGAGAATTATGAAGTTGCTTGCCCTTGTACTAAAGCTAAATTCCCTAAAACACCGATACTACCCAATCAAACTGTAGATATAATTGTTACTTTTGATACGAATCATAAAATTGGTTGGCAAGATAGAATCATTACTCTATTTTCTAATGCAGAAAATGGTCCAAGTAAGATTCGTTTTAAGGTAATGGTTGATAATGAATAACAAGAAATTATGAAGATTTTAATGGTATGCTTAGGGAACATTTGTCGTTCTCCATTAGCAGAAGGAATATTGCAACACAAGGCAACTCAACAGGGGTTAAAGTTAGAAGTAGATTCTGCGGGGACCATATCGAGGCACGAAGGAGAGTTGCCAGACGTAAGGTCGATAGAGGTTGCTAAAAATTATAAAATAGACATTACGAACCAACGTTCAAGACCGCTTAAAAAACCTGATTTTGAAGAGTTTGACTTGATCTATGTCATGGATGCTTCTAACTATTCAGATGTGATAGCATTAACTGAAACTGACGAACAAAGAGCGAAAGTGAAAATGATTTTAAACGAAGTTCATCCAAACGAAAATAGGAAAGTTCCAGATCCTTATTTTGGAGGAGATGAAGGGTTTGAAAACGTTTATCAAATGCTAGATGAAGCATGTGATAAGATTATTAAGAACTTAAAATAATGGAGAAAGGTAAAATTTTAATGCTTCCAATGACCCTGGGAGATTCTTCTATTGATAGCGTTATTCCTAAAGAAGTACAAGAAATTATAAAAGGATTAAAGTTCTTTATCGTAGAAAACATTAAGACAACTCGTCGTTATTTGAAGAAAATAGATCGTTCGATTGACATAGACGAATTGACTTTTTTTGAGTTGAATAAGCACACCGATAAGACAATTATTGGAGAATATCTTAACCCAACGTTAGAAGGGAATGATGTTGGAATGATAAGCGAAGCGGGTTGTCCTGGTATCGCTGACCCAGGAAGTGAAATTGCAAGCATTGCCCATTTTAAAGGGATAAAAGTACAGCCGTTAGTTGGTCCTTCGTCTATTCTAATGGCGTTGATCTCTAGTGGAATGAATGGACAAGAATTTAGTTTTAATGGATATTTACCTTTCGATAAGTCGGAAAGAAATAAAAAGCTAAATGACTTAGACCGCCTAGCACAGCGCAACTTTTCTCAGTTGTTTATGGAAACTCCTTTTCGAAACAATAGTTTGTTAGAAGAGGTCTTAAAGCAATGCAGCGGTAATTTAAAACTCTGTATTGCGGCAGATATATCATTAGCAACAGAATTTATAGCAACAAAGACCATTTCAGATTGGAAAAAGAATATTCCCAATTTAAAAAAGCGACCAGTAATGTTTGTTTTAGGAAAATAATCAAATTTTTTAAGCATGACTAAACAAGAAAAAGTACAATATGTAATCGATGAGTTAGAGCGATTATACCCGACTGTTCCTATTCCGTTAGATCATACCAGTGATTATACCTTGTTAGTTGCTGTCCTTTTATCTGCACAATGTACCGATGTTCGAGTAAATAAGGTTACCCCTTTTCTATATGAAAAAGCGGATAACCCCTTTGATATGGTAAAATTAGATGTTGAAGAAATTAGACAAATCATTAGACCTTGTGGATTGTCTCCTAAAAAATCGAAAGCAATTTATGGCTTGTCTGAAATATTAATAGAAAAATACGATGGAATAGTGCCTGCCGATATAGATTTATTAGAAGAATTACCAGGTGTTGGACACAAAACGGCTTCTGTGGTAATGTCTCAAGCATTCGGAGTTCCTGCTTTCCCAGTAGATACTCACATTCATCGTTTAATGTACCGTTGGAATTTAACCAATGGAAAAAATGTGACCCAAACAGAAAAAGATGCTAAACGCTTATTTCCAAAAGAAATTTGGAACAAATTGCATTTACAAATCATCTTTTATGGTAGAGAATATTCTCCTGCGCGAAGTCCTAAAAAAGAGTTAGACTACATTACTCTGAAAATTGGTAGAAAATCGGAGATTGAAAAATTGAAGTAGTTTTTACTTTTTAAACGACTTTTTTTATTATTTTTATGAGAATACAGAGGTGAATTAAAAGAACTAGGGCTGTTTAATATTTTTGGATAAACAATCTTGCTGTCATGAAATAACCAATTATGGACATAAATTATTATAAAGAACAACTGGAAGCAAAAGAAGACATGTTGGTGCGAACAACTGTTTACTTAGAACAAATAAAAGATTCCTTGTTAGAAAAAAATAATTCTTTATCCAATATTCAAAGAGGTCTTACTGAAAGTATAAGTTTTGCCAAACTGATTCAGAATTCTCTGCAACCTGAAGTAGATGTTTTAAAAATATTTTTTAAAGATGCAGACTATAAAGTAGCTCAACAAATTGGGATTGGAGGTGACACTATTTTTATTAAGAGTACAAATAGTGGTGTTGTTTTTTGTTTATTAGATGCAACAGGTCATGGTATTCCTGGAGCTATGCTTAGCATTTCAGGATCTTTAATCTTAAATGACATTACCTCCTCCATAGAAATAGATGATCCTTCGATATTGTTAAAACTATTAAATTATAGACTTCACCAAACATTTAATAACAATAAACATTCTATTGCTCATTTCGAAGGAACAGCATTTCATTATTGTTCTAAAATAAACAGACTGACTTATAGCTCTGCGAAAGGTAAAGCATTTTTATTTAACTCAAATGGAGAGTTTACTGCTCTGAAGAAAACTAAAAACTCTGTTGGACAAAACCCAAACACAGAATTTGACACATTTGAGTTGCCGATAAAAAGAGGAGAGAAATTACTGCTCTTCTCAGATGGTTTAATTGATCAATTTGGAGGAGAACGAAATAAGAAATATACCGTTTCAAGACTAAAAAAAGTGATATTAGGAAACCTAAATAAAAGTGTAAGTGAATTAAACGAAATTATTTATCAAGAACTGTTGACTTGGAAAGGTGATCGAGAACAAACAGACGATATTTCATTCAAATTAATAGAATTTTAAATGACAAACCAAGTACACCGTAATTATGAGTTCAGAATAGTTTATAATGACAAATACGCCACTCTGAGTTATAATGAAGAATTAGCTTTAGCTATTTGCACTGCAGATTCTGAATATATACCAATTAATGATTTTAGGAAGGTGTTTTTAGCTGCATCTGAGCTGGTCGAAACATTAAAAGTTAACCGTTTTATTTTTGATAAAAGAAAGTTAAGAACTTTTCACCAACCAAGTATGGAGTGGTATTTTGCAATTTGGAAACCTAGCTTAAAGTCGAAAGGTTTAGTCAATCATTATAAAATTTTACCAGATCTCGAATGGTTTGCTAAAGCTGTTGAAGCGGGTAAACAAGAAATATTTAAAAAATATGGGAAAGATATTTTAAACGGGATCAATATTAACTACATCAGCTCTATAGAAGAATTAATAGACCAATTGGATAAAGATAAATCGTAGACCTTTAGTTTTCTTGATTTTTTAAGTTTAAATAATTAACTTATCTATCTAGGTATAAACACATAGCCCTTTGGTTTATAGTCTAAAAAAGTTAGAAAACCTTATTCTTTTTTTATTACTTTTAGAGAAGTTAAATAAACAAAATAAACGGATTAGGTTTGTTTATTTTGTTGTTACCCAACATACCAAAACCAAACTAAAAAACCCGCATAATAATAATAATAACTTAGCACTTTAATTTAAAATCGACTTATGAAACACAAAAAGACAATTGCAAGTGTTGCGTTTATCCTCATTGGATTAGGAGGATTGCAGGCACAAGAAAGCCCAACTGCCACAGGTGGTGAGGCAACAGGAACAGGCGGAACCGCCAGTTATTCGGTAGGGCAAGTAGTTTATACTACAGCCACAGGAACAAACGGATCTGTAGCACAAGGGGTGCAACACGCCTACGAAATTTTTACCACAGGTATTAAAGAAAGTGAATTAAATATTTCACTTTCGATTTTCCCAAACCCTACTGCCGATAACCTAACCTTGCAAATACAAGATTACAACAACGAAAAGTTGTCGTATCAACTTTTTGATATGCAGGGTAAATTATTAAACAACGGACAAGTAACGGCAAAGCAAACACAGATAAACACATCAAGTTTACCCTCTGCCACTTACTTCATAAATGTTGTAAACCAAGAAAACAAACAAGTTCAATCATTTAAAATAATTAAAACTCAATGAGACAGTGTTTTGAAAAAAAACATTTAGTCGAATTAATTCCGATAGCATATCGGGAACCAAAAAAATAATAACACTAAAATTTAGAAAAAATGAAAAGAATAGTTATAATTTGTGTAGCAATACTAATGACTGCAAGCGTATGGGCACAAGCCCCAGAAAAAATGAGTTACCAAGCGGTAGTGAGAGACGGAAGTAATAATTTAGTAAGTTCTACATCAGTAGGTATGCAAATAAGTATACTACAAGGCTCTACAAGTGGAACAGCCGTTTATGTGGAAACGCAAACGCCTACTTCTAATGCCAATGGTTTAGTAAGTTTAGAAATAGGAACAGGAACAGTTGTAAGTGGCAATTTTACCACCATCGATTGGGCAAACGGACCGTATTTCATTAAAACCGAAACCGACCCAACAGGAGGGACAAGTTATACCATCTCAGGAACAAGCCAGTTGTTGAGTGTGCCTTATGCTTTACATGCTAAAACTGCAGATAGCATTGCAGGTGGAGTAAGTATAACCGAAACCGATCCAATATTTGGTTCATCCGTAGCCAATGGAATTACAGGAACTGACACCACTTACTGGAATAATAAATTGGATAGCTACACTGAAACCGACCCTATATTTGGTGCATCGGTAGCTAATGGTATTACAGGAACAGATACTACCAATTGGAATAATAAACAAGACCAACTATCAGCAGGAACAGGTATTGATATTACCAACAATGTAATTAGCACTACAGGTGGTTCAACTCTAGCTATTGGTGACAGTTATCAAGGTGGTATAATTTTCTGGTTAGATGCCACAGGACAGCATGGCTTAATAGCTGCCACATCCGACCAAAGTACAGGAGTACAATGGAATAATGGAACTTATAGATATACTGGCACCACAGGCGATGGTTTATATGCCGGAACAATGAATACGGCAATGATAGTAGCCACACAAATGGCAGATAACCAAACAGGAGATTTTGCCGCAAAAATTTGTGCCGATTATTCAGTAACCGTTGGAGGGGTTACTTATGGCGACTGGTATTTACCATCAAAATACGAGTTAAATTTATTGTACTTACAAAAAACTGTGTTTGGCGGTTTTGCAAGTGCCTACTATTGGAGTTCTACGGAGATCAATAACAACGATGCATGGGTACAGGATTTGAGCGTTGGTGTCCCGAACAGCTGGGGTAAGCTAGACGCAAATTACGCAATTTACGTGCGTGCAGTTCGGGCTTTTTAAAAAAGAACACAGCGCAGTAAATTTAATGAAAGCCAAAGAAGTTTAATCTTCTTTGGCTTTCTTTGTTTCCTATTAGAATAAATGAAAACGTTGGGCAACAAAACCTAAATTCCATATGTGCGCTTCACCACCAAACCCCAAATCCCCCCATTAGGTGTAAATACCTGTTTTTCCCTTTTCTTATAAACTTCTCCCAACTTATTGAGAAACTTTGAGTTGGGTTTTGTATGTTTGAAGTAATATATAATTTGGATTAAGAGCAGTAATGGTGATTATCCGAATGTTAGCAAAAATGAACAAAATGAACGCAAAATCAATATTATTTACATCATCAATTATATTTATTTTAATAACATTTATTGGTTGTAGTAAAAAAGAATGTAAAGAATGCTACCTAATTGAGGAAGATAACGGTGCCAAATACGAAACATCAAAAGGGAAACTTTGCGGTAAAGAATTAGAGGATTTTGAAAGTCAAGTATGGGTTGCCAGTTCTGGTACCGCATACAGTGAATGTAGATAATTCAGGTAATGTATTTTATTGTTTAAATATTAAATTAAGAGTTGTTTTTTATTTAATTGCTACCATTTAAAATTATTATAACATTCAGAAATTAGGTTAAAAAAAAGAACTTTTGCTAACACTCAGTATATTTTTAGTGCAGTCAGAGATTTGTAGAGAGTGCAGGTTTCTTACTGACACCCCCAACTACCTAAACCCACCTTCATAGCAAGAACTAAATGCCTCCTCACCCCTCCAAAAACCTCCCATCACCACCCCACCAAACCACAATTCCCCCCATTAGGTATAAATACCTGTTTTTCCCTTTTATTGAAAACTTCACATAACTTATTGAGAAAGTTTGAGTTGGGTTTTGTATGTTTGAGTTTAAATACAAATTGGATAAGGTACGTCATTGAACAAATATGTCATTTAAAGTAAATATAGATAGTATCACATTAGATATTTTATCAGCTAGATTAAAAAATTTAGTTGGTCCTATCGATATTTTAAAATGGTTAAATAATTTCAAAGAAGAAGAATTACATATCGCTTTAGATTTTATAAGAAATTACACTGTATTTACATCAAATGAAAGTGAAGAAATATTTCATTTTGGATTAAATTCCATTCTTAGAGGAATTAAAAAAGAAGAAAAAATTGCGGTTCACCCACTTGGTTCTTTTGGGAAAAGCGGTAGCATGATGACCTATCTACTGCGAAAGACAAATACATATATAAATAACCCTGACAGAATTAAACTTTGTGCAAGTGTTTCTGAGTTAGAATCTATAGAACCTGTATACAAAACATTAGTAATTATTGATGATTTTATTGGTAGCGGTAAATCAGTTTTAGACTACTGGGATGAAAAAA
>JAGXIB010000211.1 GCA_024635865.1 Flavobacteriales bacterium
ACGATACCCGAAGGTGACAGAGTTACAGTCTGTTGCAATAGCCGCTATGCGACACCCCCAATAGAGCCGATGGAGGGACTCGAACCCACGACCTGCTGATTACAAATCAGCTGCTCTAGCCAGCTGAGCTACATCGGCAATTTTGTTTTTTATGTTTATAAGAACTCCCTTTTTCTTCAAAAAGGTCTGCAAATGTAAGAATAACTTTTACATCTACAAACCTTTTTTTTAAAAAAAATGATTTTTTTATCTTTTTATTTTGAATGAAGCTTTTCCTTATACTTAACAATTTGCCTTCTTAATGCCTCAACTGACTCATCTGCAGCTTCTTCAAATGACTTACTTTGCTTTTTTACAAAAAGATCTTTTCCCGGTAATAAAACTTTAATTTCTACTATTTTATTTTCAAAAGAATCGGACTTCTCTACCTTCAGAAATGACTCCACTCCAACAATATTATCAAAATACTGTTTTAACTTACCTACCTTTATCTCTACAAATGAAATTAATTCTTTATCTGCATCGAAATTTACTGATTGAGTTTTTATATCCATTATATTTTATTTTTTATTCCCCACTTCTAGGGTGAGCTTGTTTATATACAACTTTTAATTTCTCGATAGAGTTATGAGTATAAACTTGTGTTGCCGACAAATCTGAATGCCCTAAAAACTCTTTAATAGCGTTTAAGTCTGCTCCATTATCTAACATCTGAGTTGCAAATGTATGTCTTAGCACATGTGGACTCTTTTTCTCTTGAGTAGTTACAAGACCAAGATAATGTTTTACCTTTCTAAAAACAAACTTTTCATATAATTTATCGCCTTTATCTGTCACTATAAGAACCTCTGCCCTTCGGTGACTTTCGGCGTCTCGAACCTCTCTATAATGAACAAGCAACTGAACTAAAGCTGGGGGCAATGGGACGATTCTTTCTTTATTCCTTTTCCCTAAAACCTTGAGAGAATTAGTAGATAAATCAGAATCTTTAATATTAATTAACTCACTTAATCTAATTCCAGTAAAAAAAAATAAATATAGAATACACTTATCTCTAATTCCACTAAATGAATCTTCAAAAAAGTCTCCAGACAAAAGTTGATCTAATTCTGATTTACGAACATAAGACGGAAGACGTTTAGCAATTTTTAAGGCAGAAACAGCTTCAACTGGATTTAACTCTACCTGTTTATTGCGTAATAAATATTTATAAAAGGAGCGCAATGAACTAATTTTTCTATTTACCGTTCTTTCAGAAATTCCAGAATTTAACAATGACGCAACCCACGAGCGAATCATAACTGTTTGGACCTGAAAGATTTCTACTTCATAGGCTTCGTCAATAAAGTTTAAGAACTGATGTAAATCTACTTTATAAGAAACAATGGTGTGTTTAGAAAACCTCTTTTCGTAAGTTATATATTTAATAAAGGCTTCTAACTGCATAACAAAAATTAAATCTCTTATAAATTTATGCAAAAAAAAAGAGAAAGTTAGACTTTCTCTTTTTAATATATAATTAATGTATAAAACTTAGTTTTGACTACATTTCTTCTCTTTTCATGTTTTCAATGTAAGAAGCCTTAATCACTTGCTGTCTTCTTTCTACAGAAGGCTTAATGAACTGTTTACGAGAACGTAATTCTCTTAAAACTTTTGTTCTATCAAACTTCTTTTTGTATCTTTTTAGAGCTCTTTCGATAGACTCTCCTTCTTTTACTGGTATTTGCAACATATCTTATAAGTTAATTTCTATATCTAAAATCCGCTCTTTATACTTAAACGAGAATGCAAATATAAAACGAATATTATTTAATCAAAACTTTTTAAGCTTTTTTAATTCTTTTTTTTACAATTCTATAGATTTTTCACAATTTAAGTCCAGATTATGTTAGTTTGTCTGTACTTTTACATTAATGGAAATTCAAAGACCTATAACAGATTGGCTACCTACCACAATGAAAGAGGTAAAAAAAAGAGAATGGGATGAAGTTGATGTCGTCTTAATTTCTGGCGACTCATATGTCGACCACCCCTCTTTTGGAACAGCTGTAATAGGTAGGATTATAGAAAGTGAAGGCTATAAAATTGCTATTGTTGCTCAACCTAACTGGAGTGACGACCTTAGAGATTTTAAAAAATTCGGTAAACCCAAGTACTTTTTTGGAATAACTTCAGGTTGTATGGATACTATGGTTAACCATTATACTGCAGGAAAGAGAAGAAGGGCTACTGATGCATATACAGCAGGTGGTCAATCTGGACATAGACCCGATTATGCGGTAAATGTTTATTCCAATATAATTAAGAAACTGTACCCAGACACTCCTATTTTAATTGGAGGAATAGAAGCTTCTTTGAGAAGAGTTACTCATTATGACTATTGGTCTGACAAACTTGTTCCTACAATACTTGAGTCTAGTAAAGCTGACTTATTAGTCTATGGAATGGGAGAACAACCCTTAAGAGAAGTTCTTCAACTCTTAAAAAGAGGAGTTCCGTTTCACCAGCTCACCATGGTAAAACAAACGGCCTATTTGAGACCTAGTGAAGATAATATTCCTAAGAATAAAAACTGGGATGATATAAACCTAAACTCTCATGAGGTTTGTTTAGAAGATAAAAAAGCATTTGCCTCTAATTTTAAACACATAGAACAAGAATCAAACAAAACATTTGCAAAGAGAATTATTCAAAAAGTTGGGACTAGAAATTTAATTATCAATCCTCCTTTTCAAACAATGACAGAAAAAGAAATTGATAATTCTTTTGACTTACCGTACACTCGATTACCTCATCCAAAATATAAAAAAAGAGGTCCTATCCCTGCATATGAAATGATAAAGTTCTCGATAAACATGCATCGAGGCTGTTTTGGAGGCTGTAGCTTTTGTACTATTTCTGCACATCAAGGTAAATTTATAGCAAGCAGGTCTGAAAACTCTATTTTAAAAGAACTAGACCAAATAACTGAAATGGACGGTTTTAAAGGGTACATCTCTGATATTGGTGGACCTTCTGCAAACATGTACAAGTTAAAAGGGATAGATATGTCTATCTGCGATAAATGTGTTGCTCCATCGTGTATACACCCTGTTGTGTGTTCTAATTTAGATACAGATCACACTGCAATGACTGAACTTTATAAAAAAGTAGATGAACACCCTAAAGTTAAAAAAGCTTTTGTTGGAAGTGGGATTAGATATGATCTTTTAACTCCTAGTTATAATAAGAAAGGGAATAAAGAAAGTATGAAACAATACATGACTCAACTACAAAGGAGACATGTTTCTGGACGATTAAAGGTTGCCCCTGAGCACACTGCTTCTGACACTTTAAAGCTAATGAGGAAACCTTCGTTTGACCACTTTAAGGAGTTTAAAAAAGATTATGACAAAATAGATGATAAGTACAACTTAAACCAAAAGCTAATCCCTTATTTTATTTCTAGCCACCCTGGTTGCGAAGAAGAAGACATGGCTAATTTAGCGGTTGAAACAAAAGAATTAGGGTTTGAGTTGGAGCAGGTTCAAGATTTTACTCCTACTCCAATGACAGTTGCTACTGTAATCTATTACTCTGGTTTTCATCCCTACACTTTAAAACAGTATTACACCCC
Organism: Flavobacteriales bacterium; assembly: GCA_024635865.1. GTDB lineage: Bacteria > Bacteroidota > Bacteroidia > Flavobacteriales_D > Parvicellaceae > S010-51. The sequence goes on from JAGXIB010000211.1 coordinate 3,620, forward strand.
TAAAACAAAGAATGAAAAGCAAAAACAACAGCGGTATTTCTTTTGGTACAAAAAAGAGAATCAAGATTGGATAAAAGACACTTTATTTAAGGCTAAAGACCCTACTCTTTTAGCTCGACTATTAAAGAAAGAGCCAACTAATCAAAAGCCAAAATGGTTAGAGGATAGACATAAAAAAACGACCAGCGACTCTAATTACAATAAAAAAAGTAAAGCGAACAGGAAAAATAGAAAGAAAAAATAACGCTCTTGCTTTATACGTTAAGTGTTAATACTGGAACATCAGCATGGTTTACAAGAACTTCCGATGTTTTATACTCTACAATACTTTTAAACAATCCGTATTGATGATTTGAAACAGCTATTAAATCCACATTATTTAAGTTGGCATAACTAAGCACTCCATCCTCTACAGTGAAGTGATTATAAATTTCTATTTGATAGTTAGATAAATCATGCTCCTTAGCTACCTTACTAATTCTATCTATACAAGAATTAGTTTCTTCAAAGTAATGAGGAGTATTGATATACAATAAGTGAACCTTAGCATCTAGGAAATGTGACAGAACCTTTATGACTTCTAAATTATTATTCTCAGACTCTACCTTAAAATCAGATGCATAAATTAAGTTATCAACCTTAAAACCTTCTTTTTTAACTTCCCTTAGACTCAATACTGCACACCTAGATTTACGAGTTATCTTTTGAGTATTAGAACCTACAATCGTCTCTTTTATTCCTGAGACACCATTTGTTCCCATCACAATTAAATTAGCTTTAACTTTTTCAGAAATTTCTAGTATTTGATCTGAAATATCACCAAACAACAAAGTAACAGACGCCTTAATTCCATTTTTAGTAGCTTCCTCTTTAACAGATGCTAACAATTTTGAAAACTGATTAGTTTCTTCATTTCCAGAAACTACTTTAGGTAACTTTGGCAATAAAGGAAAAGTATCAATTGCTCTTAAGAAATGATCCTCTGACTCCCAGTCAAAAATCGTATCATTTACTACATGTACAATTTGTAATTCAGCATCAAATAACTTAGCTAAACTAAAGGCTACTTGTTTTGCTTCGTTCGCACAATCAGAAAAATCAGTTGGGAAAAGGATTGTATTCATTCTATCTATTTTTAATTTATCCAAATATAAATATTAATCCCCACTTTAAAAATGATTATTATCATTATAATAACTGAATAAATTAAGTTTGATGATTCTGTTATTCTAACATATCATATTTATACTATTTAGTTATATTTGTTAAACTTACTTTAAAGTAAGTTAACTAACCTTAATAAAGAATGGCTTTAAGACAATCACTCCAGCATAAACTACTTCAAAAACTGTCTCCACAGCAAATTCAGTTAATGAAATTGCTACAAGTTCCTACAATAGAATTGGAACAGAGAATAAAGCAAGAGATTGAAGAAAACCCAGCCTTAGATGAAGGTCTAGAAGATGTTAGTAATGAGGATCAAGACCTAAACAATTCTGAAGATGAAGATTACAATACAGAAGATTTAGATGATTCTAGAGGAGATGACTTTAACATCAATGATTACCTTGATGATGAAACCCCCTCTTATAAAACATCAAGTAACAACTATAGCGCGGACGAAGATGAGAAAGCTGTACCTCTTTCTGGTGGTGCTACTTTTCAAGAGTTGTTAGAAAAGCAAATACAGCTCAGGATAAGAAAAGAAAATCAATTAGAAATCGCATATCAAATCATTGGAAATTTAGATGATTCTGGATATTTAAGAAGAGAGCTAATCAACATTGTAGATGATATGGCTTTTAGTCAAAACATTGTTGTTACTGAAGAAGAGGTTGAAAAAACACTAATGCAAATTCAGGACCTAGAGCCAGCTGGAGTTGGAGCTCGTAACTTACAAGAGTGTTTATTAATTCAATTAAGAAAAAAGAAAAAGACCTTTGAAATAAAAACAGCTGAAGTTCTAATTGAAAAACACTTTGAAGAGTTTACTAAAAAACATTATTCTAAAATAATCAAGAAGTTAGACATCTCGGAAGAAGACTTAAAAGAAGCTATTGCTGAAATTACAAAACTAAACCCAAAGCCTGGAAACTCTATTAGAGAGACCAGTAAGGCGATTCAACATATTATTCCTGATTTTATTATTACAGATGAAAACGGAGAACTAAACTTAAGCTTAAACTCTAGAAATGCTCCTCAATTAAAAGTAAGTCGTCAATACGCTGATATGCTAAGGGGTTATGCAGATAGTGAGCGATCTAAGAAAGACAAAGAAGCCATACAATTTGTTCGTCAGAAAATAGATGCTGCAAAATGGTTTATTGACGCCATTAAACAACGTCAGCAGACGCTACTATATACCATGAATGCAATTATGGAATACCAAAAAGAGTTCTTTTTATCTGGAGATGAAACAAAGTTAAAACCGATGATTCTAAAGGACATTGCTGACATCATTGACATGGACATTTCTACTGTGTCTAGAGTTGCTAACAGCAAATACGTGCAAACTCCTTATGGAACGTTTTTATTGAAGTTTTTCTTTAGTGAATCATTAAGCACTGATAGTGGAGAGGAAGTTTCTACTCGTGAAGTAAAACGTATTTTACAAGATGCCATTGAAGATGAAAGTAAGAAAAAACCATTAACCGATGAAAAGCTTGCGCTCTTATTGAAAGAGAAGGGGTATAACATTGCTAGGAGAACTGTTGCAAAATATCGGGAGCAATTAGACATTCCCGTCGCAAGATTAAGAAAAGAGCTTTAATAAGTGATGAGATTAATTAGTCACTTTTTATCAGTTGTTCTACATCCAGTGTTTATCCCTCTGTATGGTCTTCTATTGTATGCTAACATAGAGCATAGCAGCACCTTAAATTTAAGACTGTTAGATAATGTCAGTTTTTTTAAATTAGCGCTGTCTCCAATTTTATTGTTTTCAATCGTCTTTCCTCTTTTTAGTTTAATGATTATGTATCGCTCTAAGATGATTTCCTCGTTTAGAATTGAAAATAGACAGGAACGAATTCCAGTCTTATTGCTTTGTTTTATTTACTATGGAATAACCTACTACTTTGTAAGGTCTTTAGATCTAGCCTATTACCATTCATTTTTCGGTTTGTTTTTAAGCTTTTTAACTGGAGGTATTCTAATTTCTTTACTCAGTTTATTAATCACTGTTAGATGGAAAATTAGTTTACATGGAATTGGAATAGGTACTTTAGCTGGAGGTTTATTAGCTTTTACTCAGGAACTACAACCAATAGCAAATATGAGAGAAGTTATGACAATTAATTTTATCCTTTTATTATTGGTTGGAGTGCTAGCAACTTCAAGGCTGATATTAAAAGTGCATTCTATTCATCAGGTAATTGCAGGAAGTTTATTAGGGCTAGTTGTTGAATATGTAATGGTCTCTAATCACTATTGGTTATAACTCATAATCCCGCCTTGTAGACTATACAGGTTGGTAAAACCAAATTGACTTTCCAGGAAAGAGATTACTTGCTGACTTCTACCTCCAGTTTGACAAAAAAAGATTACTTTTTTATCTTTAGGAATAGATTCAATTGACTCTTCTAATTCATCTAACGGAATCTCTAACGCTTTTAGTTCTGGAACCCTTGGCTGCTCCCACTCCTCTCTCACATCTATGAAAAGAATTGTTGGGTCTGCCTTAAATTTCTCAATATCTTCTATAGAGTAATTATCTTGATCAGAATTAGGCTCAACCCCGCAAAACAACTCATAGTTGTCCAATAATCCATTTTCTAATACCCGATCTATTTCTTTTTGATTTTTCTCTATTGTTAATGTCAGGTTAGAATTTTCTAATAAATTCATTATTCTTAATAGGCCACTTAATACGGTTCCTTTTTGTAGAATAATTTTTAAGACTTCTGTTGCTTGTAAAGTACCAATTACTCCTGGTAAAACTCCTAAAACTCCAATTTCGGAACAGTTGGGAAGTTGATTTTCTTCTGGAGGGTTAGGAAATAAACATCGGTAAGAAGGACCGTTATTATAGTTAAAAACACTTATTTGTCCTTCAAATTTATAAATAGAACCATAAACTAGTGGTTTATTTGTAATAACGCATGCATCATTAATTAAATAACGGGTAGAAAAGTTATCTGTCCCATCTACTACAATATCGTAACCCTTAAATAAAGCTAATGCATTTTTATTGGTTAAACGTTCTTTGTATTCTGTAAAAACGACAAATGGATTTTGAGTTTTTAATTTTTGAATTGCCGTTGAAACTTTATACTTCCCAACATCTTCAGAGCCAAACAATATTTGTCGTTGTAGGTTAGATTCATCTATAACGTCATCGTCTATAACTCCAATAATTCCAACTCCAGCAGCAGTTAAATACTGTAATATAGGACAACCTAGACCGCCTACTCCAATAACTAAAACTTTAGCAGCTTTTAAACGCTCTTGACCCTCTAAACCAACTTCTGGAAGTTTAATATGACGGTCGTATCTATTTTTTTCTGAGTTGGTTAACATGAATGTTAAAATTACTTTTTATACTCCGTAATAACAGCCTTCTGAAAATGTAATAAGTTTTTATCTTTTTTAACGATAAGCGCACTACCGAATAATGTTTTTTTTGTTGGGTTTAATAGTAAAGTTACAAAGTCTTCATAACTTTCCTCATACCAAGATAAAAAGTATTTGTTGTTTTCTGTTTTCGAAGCTTTGTAAGCAAAAGGACCCCACCTCTTTTCTGGTCTAGATCCTGTAAGAAAACGGTAACTAATTTTTCCATCTATAAACTTAATATTATAGTTATTCCCTCCTGAATACTTATACGAAATCTCTACTCCGTCTAACTCAGAAGTTGTGTTTTCTTGAGAAAAGATAAAGCTTGTTATTAAGAGTATAACTGAAGTGATAAATACTTTCATTTATTTTATGTTTTAAATTTCTTTTTTTTGCATGAGGGATAGAAGCGACATCCTTTTTTGTTAGTAGCTCTCGATACATTTTGTTAACACAAAACACTCGAACTGACTAACAAAAAAAATATAGCGAATAGCCCGACCTCGATTTTTATTTGAGGTCATGCCCTTATTAATCTTAATCATTCAAACTAGGAGACAACCACCTTTCCATTTTTTCGTAAGAAATATCTTTTCGGATAGACAGACTTTGAACTTGGTCTTTTTCTATTTTCCCTACTCCAAAATACTTACTTTGTGGATGCCCAAAATACCATCCGCTTACAGAAGAAGCTGGGAACATTGCTAAACTTTCGGTCAATTCTACCCCCGTATTTTCGGTAGCATTTAGTAAATTAAACAAACCTGTTTTCTCTGTATGATCTGGACAAGCAGGATAACCTGGAGCAGGTCTTATTCCTCTATACTTTTCTTTTATTAATTCATCGTTTTGTAACGATTCACTTGTAGCATACCCCCAATCTTCTCTTCTTACTTTTTGATGCAGATATTCGGCAAAGGCTTCTGCCAAACGATCCGCCAACGCTTTTAACAAAATTGAATTATAATCGTCATGATCGGCTTCGAAACGGGCAATGTGTTCTTCAATATTTAATCCTGTTG
>JAGXIB010000020.1 GCA_024635865.1 Flavobacteriales bacterium
GAGGTTCGCCATCTACTTTTCCAGTAGACGGTGTTATCAAAGGTTGGACAGAAGCATTGCAGTTAATGCCTATTGGCTCTAAGTGGAAATTATATATTCCTTATCATTTAGCATACGGAGAGAAGGGTTCGGATGGAAAAATAAAACCATATTCTACCTTAATTTTTGAAATAGAATTATTGAATATAAGGTAAGTATAAAAGCTACTTCGTACTAATAACCATGGCTGGAATCTATATTCATATTCCTTTTTGTAAAAAAGCATGTCACTATTGTGATTTCCATTTTTCTACTTCGTTAAAGTTTAAAGAGGAGGTCTTAACTGCTATTTTGAAAGAGGTAGGTCGGCAACAAGCTTATTTAAATAAGGAGGAAATTGAAACTATTTATTTTGGAGGGGGAACTCCTAGTTTATTAAATAAAAAGGAACTAAAAATAATTTTAAATAAAATAGGGGAGGTTTTTAAGTTGATAAAAACGCCTGAAATAACATTAGAGGCAAATCCAGATGACTTAACATTACAAAAGTTAAAAGAGTTAAAAGAAGTTGGAATAAACCGTTTAAGTATAGGAGTTCAATCTTTTTTCGATAAACATTTAACTTGGATGAATCGAGCGCATTCTGCAAAAGAAAGTAAAGAATGTATTATCAACGCAAAATCTTTAGGGTTTTCTAACCTTACACTAGATCTAATTTATGGAATGCCTAACCTTTCAAATGAAGAGTGGGAAGAGAACATTAAACAAGCAGTAGATTTAGGAGTTGGGCATATTTCGGCTTATAATTTAACCATGGAGCAAAACACAGCCTACGCTCATTATGTAAAAAAAGGAATTTACGAAGCGCCATCTGATGAAAAGGGAGCAGAACAATTTCAAATATTAATAGAAGAGCTAAAGAAAGCAGGTTACTTGCAATATGAGACTTCAAATTTTGCTAAATCAAATCAATATTCCAAGCACAATTCTTCTTATTGGAAAGGGAAAAAATATTTAGGAATAGGACCCTCAGCACATTCATTTAATGGAGATTCGAGACAATGGAATGTAGCCAATAATAAAAAATACATTGATGCTATTGCAAATAATTCAGCTCAATATGAATTAGAAGAATTAACAAACTTCAATAAAGTAAACGAACATTTACTAATTGGCCTGAGAACCATTTGGGGGTGTGACTTAAGTTTTATCGAAAAAGAATTGTTTGAAAAGACTCATCAAGCATTTTTAAAAGAATTGAAGGTTCAAATAGCAGATGGCTTTGTTGTTCAGAAAGAAAATCAATTATTCCTTACAGAAAAAGGGAAATTATTCGCCGATAGAGTAGCAAGCGATTTGTTTGTAGAAGAATAAGTTAAAAATTAATTAAAAAGAGTAGAGTGGATTGGATATATTTTGTTGATTTATTTGGGACCGGAATATTTACAATTTCTGGAGTTTTAACAGCAATGCAAAAGAAGTTTGATTTAGTAGGAACTTTAATTATTGGCTTCGTTACTGCTTTGGGTGGAGGTACCATTAGAGATTTGTTTATTGGAAGATTTCCTGTTGGGTGGTTAAACGATCGTAACTATTTATTTGTTATTTTAATCGGTTGTTTAGTGGCTTATATTTTTAAGGATAAAATTATAAAGCTTAAAAAAAGTATGTTCCTTTTTGACACTATCGGAATAGGTTTGTTTACAATATTAGGAATTGAAACCGCTTTAGAATTTGGTTTAAATGTGGAGTACTGTCTTATTCTAGGAGTTATTTCAGCTTGTTTTGGAGGAATAACAAGAGATGTTTTAACCAATGAAATCCCCTTGATTTTTAGAAAAGAAATCTATGCAACAGCATGTTTTAGTGGAGGAGTTGTCTATGTACTTTTAAAGAAGTATAGCACGTTAGTTGATTTAAACATACTAATTTCAATATTGATCGTCATCCTAATTAGGTATTTCTCAATTAGGAATGAATGGACGCTTAACTTTAGTACAGAGGACTAAACTAATCCATTTTATTGTCTGTAGGTTCATCAGAACTTGGCTTTTCTTCTTCTCCTTCAAAGGTTAAAGAATCCTCAATAGTGTCAATAATGTTATTGTCGTTTGGTCTCATCTTAATCGAGTCTAAAAGGACTTCAGTAACTTTGTCTCCACGATTCATAATTAAGGAGATAGTCATAATTACACTTGTAATGAGGATTGTAAATAATAAAATCCCTTGATCAAACTCTCTTATTGTGTAGTCCATATAGGGGTCATATGCTTTCAGCACTTCTCCATGTTCATCTACCATTCCATTTGGAATAGCAAAGAACAATAGTACAGTAATTAACCCTCTTGGAGCTATCCATAGCTGAGGTATAATGTCTTTAAGTAAAAACATTTTTAAGAAAATAAATCGTACAATAAATAGTAAAGCAACGATAATAATACTAATGACTCCAAGTTTCCAGTCGATTAACGATGCAAGTGAGATGGTAATTCCAAATATTACAAAAAAGAATGTTCTCAAAACAAATGCAGTCTCTAATGTGATTACGTGGAGCTCATGCAAAGATTCCTTCATTAAAGACTTGTCTCCAAATTTCATTAAAGGTCCTCTAAAAAAGACTTGACTATTGTTTAGTACCAGGCCAAAGAATAGAATAATTAATAATGAAGACAGATGAAATGATTTTCCGACTGCATAAAGTAATAATAAGACAGCAAACATTAAAAAATATTTAGCATGCATTTTTAATTGTTGAAATAAAACGACTAATAAATAACTAGCTATAATTGCAATTAATACGGTGATTCCTATGTTTCCTGTTACACCCAAAAATACTTCCTGTGTACTAGAGGCATGGGCATTTCCTTTCAAAAAGTAGAAAAACATAATTCCTAGAATATCAGAGAATGTACTCTCGTAAATCATAAATTCTTTTTTCTCTTCCTTTAGAGAACTAACACTAGGGATAATAATCGCACTACTCATAATAGAAAGAGGTACCGCATATATTAAAGCGTTAAATAAACTCACCTTCCATAGTAGTATAAAGAGTCCAGCAATAGAAAAAGAAGACGCGAGTAGCGCTAATAGGGCAATAAAGAAACTTTTGGTAATCATGCTTGCTTTGTCTCGTCTCAATTCTAGATCTAAAGCAGCTTCTAATACAATAAAGATTAATCCAACATTACCTAAAACTTCCAATAATGTCATTATTCTTTTTCCTGCTTCACCTTCAGGGGGAGTCCAAAAACTAGTTTGAATAATGACCCCTAAAAGAATTAACATTAGGACACTAGGAATGTTTGTTTTCTTAGCAATTACATTAAATATAAAACTAAGAATAATTATTACTGATGCAGCTATAATTAGCGTATATGGATTCATGGGGGTAAATTTACACAAAAAAGTAATTAGCAAGTAGCTTTTTAAACGAACTTAAAACTTTCTATTGCTTTTTTATCAAAATCGCAATTATACCATTCTTTATCTATGTTAGCATTAATTTTCTTGTAGAATTCTATTGCATCTTTATTCCAGTCTAATACTTGCCAGCGGACACGCTCTACTTTTTCTTCTTGTGCTAATTTAAAGACTTCATTTATGAGTCTTCCTCCAATTTTATTTCCTCTATACTTTTCTTTTACTATTAAGTCTTCAAGATATAAGAACCGACCAACCCAAGTAGAATATGCAATGTATGTTAGCGCAATTCCAATAATTTCTTTTGTCTCTGTCTCCGCTACAAAACATTGAAATTCATTTTGTTCTGTTTTCATCTTTTCGACTGTATTAGAAACCTGTTCTCCTGCTTTTTCGAAAACGGCTAATTCATTTATTAAATCTAATACTGATTCAAAATCATTTTCTGTAGCTCTTCTGTAAGTGATGTTCATTTTTAAACTTAAACTAATTCGTTTGCCAATTCATTAAAATCAACACCGTTAAAATTTCCACTACTCATCATTAGTAAGTTTTTATTTTTCCAATTCATAGCTTTCAAATCACTGATTAAAGTTTCAGATTCAGTATAAACGGTTACATTTTCTGTCCCAAACGCTTTTTTAACTTCTTCCGGAGTAATGGTAGCCAATTTTTTATGTGCTAATGTTTTTGGGCTAAAATATACAAATGCTTTATCTGCATTCGCCATTGCTCCATTGTATTGGGCTAAAAATTCTTTATTCAAACTACTAAAAGTGTGTAGCTCCATACAAGCAATCAAGGTTCTATCTTCAAATTGGTTTTTTACTGCTTGGGTGGTTGCTTTTAGTTTTGAAGGAGAATGAGCAAAATCTTTATACATCGCAAAATCTGGCGTACGTTTTACTAATTCCAATCTTTTCGAAGCTCCTTTAAAACTTTGTATTGCTTTGTAGAAGTCGGAAGTAGAAATAGCTAACTGATTGCAAACGAGTTGGGCTCCTTTTAAGTTTTGTAAGTTATGTTCTCCAAAAATTTCTAATGGATAATTTTCCCCCTCTATTTTAACTGATGTTATTCCATTAGAAATAGAGTATTCTGGAGTATGATAAGGTTGCTGTTTAACGTCTGGTCTGGTATTTTTAGAAACTGATTTTACATTTTCGTCTCCTTCAAAATAAATGATACTACCGTTTGGCTCTATTTTATTAATGAAAATTTCGAATTGTTCTACATAGTTTTCAAAAGTTGGAAATACATTAATATGATCCCAAGCAATTCCACTCAATAATGCAATATTGGGTTGGTATAAATGAAACTTTGGTCTTCTATCTATTGGAGAACTAAGGTATTCATCTCCTTCTAAAACAGCTATTTTAGCTTCTTTAGAAAGTTTTACCATGCATTCAAAACCTTCTAATTGAGCTCCTACCATGTAGTCATGATTGACTCCTAAATGATTTAATACATGCAAAATCATAGAGGTAATTGAGGTCTTTCCGTGGCTTCCTCCAATAACAACTCTTGTCTTGTCTTTTGTTTGCTCGTAGATGTATTCTGGATAGGAATAGATTTTCAATCCTAATTCTTGTGCTTTTAATAATTCAGGATTATCTGCTCTTGCATGCATTCCTAGAATTATTTCGTCTATTTCAGGAGAAATGTTATTGACGTCCCAACCAATTTTAGAAGGTAATAAACCATACTTTTCCAATCGCTCTTTCGATGGGTTAAATATTTCGTCATCACTACCAGTTACATTATAGTTTTTTAGTTTTAATGCGATTGCTAGGTTGTGCATGGCACTTCCTCCTATGGCTATAAAATGTACATTTTTCATTCCTTTAATTTTTTTCTTAAAGAAAGGATTTGACTAATCAATCCCTCTTAATTCTTACTTCTCCTAACGAGAGGTGAGTATTTAAAACTAAAGATATTTAAATTAGTTGTTGGAATTTATTTCTTGCTTTTGATTTTTCAACCATAGAACCCCAATAACTCCACTTATGACAAATAAGACAGAAATAATTTCTGCTTGTGTTATTGAAAAACTAAGCACTTCGTAGACTGAATTAACTCTTATTTTTTCTATAAAAAATCGTTCGACCCCATTAAAAATCAAGTAAATAAAAAAAAGTTGTCCAGCAATTTTGATTTTTGTTCTTAACTTCCATAGAATTAGAAAGAGAATTAATGCAAAAAATGCTTCATATAACGGAGTAGGATAAACGGGTTCTGCTAACTGAAAACAATAGTCGTTATAAATACAGTCTTTTAATAGAATTCCTTCATTTAATACATTATTTGGGTAGCTATAGCTCCATAACCAATTAGGAATCCAAGACGGAGTAGGAGCATTGTTTACAATTCCCCAATCTCCATCTCCACTGATGTGGCAACCTAAACGTCCAATTCCATAAGAAATCATAAGTCCAGGAGCTACAGCATCCATAAATTGAAGAAGCGGCATTTTGTACCACCTTAAATAAATAACTGAAGCAATAAAAGCAGTAATTAATCCACCGTAAATTGTAAGCCCACTAAAAGGATCCGAAAAGAATTCGCTTAAAGGAACGGGATCTTCTAACCAGGCAAATATCTTAGCACCTAAAAAACCAAAAACAATGGCAATTAACGTAAGCATGCTTACATGTTCTCTTGGGGTGGATTTTCCTTCTTGAGAAACAATCAAACCTTGTTTTTCTTTTCGTAATACTTCTTTTAAGAAAAAATAGTTGGCCCCTAAAAAAGCTAGAGCAACCAATAAACCAAACATGTTGAAGTGGGTTAGAAAAGGAATTTCTATCCCGAAAAGGTCGTAGATTAAATGGTAAAGTGTTGGGTACATTTTTGAAGTTTATGATCAACTTAATCTTCCGAGTTGTTTTTTAATAATTTTTGAGAGATAATATCAAAATACGTAACAAATAAGTATCCGATTATTATTTTTATAAATGAAGCAATCCAATAATATTTTGGGTATGAGTTCATATTGTCACTATTTATCCTGCTTTCTAACGAGTTGACAATGTGGTTTATAAAAATAGGTATGTTGTCTACTAGAATAATCCCTCCTAAAATAAAAACGGCTATTTTAAGTATATGTATAGCTTCTATGTTTCCGAAGTCTATTCTTTCTTCATCAAATCCTTTATCTAGTTTTAATAAGTTGATGATATTTTCTGCTTTGAAAATTAATAAAATAAACAAGGCTAATGGTATAAGAGTACTTATGAGTACTATAACATAACTTATTACATCAGAGCTATTTAAAATATATGGTAAGCTAATAGAAATTGAATTGAATAAAACTCCTATTAAAAGGTACAGTCCAAACAATCTAATGATAATAATAAAAAAATCTTTTTTGGTCATAGAGTAGCTATATGAAAAAGGCACAACTGTTTAAAGTTGTGCCTTTTTTTAAAATCATTTATTTTTTTAAAATTAAATATGAATTGGTTTTCCCATCCAAGCTCCCATTGCAGCTTCTTTTACTCCTTCGCTATACGTAGGGTGTGGGTGACAAATACGAGCGATGTCTTCTGCAGAAGCTCTGTATTCCATAGCAACAACTGCTTCCATAATTAAATCGGCAGCACGAGCGGAAATCATATGTACCCCTAAAACCTCGTCAGTTTCTTCGTCAGCAATAACTTTTACCACTCCTAAAATATCCATACTAGCTCTAGCTCTTCCTAATGCTTTTATTGGGAATTGTCCAACTTTATATGGTTTTCCAGTTGCTTTAACTTCTTCTTCAGTTTTTCCAACAGCAGCAACTTCTGGCCAAGTGTAAACAACCCCGGGGATTAAGTTATAGTTAATGTGTGGTTTTTGCCCTGCAATCGTTTCAGCAACATAAACACCTTCTTCTTCTGCTTTATGAGCTAACATTGCTCCTTTTACAACATCCCCAATAGCATAAATACCTTTAACGTTAGTCTGTAAATGATCATTTGTTTCAATCATTCCTCTATCAGTTAACTTAACGCCAGCATTTTCTAATCCTAATCCTTCTGTATATGGTTTTCTACCAACGGCAACCAAACAATAGTCTCCTTCAAAGGTAACTTCTTCGTCTTTTTTATTCAGAGCAGTTAAAATAACCTTATCACCTTCGTTAGTTACTTTTTGTACAGCATGATTAAAGTTAAATTTAAAACCTTCTTTTTTCAATGCTTTCTGTAATTCTTTAGACATCGTTTTATCCATAGTAGGAATAATCGTGTCAGCAAATTCGATTACAGTAACGTTAGAACCTAAACGAGCATAAACACTTCCTAATTCTAATCCAATCACACCTCCTCCAATCACTAAAAGATCTTTAGGGACTTCTTTCATCTCAAGCGCTTCGGTAGAAGTAATAATACGTTTTTTATCTGGCTCCATTCCTGGGAAGAAATTTGGTTTAGAACCTGTAGCAAGAATAGTTTTATCAGTTTGGATGGTTTTCTCTCCATCTTTACCTGTTACCTTAATGTTGTTTTTGTCGATAAAAGATCCAACACCTTCAAAAACATCAATGTTATTCTTATCCATAAGATAACTAATTCCATCACACGTTTGTTTTACCACAGAACGTTTACGCTCTATCATTGTTTCTAAGTCAAATGATAAATCTCCTGTAGAAATACCATGGTTGCTAAATCGGTGTTTAGCTTCATGGTAGTGGTGTGAAGAGTCTAACAAGGCTTTAGAAGGAATACAACCAACATTTAAACATGTTCCACCAAGCGTAGAATATTTTTCTATAATTGCTGTTTTTAATCCTAATTGTGCACATTTTATTGCTGCAACATATCCTCCAGGACCTGAACCTATAATTGTAACATCGTATTTACTCATCCTTAATCTTCTTTTAATATCAATAAAATCTTATCCTGTATGAGGAGTAAGAGCTAGGATGTAAAGTTAAGAATTAAATCTCGAAATCAAATTAAAAACCTTATCAACTAGTTTAAAAATAACAATTGTTTTTACATATAAAGTAAGTTTTTTAGAGGAAGTTTAAAGCAAAAAAAAACGGTTACTAATTTAGTGACCGTTTTTTTTAGTTATTTTATTATAAAATAGTTTAGTGATTGTCTTCTTTTGCCTCTTCTAAAACATCATTTAATCCTTTTTCTAAAGTTCCGTCATTTAACGCTTTTTCAAACTCTTCACCAACAGCACTCCATGCTTTCATTGCGTTATAACTAAATTACGCACCTAAAAGTGATAATACAATTCCGATGATAGCTAAAGTCATTTTTCCTTGTTGCTTTGTAGCCATAAAAATAGAGCCTAATCCTAAAATAAGTCCTAGTACCGTAATGTAAAGCCCAATTGAACCTGTAAAGCTTAGTAATACACCAATTCCACCAAAAACAATAGCTAATATTCCTAATGTCTTCCAAGTTTTTTTGTTTTCTTCTGTTGTCATTTTTTTATTTTTTAAAATAAGTTAGGTGCGAATATAAACCTTTTTCATTTTTAAAAAAATTTATATTTAAAATCGAGCTTTTTTATTAAAAAACTAGTTTTATGAAAACTGATTTTTCAATACAACTTTTTGAAACTCTCTTTCTATTACTAACTGTGCAATAAGCAACTGAGGTTTGCCATGACCACTGTAGATTTTTTTTTGATCTACATCGATTCTGTATAAAAGGTTATAAAGTTGTTGGTCGTTTTTCTCTAATAAAGACTCAAAGAATTCAATGCATTGCTCCTGAAAGTGTAGTAAGTTAGATTGTACATTAAATTCATGGTCATAACCCGTTAAAGAAAGGTCCCTATTCAATTGAATGATTACTTTGTCTACCCATTCACTTTTCAATGAAATTCCTCTGTAGGGAGCTATATTTATCATCCTATTCTGTTTAAGTGTCTTTTTCTTATAATGAGTAAAATGACACTTAGTAAGACCAGTAATCCAATACTAATACTCAATAAATACTTCCAATACCTATCCATTATGTTTTCCTTAATAGGAGGTTGTACTTTATATGCTCTGTTTCTTTTTCCAATTGTCGGTTGGTTATTTATGTTCCAATTGGCGATGTTACTAATTTGATTTGGGTTTACTCTTTCTAGAATAATTGGAAGCACAATAGTGTCAGTTTTAAAGTTCTTTTTAATGTTATATTTTAAGGAGTCTACAACAGCTAAGTTAGCATCTAATAGCGCAATGAAACCTTTTTTAGAAGAAATTCCACGTGGTAAAGAATCACTTGCAATATTTTTTATAGTTGTAAATTTCTTAGGATGTTTTGCAATTACATAATATTGGTTTGGAGTTAGAATAGTCCCTTTTTTTAATTTAACGGTTTCTTTATTAATGACTAATTCCCAGTTTGAAAGATCTACAGTAGTATCTGTATTGTTATAAATCTCTATCCAATCTTTATTTTCTGACTTTAGGCAAACTTCATTAATGACAACTTTTTGTTTCCATTCACTAGGAGCTTTTTGTTTAAAAATAGGTTCTATTTTAATGTCTTTAGTAAGCGAATAGTTTATTGAATTATTTTTTTGATCAATTCCTAACCATTCAACAAATTCATAGCCAAAAGAAGCTTTTGCAGTCAAATGAATAGGGACTTCTTTAAAGTAATACCCCTTAAATGGTTTTTTGATTTTTAATGAGTTGAGGTAAACTTTGCCTGTTTTTTTATCTGTTGGAATTATTTCTACGCTCAAGGTATCTGTTAATTCAAATTTCTCCATAATGTATCTTCTCAGGTATGCTGGTCTGTAGGTTGCAAAGTTTCTCAAGATTCCAATGTTTCGTTCCCAACGTTCTATATTGTTACTTCTCCATTTTACAACATGATTTGGCATTTCGTCATTCAATAATGACTTAATGGAATCTATTTTAATTAAGACGTTTTCTGTAGAGAAAATTGTGTTTAAGTGGTCTGCAAAACGATTGATGTATTCATCCTTAAGGCTGTCGTTTTCTAGAAGCTTTCTTATAATAAAGGTACTCCAAGCAGGGTTTGGCCAGGCTTCAATGTTTTTTGAAGTCATCTGTTTTAGCGTGTTCGTTTTGTATCCTTTCCAATCACTAATTCCAAAACTCATGTCAGTGTCAAATAAAATCCAGCGCCATTTTGAGTGATTATTTTGAGGTTTCCAGTATCGAATGTTTCCTCCCGCATCTCTATTGTCTATATAAACTTGTGTAATGTTATAATTGATGTAATTATTAATATCCATAAAAGTAGACAACTCATTAACTTTTAGAGTGTCTGATAAGTCTGTTCGATTTAAATACTTAAGAAAAGCTTGGTATTGCTTTCTATTTCCATGTTGTAAATCATTGCGATGCTTTATTAAATCAACACTGTCTTTATTTATTCCTCTGTTGTATTTTAAGAAATGTTCATTTAGCTTTTCTCTTAGGTTATGAATTCCCCAGTATTCTCCATTCAGGTAAACAATA
This sequence comes from Flavobacteriales bacterium, assembly GCA_024635865.1. Lineage (GTDB taxonomy): Bacteria > Bacteroidota > Bacteroidia > Flavobacteriales_D > Parvicellaceae > S010-51. The sequence continues at coordinate 10,829 of JAGXIB010000020.1, forward strand.
ACTGGTCTGTAAGCTTGGATTTCAATATCAAGTGATTCAACCAAACCCGTTAATAATGCGTCTCTAAAGTGAGTTTTGTTAAAGTCCCCGCCAGAGTTTCTAAGGATGAAAGATTTAAATTTATCGATATCTTTATTTGGAAATAATTGATATTCGAACCTGTTGTTCCCGTATTTTTTTCTTGCTGTTAGCGAGATGGATTTCATCGGAAGGCTTTTACTAAAGCCTCCAAATATTTTTATTCCAGCCTCTTGATTAAACGCTAAGGTTCCATTTTGCTCAAAAAACTCTATGTTTACTTCTCGCTCCCAGCCTTTCCAAAAATTTGCACCGCTATACGGAGAAATTTCTTCAGCGCAACATCCTTTAGCATAAATACCTCTTTCATAGCTAAATAGGTTGTCTGGGTTGGTCGCTATAGAGATCACTCCCATTGAAAATGGTCGATTGATAAAGTATGTTTTCGTATACTTAGCTATTCTTTTTCCGTTCTTATAGGCAATAAAGCGAATTGCATTAATCGAATCTATGTGAATCGGTGTTTCGTACCTTTTTGAAGAACTGCTAGGTTCTGAGCCATCTATCGTGTAAAAAATTTTAACACTGTCTATGGTTGAGGATAAGGAAAGATTAATTGGGGTAGAGTAAAAACCTGCTGAATGGGAAAAGCAAATAATACAACTATCTTTTTGCCCCCAACTTAATGTTGAAATGAAAAGTGTAAGTACTATAATTAGGTTTCTCATTTAATCGGTTAAACAAATAAAAATAGACAAAAAAAGTCGAAAGAATTTCTTTCGACTTTTTAAATATAAAACAAGAATTGTTAATTAAATTCTATCGTTCGAATTTTTTGTAATCACTAGGAATTTCAAAAATGCTAGCTTCGTTTGTTTTTCTATCCAATTTTGTAGTTTTTAATTCAGAAACTAAACGATTACTAGATAAAATGTACTCTTGGCTTAACATTGGGAAAAATCCATCAATTTCTCCAATTTTTTGGAAAAATAACGACTGATTTTCTTTTCTGTTTAATGCAGTTAACATTGGGTTAAAGAAATTGTAATCTCCTTTAGCTACCCAATAAATAATTTTACGATCTTTAGCTGTGCTAGAAACAACAATTTCTTTACATTTTACACCGTTTATTTCTTTAGTTTTTCCAGTTTTCTCAACTTCTACTTCAAAGTCACCAGCTGGACGTCTGTTAGGAGCCTCCATGTATAGTTTTTGATCTGGACTGATCGCATACATTGTTTTCTTTTCAAGGTCAATTAATTGAATTCCTTCAACAGCTCCGTCTTCTGCCAGTTCTTCAATTCTAATTTGATCTCCCTTTACAAAGTACTTGTAATTTAAGTGAACGTTCCCGACGTTTTTTTCAAATTCAATAACTCCTTCAAATTGTGCTTGAGCTCCGAATGCTAATATTCCAGTTGTTATAGCAGATAATGCTATTTTTTTTAAGTTTAATCCCATGGTGTTTGTTTTGTAACGACAAAATTTTGTCTAAATATATAAAAACTATTTTAAATTTATTATGACTTGATTAAATATAATCTCTGTTTACGAAAATACAATTTTCATTCCAAAGAATTTTCTTTTGTACTTATAAACAGTTTTTAACAGTTTGTTAACGTTTTTAATGGTCAAGTTTTAGTTTTTCGTGTTAAAAGTCCAAACCATTTTTTTTACCTTTTCTCTATAAATAGCCTTTTTAGAGGCTGTAGTCCATGCCATAATGGTAAATAGTTGCTCTTCACTCTCAATGTAGTAAAAATAATAGCTAACTAACTCTTCAAGTCCCTCTAATTTGACCTCTATTTCTACTGTCTCAGTTTTTAAACCATTAATCATTATTTTGCTAAAACTATTCCGGTTTACAACCTGCATTTGTTGTTTTGTATAATCGAATTGAGTATTTCTATAGCTCAAAAGTACTTGTGACTCTTTATTATCTTCTTTTACTTTTTTTAAAGCATCTATAAAGCCGATTTTAGATTCTTCTATTACGATAATATACTCTTCTTTATTAGCGTTCATGTATTGCAATGAAGCATCGACATTAAGAATAGTCGTCGGTTTCATGTAGTTAGGGACTTTTATTTCATAACTGTTCTTAGCAATTAGTTTAAAGTCCCGCTCAATAGAAAGGTTTTTTGCCTCTTCAATGGTCTCTGGCTGACAAGAATTGAGGGGGAACAAAAATAAGAAGATTAAAAATGAAAATAAGGGTTTCATTATTTCCCTTCAAATTTCACTGCTTTATCTTCTTCGTCTTTTGGATAGTAATTATTACTTCTGTCTACATCAGCCATTCTTGTCGAAGGATCAATTTCAATGGCTTCTATGTTTTCAATGGCTTCATCAATAACTAACTCATACTCTGGGTATACCCAAGGCCAAGCTTCTTTGTTTACTCTTGTGATCTCATAAATGTCTTTTCCTTTATTATTTCTCATAATTCGCATCGGAATATAATACCACTTTAAAGAACCGTCTTTTAATTTAATAACCACATCTATTGGCATTGGCATGTCTCCTTTTCTAGCGAGCGTAATGTTGGTCTTCCCTTCTTTTTTAGCAACAGCTTCTATGCTATAATCTATGGTGTTGGTTGTTTCAACAAACTGTTCGAAATACCAATCTAACTCCATGTTTGCTTCTTTTTCCATTACTCTTTTAAAGTCTTGTGCTGTTGGATGCTTAAAATGCCATTCATCATAATAACGTTTCATTCCGTTCATTACCGCGTCGTCTCCAATAATGTAGCTTAACTGCATTAATAATATAGCCCCTTTTGAGTATGAGTTGCTTCCGTAAACAGAGTTGCTTTTGTAAAAATCTGCATGCGTTGTTAATGGTTCTTGTCTATTGGCATCTACTAATCTTACGTACCCTCCATATTGTCTAGCTAATGGATTGATTGCTCCACCATCATTTAAATAGTCCATTGTTTTGTATTGAGCAAAAGTGGTAAAACCTTCATCCATCCAAGAATACTTACTTTCATTTGTCGCCATTAATCCTTGAAACCAACTGTGTATCGATTCGTGTACGGTCACACTTACCAATCCTTGAAAGCTACTGTGAGCAGTGATTAAAGTACACATAGGATATTCCATTCCACCATCTCCACCTTGTATAATAGAGTATTGTTTGTATGGATATTCTCCAAAGTTTTCGTTTACGAACTCAAAACTTTTCTTTGCTACAGGTCTAAGTTTAGTCCAACGGTCTACTAGCGTATCTTTCATGTAAATGAAGTGAAGTAGGGTGCCATTGTCTAATAAAGTGGTGTCATGGGTAAATTCTGGATCGGCAGCCCAAGCAAAGTCATGAACCTGTGGAGCGTAAAAGTGCCAAGTTAACTTATCTTCAGCTCCTTTTTGAGTCTTCATTTTCTTTTTCTTGTCTTCATATCCTTTTCCTACTTCTTGTGGATTTTGAACATAGCCTGTTCCTCCTAATAAATAGTTTTTGTCGATCGTAATTTTAACATCAAAGTCTCCCCATATTCCATGGAATTCTCTCCCAATATAAGGATTAGCATGCCAGCCATCTTTGTCATATTCACACATTTTAGGATACCATTGTGTCATCGAGTAATCTACTCCTTCTTGGTTGTCTCTTCCTGTTCTTCTTATTTGAATAGGAATCTGACTGTTAAAATCCATCTTAAAAGTTGCTTTTTTACCTGGCGAAATTGGTTCTGCTAATTCTACTTCAAGTATTGTCCCAACTACTTTATATTCTACTGCTTTTCCGTTTTGAGTCAATGAATTTATTTTATGAAATCCAATTTCATCAGGTTTTAAGCCTACAATTCTATCTCCAACTCTCGGGTCTGGGTCTATTATCGTTCTAGATCGAACATCCATCATAGAACCAGGCTGAAAAGCATTGTAGTACAAATGATAAAACACACGGTTTAATGTGTTGGGTGAATTGTTTGTGTAAACTAACTCTTGCTGTCCTGTAAACTGATGCGCTTTAGCATCCATGTCAATGTTCATTTCGTATTTGGCATGTTGTTGCCAATATCCCTTCTGAGCAAAGCTAGAGGTTTGAACGATTGTGATTAATGTTATGAGTGTAATGATCTGTTTCATGGTGTAATGTGTTTTTAATAATTGAGCTAGTTTTGCAAAGGTACAATTTTCTAAAAGAAGAGCTTTACCCCCATTTTTATTATGTGATTTCTTTTTCTTTCTTCAGTGTAATAACCGTTATCTCAGGCCAAATTCCAACTCTTCCGGGAAAAGCATGATAGCCAAACCCTCGATTTACATTTATGTGTCTTCCAAACTCGGTATATAAACCTGCCCATTGTTTGTAGACGTATTGCGATGGACTCCATTTTATCCAACCAGGAATTTCTATTCCAATTTGTAATCCATGGGTATGTCCACTTAACGTTAAGTGGTAATTGAAATCGTTTTTCTTTACTTCTACTTCCCAATGACTAGGGTCATGACTCATCAATATTTTAAATTCTTCTTTGGCGATGTTTTGACTAGCCTTTTTTAGGTCTCCTGCTTTTTTAAATCGTTCTCCCCAGTTTTCAACGCCTATTAGTGCAATTTTTTGACCATCTTTTTCGATGTAACGATTTTCGTTTAACAATAAGTTGAACCCTATTTTAGGATGGAGGTCTTTTATTGCTTGAGAATTGAGTGCTTTATCTTCAGGTGAATTCCATTCACTATATTCTCCATAATCATGATTCCCTAAAATAGAGTACTTGCCATAAGGTGCTTCTAGTTTCGAAAACATGGAAACCCAATCATCCATTTCAGAGGCATGCGTATTGACTATGTCCCCCGTAAATAAGAGAAGGTCGGATTGTTGTTCTCTTATTAAGTCAACCCCATATTGTATTTCTTCTTTATTGGTAAAACTACCTGAATGGATATCCGAAATCTGAGTAATGGTAAAACCATCAAAGGCTTCTGGCAAATCCTTAAAGCTAAGTTCATATTTTAAGACTTTATAATTATACTTTCCTCTTATTACCCCATACAAAAAACCCGAAAAAGGAATAGCTGCCAATAAAAGAGCAAGTTGCGAAATGAATTTTCTTCTTCCTTCTGTTGGTTGAGTTTTCTTTTTAGAAAGTTTAAAAACAACTTTTTTAAGGCCTCGAACAAGGTCTTCTCCAAAAAGAGTGAGTATAATTACTAGTTTGGGAATTAGGTTTAAGATTAATAAACCAAAAGCCCACTGAAATTGAATCGTTTGTCCAGCTGTTCTTGGGGTAGAAATTAATACATAGAAGAAGTTAGCAAAAATGATCCCCCCAATTAAGATCCAAGTTCTACGAATGATCTTATTTTTAGTCAATGTTTTTATCGCTTGATAAGCGTAGAGCTCAACCAAAAAAGTAATCAAAAATAAAATAACAAAAGGGAGGATAAATCGCATGTTAAAGGAACAGTTGCTTATCTAAGTTTAACCATTCTAAAATGCTGTTGCAGAAAATATCTTCTACTGTTTCTTTTTCTAGTCCTGCTTCTGTTACAAATTTCCCAATCTCTAAGTCTCCTAATGGGAAAGGATAGTCACTTCCTAATGTAACACGTTTAGAACCTTGTACTTCTAACACATATTTTAACATTCTAGGGTCATGCGTAATACAATCTACCCAGAATTTACCAAGGTATTCTCTTGGGTTAACGTTGTTGTCGATGGCAACTAAATCTGGTCGACAATTAAAACCATGTTCTATTCTTCCAATGGTCGCTAAGAAAGATCCTCCTGCATGACCAAAGTTGACTCTTAGTTTTGGGAATTTTTCAAAGATTCCTCCAAAAATCATCGAACACATCGCCCTAGATGTTTCTGCAGGCATTCCTACTAACCATGGTAACCAATATTTTTCCATGTGCTTTTTTCCCATCATGTTCCATGGGTGCACAAAAACTGCTAATCCTAATTTTTCACAAGCTTCCCAAATAGGGTAGAACTGAGGTTCGTCTAAATTGTGGTCGGCTACATTAGACCCAATCTGAATTCCGACTAAACCGATCTCTTTCATTCGATGCAGTTCTTGTACTGCCAAATCTGGAGCTTGCATTGGAATGGTTCCTAATCCAATATAGTTTTTGGGATATTTTGCAACTAAATTTGCAAGGTCATCATTTAAAAACTGAGCGACTTCTAAACCATCTTTTGGCTTTGCAAAATAAGCAAACAAAACAGGGATAGTACAAACGACTTGTACTTGGGTGTCAAACTTTTCGTATTCTTTTATCCTGACTGCTCCATCCCAACAATTCTCATTTATTTCTCTAAAGAATTTTTCGCCCTGCATCATATTGGCATAGCCTTCTCTATGATGTTCTAGGTGTATAAAACCATCGTAACCAAATTTATCTGCCCAACGAGGTAAATTCTTTGGCATAATGTGCGTGTGCATGTCTATTTTTAACATAGTGTCGTGATTTTTAGTGTTCGTGATTCTGTTTTTTAGGAACAGGATCATAACCCGATGTTCCCCAAGGATGACATTTAGCCAGTCGTTTTGTTCCTAGCCAAATTCCTTTTAATGGTCCCCATTCTTTTACCGCTTCTATCGTATAGGTAGAACAAGTAGGCGTATGCCGACATGTCGCAGGAAACAGAGGGGAAATAACCCACTGATATACCCTTACAGGAAATAATACAAGATGGCTTAAAATGGTTTTCATTATGATGTTGACAAAGATAATCATTTACAAACAAAACGCCGCTCACAGTATTTGAACAATTATACTAAATGTAACTTTTAGAGATCAAGTATACAAGGTTGATAAATTTAGCTAAATTTGTATTCCACCCTCAATCTGTTTTATATGTTTCTACTTCCCATCAGCACCCAATTAGAATTAGCAGATTTACTAAACATTTCTCAGCGTGCTTACAGTAAAATAGAAAATGGGGAAACAGAAATAAAATTAAAAAGATTACAGAAAATAGCTACATTTTTAAATGTAACGATTCCCGAGCTTTTAGGGGCGGATATAGGAGACACTAAGCCTATTGAGACAAATAATAAGGAACGGGACTTGTATGAAAAAAGAATTTTACAGCAAGCAAAAGAAATAGAGTTTTTAAAAGGTTTAGTAAATGTATTTAAAGGATGAAGTATAGTTTAGCCACAATACTATTCTTAGTCGTTCAAATTATTTTTTCTCAAGTTACTTTTTATCAGGATGTTTTCAAAGGAGGAGTATCTGGTTCTGGATTCATGGGAACAAACGAAGGTGTTCTAAGAATTGTTACTCCTCAGAACTCTTCAATAAAAAAAGCTTTTCTTTTTTGTGGAAATAGTTTCAATGATTCAATTGAGCATTCTATTTATTTGAATGGAAAGGAGTTCGTCTTTAGTGAAAACACTAGAGTCTCGTTAAACTATAATAGTTTTTTTTTAGAAGATATAGTTAGTACTCATGTAATTGACCTGACTAATAAATTAGATTTTACTGAAGACAGTATAGTTATATTTTCTCCGCAGTTACCTAGTAATTCATATTTTTTCTATCAAGATTTCTTTCTCTTAGTTGTTTATGAAAATATAAACTATCCAACTATATCAGTATCGGTAGATGTAATTGCCGGAAATATTGAACAAACAATGATTAATAATCATATTTTGAATAAACCTATGTACAGTAAGCCTATAAGTCTTTCTTTGCTGACTGGTCATATGGTAGACTTTTTACCTGACAGTACAGATGTATACTTGAATAATAATAATTTTTTAGGTAGAATTGGAGGAGCAGAACAGAACTGTGATTCTAGAGCAGGAGTTTTTGGTAATTTTTATTATCAAAATGACACCTTGTATGGCTTTAATGACGATACTCCAGATAGTTTAATGCGTTAGCAGATATAAAGAGTTATGTAACCGCCCCTAACTTAAGTTTAAGGTATGAATATCAAGTCTCATCACATCCACTAAGCGATCCCACATCCAACTCAATTTGGGCCACATTTTTAACTTACTCCACCAAATGCGATACCTTAAAAAGTCGTGTCAATATTTCAGACACAACCATTTGCGCAGGAGAGGAGCTTAATCTTAAGGTTGGAGGAGATAGTACTTATACTTATGCTTGGCGTTATAGAGGCAATGTGATAACAACCGACTCCATGTTAAGTATCTCCCCAGAGGAAAATAGATTATATAGCATTATGGTAAGCGATACCAATGGGTGTAGTAAAACAGAAATTATAAACATAAAAGTAAATCCAAATCCAAAATTATTTGTTAGTCAACAAGATGCCAATTGCCCTAATAATAACGGAGCCATTGTAATAGATAGTGTTCTAGGTATTGCATCGCCTTATCGCTATAGTAAAGATGGTGGAGTTTGGCAAACAGCACCTGTTTATGGAGGCCTTTCTGAAGGTGAATATTCTATTAGCGTAATAGATACCAACAGTTGTGTTTCTACACAAGAAATTATTGTAAATGAAGTAAACAACACAGTGGCTAACTTTTCTTACAGTAGTCCATTGCCATTTGCGCCAACCAGTTTAACGTTTACCAATCAAAGCCAAAATGCTAGTGAATATCAATGGTTTGTAAATGGAGCGCTGACTAATATTACACCTAATTTAACAGAACAATTTGAGTTAGCAGGCGATTACCAACTAACACTTGTTGCTAGCAAAGCAAACGAACTATGTTCCGATACCCTTACTAAAATCATTAATTTGGAACAAGAAAAGCACTTATTTCTCTCTTCTTTATGGAAAACGGGCGATAATTTAATTTTATACAGTTATGGTTACGAGCAACTCACCTTTACTTTGGTAAATGGCTTAGGGCAACAAGTACTACAAAAAGAGCAACCCATAACCAATGGAAACAACATCGTGGTTGGTCAAAAATCGCTAGCCCGAGGCGTTTATTTTTATGAAGTAAAAGCAAAAGATGAGTTTGGGAATACAACTGTATTAAGTGGTAAACTAGTTAGGATGTAGCTTCTATTCTTTGTTTACCGAATAAATAGAAAACTTACCATGATCTATTGCATAGATTTTATTTTTTTGATAAGTAATCACAGCGGTTTTTGAAAGTGGGGTTTTTATCTCTTGCACTTCAAATGTCTTGGTATTATATGCTTTTAATTTTGAGTCATTAAAAGAATAGATGCAGCTTCCTTCTATTCCAATGACTGTTGAACTTTGATGATGAATAGTATAATAGTAGGCACCATAGATGTCAAAAACAATAATTTCTTCTTGGGTCACAACATAGAGTTTATCTTTTCTTTCATAAATAGCATTGATAGATAAAGCATCTAAATTTAATAGACGTAACAAATTTCCCGATTCATAAATTCGGTTCATATTAATGTCTATTTTAATGAGTTGAAATAACTCCTGATCGTAAAACCATATTCCATTATCTATAGCACTATAAGTGTAAGCTGTAGTGTTATACAAATTGGCTTGTGTAAGATCCAATGAATTGTTTTGCTCGGCAGATAAGGTATTGTCTAAAATAACTAGAGTATTTTGGTTTTTGTGAAGCACCAAGTTTTTTAATGGGTTTGAAACATCTATTTCTTCAATTTCTCCCAATTGATTGTCGCTGTAGGTTGCTGTTTTCTCGCCCTCATTATTGTATTTGTCTATTTTTGTAGCATTGTATAAATAAAGATTTCCCAAGTTGTCTACGGTAACTTTATCAGCCGTTGTTTTCCACTCTTTTATTAGTTGTAACTGACTAGTAGCGTCAATTAGCAAGAAAAAAGTAATTATAATTAATAAAAGCGTTTTCATTTAATTGTTGGGTTTATTCATTAACGTCAAAATTTCTTCTAATAGTATTCTGTCGTTCGAAAGGCGAGGAATTTTATGTTGCCCCCCTAGTTTCCCTTTGCTCGTTAACCAATCATAAAATGTACCAGTTTTTGCAATATGAACAATAGGCATTCTTATGGTAAGATCATTAGAACGTTTAGCTTCATAATCACTATTTAAACCCTGCAAGGCACTATCCAAGACTTCTACAAATAAATCTAAATGCTCTGGAGGTTCATTAAACTCAATAATCCATTCATGACCTCCTGTTTCGTTGGCTTCCATATATATTGGTGCAACGGTGTATTCTCTCACTAGCGCTTTTGTTTTTTCGCAAGCGATTTGTATGGCTTTGTCGGTGTTGTCAGTAATTACTTCTTCGCCAAAAGTATTTATAAAATGACTGGTTCTCCCAGTTACTTTTATTCGATGAGGTTTTAGAGAAGTAAACTGAATAATATCGCCAATTACATAACGCCACAAGCCTGCACTGGTAGAAATAACTAAGGCATAATTGACACCTACTTTCACTTCTTGTAAAGAAATTACTTTTGGATTTTCTTTATTTAATTCTTCTGGGATAATGAATTCATAAAAAATACCATAATCCAACATTAGAAGCATGTCTTCTGCTTTTACTTGATCCTGAATTGCAAAAAAGCCTTCGCTTGCATTATAAGTCTGAACATAGTTCATGTTCTTATTCTTAATGATGGCTTCAAATTGAGATCGATAAGGCTCGAAATTAACCCCTCCGTGCATGTATAATTCTAGGTTTGGCCAAACGTCCATGATGTTGTCTTTCTTAGTAAAAGCTAACACTTGTTTTAAGAAAACTAAGGTCCAAGAAGGAACGCCTGCCAGTATCATTACATCTTCATGAATAGTAGATGCTACCATTTTAGGAAGCTTTTCTTCCCAGTTATCCATTAAGGTAATTTCTTTTTTTGGAGTTCTACGCCATTCGCACCACCAAGGTAAATTTTTAACAATAATGGCAGATAGATCTCCAAAATAGGATTCGTTATTAAAATAATTGATCTGTGAACTTCCTCCTAAAATGAGGTGCTTCCCGTTAAATAACTGAGTTGTAGAATGATGGTTGTAATACATTCCCAACAAGTCTTTTCCTCCTTTGTAATGGCAATCTTCTACCGCCTCTTTGTTGACTGGAATAAACTTGCTTTTACCAGTAGTTGTACCAGAAGATTTTGCAAACCATTTTACATCGTCTGGCCACAATAAATTCTGCTCTCCTTTTATGTTTCGATCTATATAAGGTTTTAGCGAAGTATAATCTTGTAAAGGAATGTGTTTTTTAAATGAGTTGTAATCGGTAATTAAATTAAAGTTATATTTTTTACCAAACTCTGTATAGGTAGCTTTATGAACTAGGGTTTCAAGAAGCTCATTTTGAACTTCAATGGGGTGTTTTTTGAATAAGTCAATTTGATGGATTCGTTTTTTTATAATCCACGAGAAAATAGAATTGAATGGTTTTCCAATTCGCTTATTCATTATTTGAGGTTAATATTAACCAAAAAATACAATGCTAAGAATAGTTAATAAAGCTAATCCTACATAAATGTATCCTACTCCTGCTGTGCTTCCGTGAAAGTTTTTATCTGCCATGATTCTAAATTTTAGATTACAAAAGTAATAAAAAGGATTTATAAGAAGAAGAAGTTTTGAGGTTAGTTTTAGTTAGAAATTGAGATGCCTTTATAATGATTGTAGAATATACCTATTATAACTTTTAACTTATCGTATTCTGTTGGAATGACTTTTTGCTCAGGGATTTTAAAAAGACCAATTTTCCTAGTCTCATTTGAGTCATAATAAACTTCTCTAAATTCATCAAAGTTATTGTTAGTTATTAAGACAATACAAGATATGTTGTACTTTTTAGGTAGTTTTTCTAGCAGTAAAGGAACGAAAGACTCTTCTTCTGTCATGTGATCTCTACCCATAATAAAAATAGATTTCTCAAGACCTTCTTCTTTTTCATTTTCAAGAATTAGCTTAGCAAAAGCTTGATCTCTTGTTGCAAAATCTGGCTCGATAGAATTGGTTAATATTTTTTTAAAAGCTTCGAAATGATTCCCTAATATTTTTTGATATTCTAATTCTTTATTTCTTAGGGAGGCTCTTAATTTGGCTAAAATTTTATCTGTTTTAGGTTTGTTCTTTTTAACGTTTTTTATACTTCTACTTTTTATTTTACTAAGTTTATGGATTAGTTTATGAATGTCAACGTCCTCTATGTTTTTATTTTCAAACCATAATGATAATATTGCTGCAATAGTTTGCGGTCGTTCGAAATCATATCCTTTAAAACTTATGTTTGGATTTATCTGTTTTATGTCGTTTAAATACTGAAGGAACTTAGTCCCTCTGGCTCTGGAATATTTTAAAAGTTTAATGTTGTTAGTTTTAAAGTAATTATTGAAAATTTCAGCTTCTGAATTTCCTCCCTCAACATAAATAGTATTAAATCCTTTTGAAGCTAACTGCTTTATAACTAATAGTTCGGTATTCATAAAGTTTATATCTCCATGGTGCTCTCCCATCATTATAATGCTATTGTCGTTAAGCTCTAATTGACTAAAGCATTTGTAAAATGAAGATGAATCAAATGTTATTTGAGCGCTAATAATAGAAAATGAAATGATTAAATATATAAAGAGAATAGCTTTTGCCATAAGTTGCAGAGTATTTATTTAGCGAAATTATGAAAAAAAAAGGTTACTATTCATGGGAAATCAGCTATTGTAAAGTTAAGTTATAAAGAATAATTGGAAATTTGTAAGCTTAATCTTAAATCAAAGACTAAGAAATAGATAATTCAAATATTATGAAAGTAACAAAAGAGTTTTACAATAACCTACCTGCTTTTGAATCCTACTATACTCACATACAGAGTTTGTTTGAAGAAGGAAAAACAACTGGAGAAAACCAGTCAGAAGCAATGCTAAACTATACGAAGCTATCTTTAGCAAGGACTAAAAGAGGGTTAAAGACCTTTAACCTAAAACCAGAGTTGATTGAAGCAGCAAAACAACACGAATCAAAAAAGTGGTTTTTAATCTCTGAGGCTTGGTGTGGTGATGCAGGGAATATTATTCCAATGATGGCTTTATTGGCGAAGGAAGTTGAAGGTGCTGAACTGAAAGTAATGATAAGAGATGAGCACCCAGAAATAATGGAAAACTACTTAATCAATGGAGGGAAGTCTATACCTATTTTTGTGTTGTTTGACGAAGATTTTAATCAATTAAAGAAATGGGGTCCAAGACCTGAGCCAGCTCAAAACATGGTCGTTGAATTTAAAAAGAATGCTGTGCTTTCTTATGAATACTTTAGTGTTGAATTGCAAAAATGGTATGTACAAGATAAGGCAGAAACATTACAAAATGAATTGATCGATTTATTTAAATAGCTTATAGATAGATTTACACACCTAACAAAAGCAAAAAAGCCTCATTACTAAACTTAGTAATGAAGCTTTTAAATAACTATTTATTTTTATTTAACCATTCATAGAGGCTAAAAACTCTTCGTTTGTTCTACTCGCTTGTAAACGATCTTTTAAGAATTCCATTGCTTCTATAGACTTCATGTCTGCCATGTACTTTCTTAATAACCAAACACGTTGTAATTCTTCTTTGCTCAATAATAAATCCTCTCTTCTTGTTCCAGAAGTTAAGATATCTATTGCTGGGAAGATTCTACGGTTAGCAATTTTACGATCTAATTGTAATTCCATGTTTCCAGTTCCTTTGAATTCTTCAAAAATAACCTCGTCCATTTTCGACCCTGTATCTGTTAATGCAGTTGCTAAAATCGTTAAAGAACCACCGTTCTCAATTTTTCTTGCAGCACCAAAGAAACGTTTTGGTTTGTGTAATGCGTTGGCATCTACACCCCCTGTCAATACTTTTCCAGAAGCTGGCATTACAGTATTGTAAGCTCTTGCTAAACGGGTAATCGAATCAAGAAGGATACAAACATCATGTCCGCTTTCTACTAATCTTTTTGCTTTTTCTAGTACAATGTTAGCCACTTTTACGTGACGTTCTGCAGGCTCATCAAATGTAGAAGCAATAACTTCTGCATTCACACTACGTTGCATGTCTGTAACTTCCTCAGGACGCTCATCAATTAAAAGTACCATCAAGTATACTTCTGGATGATTACTTGCAATAGCGTTAGCAACATCCTTTAATAAAACGGTCTTACCAGTTTTAGGTTGAGCTACAATCATTCCTCTTTGTCCTTTTCCTATCGGAGCAAATAAATCCATTACACGAGTAGAAATAGTTTCCTTACTGTGTCCTGTTAATTTTAATTTTTCTGATGGAAATAAAGGAGTTAAATACTTAAAAGGAACTCTATCTTTAATTTCGTTAGGGTCACGACCGTTGATCTTTAAAAACTTAATCAATGGGAAATAACGCTCTCCAATTTTTGGTGGACGAATACTACCTTTAATTGTATCTCCAGTTTTTAACCCAAATAATTTTATTTGAGAATGAGAAACATAAACATCATCAGGAGAGGGTAAATAATGATAATCAGAAGAACGTAAAAATCCGTAACCATCTTGCATTACTTCTAATACTCCTTCACTAGCAATTAAGTCATCAAAATTGTATCCTAATTCTTCAGCAGTAGTTTGAGGCTTTCTAATCTGTTTTTGATTAGGGTTATTCTTCTGGTTTTGGTTAGGATTAGGTTTCTTATTATTAGAACTATCTCTTTGGTTATTATTGTTTTGATTTTTGTTATTCGAATTTGCTTTATGACTCGGGTGATTCGGGTTGTTAGCATTTGCCTTACTATTGTCTGGCTTGCGACTGTTCTGAGGTTTATTACTTTGATTCCTATCAGTAGCGTTACTTTCTGACTTTGGATCTTCTGTTTTAGTCTCGGAACTTACGTTTTCCTTGCGTTGGTTTTGAGCTTTAGGCGGTCTAGGTTTAGAAGGTTTAGAAGGTTTTTCAGTTTTTTTAATTTCTGATTTTTCTTCTTTAGCAATAGGAGTTTTTGCTGTTTCTTTCTTGTCAGAACTTGCTATTTTTTGATTCTGAGGTGCTCTTGCTCTTTTTGGCTTAGGTTTAGAAACCTCAGCAGCAGAAACGATTGCTTGTTCGTCTAATATTTTGTAAACTAAATCATCTTTCTTTAGTTTATCTGTCTTTGTAATCTTTAATTCTGCTGCGATTTCACGTAAATCGGCAACTTTTTTGCTTCTTAATTGAGCTATATCGTACATATATATACTATAATGTTATTTGAAAATGTATTTGTGTGAATCTTTTTTTTAAAAAGTATGGAAAGTGTTTTAGAAGTTAGTTTACTTTCCTTCGTGTGGGACAAATGTAAACATTTTTTTTATTTTTTAAGATTTTTTTTTGTTTTTTGAAAAAGCCTAATTTTACTTAAGGCGTCTTTTCTAATATGCTAGCCAATATATTTCTAGCTTGTCCTATGCTCTTAACCCCATTAAAGCGCATTCTCAACTTCTCGTTTTTCTCTGCAATGCTAGAAGTTTTGACGTTATGCTGTATGTAGTTTAACACCTGTGTGAATTTATTAGACTGATAATAAGGTGATTGTTGATCTGTTAGAAATGAACCTAGCATTACATTTTTCTTTATGATCAGTTTAGTAAAACCAACTTCTTTAGCTAGCCATCTTAAGCGAACAGCATTCATTAATTCTTCAGTTTCTTCAGGAATGTCTCCAAAACGATCTTTTAAGTTTTTGGTAAACACCGCTAATTCTACCTCATTTACAGAGTCATCTAGCTCTTTATATAGGCTCAGACGTTCATTTACTTCATTTACATAGTCGTCTGGAATCACTAGTTGCATATCGGTTTCTAACTGGCAATCACTTACAAAATCCTGATTGGCTAATTCATCTTTAAACGTTTCTTTAAATTCTGTTTCTTTTAATTCTTTAATGGCTTCATCCAATATCTTTTGGAAAGTGTCAAAACCAATATCCCCTATAAACCCACTTTGGTTTGCACCTAATAAATCTCCTGCACCTCGAATATCTAAATCTCGCATCGCAATGTTAATCCCACTTCCTAAATCAGAAAATTGTTCTATTGCTGCTAAACGCTTTCTTGCATCGTCTGTTAAATGTTGAGGTGGTGGAGTAAATAGATAAGCAAATGCCTTTTTATTAGACCTACCCACACGTCCTCTTAATTGATGTAGGTCACTTAGACCAAAATGATTGGCGTTATTAATAATTATAGTGTTGGCATTAGCGATATCAATTCCAGACTCTACAATAGTAGTCGCAACCAAAACATCATACATCCCAGCCATAAAGTCCATAATAATGGCTTCTAATTGTTTTCCTTCCATTTGGCCATGACCTATAGCTACTCTTACATCTGGACAAAGTCGTTGAATCATACCGGCGACTTCTTTTATGTTTTGAACTCTATTGTGAATAAAGTATACTTGCCCTCCTCGTTGTGTTTCATAAGAAATAGCATCTCGCACGGTTGTTTCACTAAAAGACTGTACAATAGTTTCTATCGGGAAACGATCTGGAGGAGGCGTGTTTATTACCGATAAATCTCTAGCATTCATCATGCTAAACTGAAGGGTTCTAGGGATAGGAGTAGCGGTCAATGTTAAGGTGTCGACATTGTTTTTCAATAGCTTTAACTTGTCCTTTACAGAAACGCCAAATTTTTGTTCTTCATCAATAACTAATAAGCCTAAGTCCTTAAATTTCACATCTTTTCCTGCTAATCTATGTGTCCCAATTATTATGTCTACTTTTCCTTCAGCAAGGTTTTTTAATGTTTCTTTATTTTTTCCAGCAGACTTAAATCGGTTTACGTAGTCTACGGTGCAAGGAAAATCTTTTAATCGTTCAGTAAATGTTTTATAATGCTGGAAGGCTAGTACCGTTGTTGGTACTAAAATAGCGACTTGTTTTCCATCGGTTACTGCTTTAAATGCTGCTCTAATTGCAATCTCTGTTTTTCCAAAACCTACATCACCGCATACTAGACGATCCATTGGAGATTCCGACTCCATGTCTTCTTTTACAGCTATCGTAGTAGCTAATTGATCGGGAGTGTCTTCGTAAATAAAAGAAGCTTCTAATTCGTTTTGTAAATAGGAGTCTGAAGCAAAAGCAAAACCTTTACTTGCCTTTCTTTTAGCATACAATTGAATTAAATCAAAAGCCATCTCTTTAATTCTGGACTTTGCTTTCTTTTTGGCAGCAGCCCAAGCAGGGGAACCTAGTTTGTTAAGTGTAGGTTGGTTTCCGTCTTTTCCAGAAAATTTTGAAATTCGATGTAGGGAATGAATACTGACATAAAGAATGTCCCCGCCTTTATAAACCAATCGAATGGCTTCTTGCATTTTCCCATGATTGTCTATTTTTTCTAGTCCAGAAAACTCTCCAACTCCATGGTCTATATGTACTACAAAATCACCTTTTTGTAAGTTGTAAACTTCTTTTAAAGTAAATGCTTGTTTCGATTTTTTATAGCCTTCCTTTAACTTAAATCGATGGTAACGTTCGAATATTTGATGATCAGTATAGCAAGCAATTTTTAGTTCTTTATCAGTAAAACCTTCATGCAGTGCAATTTGAATAGGAGAGTAGTTTACTTCTTGTCCAATGTCAGCAAAAATTCGACTTAGACGTTCTAGTTGGTTTGAATTTTCAGAAACTATTATGTTAATGAACTTGTTTTCCGTATTTCTATTTAAGATGTCGATTAGTAAATCAAAATTCTTATTAAATGGAGGTTGTGGAGCAACATTGTAATCAATGGTTAGGTTAGCATCAAAATGAAAGCGCTCACCAAATTCAACTAAAGGATGTTCCGATAATTGATTTTCAAAATCTATTGGCGCTAAGTAAAGTTGTAAGGGAGATAGACGTTTAACTGTTCCTTCTAATTGGTTATAGGTATAATTAGCTTTATCAAAACCTTTTAAAATTTTATCTTTAGCATAGTCAAAGTCTTTTACCCAAATTTTAGTGTCTTTTGGAATGTAAGTCAAAAATGAAGTCCTGCTTTCTTCCAGCATTTTCTTATTCACATTTGGAACAATCGCTACTTTTTTTAAAGTATTGATAGAAAGTTGATCTTCTGGGTTAAAAACACGAATAGATTCTAAATCATCTCCAAAGAATTCTAAACGATAGGGTAGGTCGTTTGAAAAGGAGTAGATATCTACAATGTCTCCCCTCACAGCGAACTGTCCCGGTTCAAAAACATAATCAACTTTTTCGAAATCGTGTTCTATCAACAATTCGTTAATAAAGTCGATTTCGTATTCTATTCCAACTTCTAGTTCCAGGGTGTTTTTATCAAATTCTTTTTGTGTGACTACGTTTTCAATGATGGCTTCGGGGTAAGTAACCAATAGAATGTTTTTACGTTTTTTACGAATGGTAGTTAAAACTTCTGTTCGTTGAATAATATTGGCATTATCTATTGCTTCTATCTGGTATGGCCTTTTATAGGAAGCTGGATAAAACAATAAAGAAAGCCCTTTATCATCTTGGGTAATGTTTTCTAAATTATTGTAAAAGTAAGCTGCTTCTTCTTTGTCTCTCAGTACATAAAGGTAATTTCCGTTTAGTACATTACTAACTCCAGCGGCGATTAAAGAATCGATAGAACCTGCAAGACCTTTTAAGTGAATTCGAGCGTTTTTTTGTTTTAATGCTTCGCCAATCTGATTTGTATTGTGCGATCCACTATAAATAGATTTTAGTTGTGCTAAGTTCAAAATTGCTAGTTTTAAGTAGTCATACAAATCTAAGTAATTTAAAGAAGATGAAGAAGGTTAATAACCAATTATCGAGTAGCATAAAAAGCATCTTCTATATGTTCAACGCTATTACTTTTGTCTAATAGAACTACAATTAAGTCAAATCGAGCTTCTAAATCTAAATCTTTTTCTACAATATAATCGTGCGCAGCATTAACAATTCTGTTTTGTTGTGCATTGCTTAATAAGTCACCAGGATTATTGTTTTGATGTTGACTTCTAGATTTTACTTCAAAGAAAATGATAAAGTCCTTTTTTTTACCGATTATATCTATTTCAGATTTTCCACTTCTAAAGTTTCTTTCTAAAATTTTATAATTATTGGTTTTGAGAAAGTCAACTGCAATTTGCTCGCCTTTATCTCCTACCTTCTTAGTGTTTTTCTTTGGTGGATGCAAATGGATTATTTCTGAAAGTTTGGGTCTATTAGTTTTGTGCTTTCACCCGAACTACATTTACAGTACCCTTCTTGATACTCTTCTCCTTTATAGTAGTGTATCACATATATTTTCATTGCTCTTACTGGTCCAGATTCACAAGAGTAACTGTCATTTAACTTACTTTTTTTAAAGCTAACCGTATAGTGAATGTCTTTTTTGAAAAACAACTCTACTCCATTAGCTTTATTAGTTGCTGAGGTTAATAATCTGCAGTCAATAAAATTAGAGTCTTTAATAACCTGTTTGTATAACGCGTTGTATCTTTTTCCAGCATATTTTTCCATGTTTATTTGAGAAAAGCTAGGGTTGGAAATGAAAAAGATAGCTAATAGAGTAAAAATCTTTATTAAATTGATCATGTTGATGATTTTCATCAAAAATAATTAATATTAATTGAGTCAGCACTAAAATTGTATGATTTTTATGAAAATCGTTCTTTTAACTTAGTTCCTTTCAACGAGTAAGCTTATAGTCTTACATATATTTATTACCTTTCCAAATTATAGAAATTAGGAGTAAAGGGATAAAATGAGCAAGTTAAAACAATTGTTAGGTCAAACAGTAATCTATGGTGCGAGTAGCATTGTTGCTGTCTCTTATACACATCTGACGCTGC